>PLIR01000440.1 GCA_003139415.1 Myxococcales bacterium | reverse complement strand
CGCCTCGATGAACTCCGACGCCGCGATCGAGAAGAACGCCGCGTGGGCCTCCCCCGCCACGGCACGGGCCAAAAGCGTCTTGCCCGTCCCCGGCGGACCCATCATCAACACGCCCTTGGGAATGCGTCCCCCAAGCTTGGTGAACTTCTTCGGGTCCTTGAGGAAGGCGATGATCTCCTCGACCTCGTCCTTGGCCTCGTCGATCCCTGCGACGTCGGCGAACGTCACCTTGTTCTGCGAGTCGCTCAGCATCCGGGCCTTGGCCTTGCCGAACGACATGGCCTTGCCGCCGCCGGCCTGCAGCTGGCGCATGAAGAGGAAGAACATGATGCCGATGAAGAGCATCGGCAGCAGCGTCACGAGCGTCGACGACCAGAAGGGCGTCGTGTCGTCCTTCTCGAAGTAGACCTTGAACTTGCCGTCCTTCGCGAGCGGGTTCGACTCGAGGTCCTGGATGAGGGCTTCGTCGGCGACCGGGCCGAGCGTCTCGACCGTCTGGTTCTTGCCGTCGACGATGTGGGTGAACGAGTACTCGCGCTCTTTGACGCGGACCTCGGGCACCTGGCCTTGGTGGACCCAAGACACGAACTCGCTGAAGCTGACCTGCTGCCTACGTTCACCTGGCTCGAGCATCTTCCAGATCGCCAGGAACATGACGATCAGGAGCACCCACAGCAGCAGAGTCTTGTGCGATTGCTTCACCTTCGACCTCGTCTTCGTCGGGAGCCGGCATCCCCGCGCGCGCAGTGTTGGCTCGCGTCCGGCTCAGTCCGACTTGGCCATTTTACTCTTGATGTAGATGCGTAACACCGACAATCCGTCGCAGCTAGCTCGAGCGAGTCGAAAGTCGAGGGACGCGCCCGTGGTCGATTGCCCCCGCGTCGTCGGCGAGGGCATACATGTGCTCCACGACACGTGGGTTCAGGCGTTCGAGGGCGGGCAGGATTTCTTGCCGGACCCGGACGCGCAGAAAGCGCGGGTCGCGGTTCGAGGGGTCGAGGCTGTGCGGTACGCGATGCCGGCGAACGTGGGCGTCGACGTCGCTTCGCCGGGCCTGGAGCATCGGGCGGATGCGGTCCCCGTCGCGGGGCGGGAGCACGGCGAGGCCGCGAGTGGTCGTGCCGCGGAGGACACGAATGAGGAGCGTCTCGGCCCGGTCATCCGCGTGGTGCCCCGTCGCGATCCGCGCGGCGCCTGCGGAGCGCGCGGCGGCCTCGAGGGCGTCCCACCTCGCCGTCCTCGCCCGCGCCTGGAGGTTGCCGCCGGCGTCGACGTTGACGCGCGAGCGTCCGAAAGGAACGTCGAGCTCCTTGGCGAAAGAGGCGGCAGCGTCGAGCTCCAAGGGTGCTTCGGCTCGCAAGCCGTGGTCAATCCCATGGGCAAACAGGCCAAAGCCCAGCTCGCGGCGCAGTCCGGCGAGCACATGGAGCAGGGCCATCGAGTCGGGGCCCCCGCTGACAGCGACCAGCACCGACGAGCCGCGCGGGAGGAGCTCGTGGCGGCGTAGAGCCGCCCGGACGAGCGTGATGAGCGTGGGCGGGTGGGATCGCGGCAAGCGCCAGCAACGTCACACGAGATCGAAGTCCTTGCACGTTTCGAGGTAGCCCTCGTCGCCCCCCTCTACGACGTTCATCGCGGCGCGGCGCGGCTCGGGGGGGTGGCCGAGCGAGCATCGTCCCCCGTCGCCCGCCGCGCTCGGGGCGAAGTGAACGCAGTCCTCGCAGGCAAACCGGAAAGAGAGGCGGGCGGCTTCGGACCTCAGGCGCGCGTCGATCCGGATGCGCATCGCCCCTCACCGGCCGCCGAAAATCGTGGGGGCGGCGCGCTCGAGGGCGACGACCACCTCGACGTGACTCGTGTTCGGGAACATCTCGAATGCGGCGATGCAGACGGGCACATGCGTGTCCCTCAGCAGAGCCAGATCGCGGCCCAGCGTCGGGGGGTCGCACGAGACGTACACCATGTAGGGAGTCCGCGCGTTTGCCAGGCGCTCGGCCACGGCCCGGGCACCCGTGCGCGGAGGGTCCAGAACCACCATGCGGGTCGCGGGACCAAACGCGTACGTGTCGGCGTCCGCCAACACGACGCGTGTCGTGGCGTCGAGCCCACGATCGCCCAGGTTCGCCTGGGCGGCCACGCACGCGCCACGATCGGACTCCACGCACACGAGCTCGCCCACCTCGCGGGCCAGTACGACACTGAGGTTGCCGGCCCCCGCATAGAGCTCCACGGCTTTCCCGACGTGCCAGCGGCGAACGAGCTCCGCCACATGGTTCGCGAGCGTCGCGTTCATCGGCTCCGTGGCCTGCCCGAATCCGCCGGGACTCAGGCGTAGCGGGCGTCCATCGCCGCCCGTCATCCACGGCGTCGGATCGCCGATGACGGCTGGCCGGCGAACGGCACCCGCGATGACGTTCGCGCCGGCGATGACCCGCGACGCGACCGCGTCCTCGAGCCTTCCGAAGACCTGGCGCGCAACTTCGCCGTCCCAACGGATCTCCAGCACCGGACGCCGGCCCGCGCCGAGGGCCATCTGGACGTCGCCGCGTCCGTGCGCGCCCTCCAACAAGGCCGCGAGCTGGCCCCGGACGATCTCGAGGGCGGGATCGAGGACGGCGCAGGTATCCACCTCCACCGGGTCGTGCGTCCCGGCCCCGTGCATCCCTACGACGGCCCGCCCGCTCCGGCCGCAGCGGACGTGGACGCGCGCCCGTACACGGTGCTCGAGGGCGGCCGGCGCCCGGTGCGAGTCGATCGGGATGTCGCGCCACGGTGCGGGCAATGCCGCGCGAATGTGCTCCACGTGCCCGCGCGCCTGCCCTTCGAGCGACAGGTGCATCCAGTCGCAGCCGCCGCACTTCTCGGACCACCGACACGGCGAGGGGACGCGGTCGGGTCCTCCCGACAGCACGGCCAGGAGCCTGGCGCGCGCGGGTCGCGTCGACGTATCGACGTCGGCGCGGACGCGATCGCCCGGTGCCGCATGGCGCACGAACACCGCCCGTCGCTCGCCCTGGATCTCGGCGTGAGCCACGCCCGCACCGCCCGGTGCCAGGTCCGTGACGTCGAGGTCGAGCCGCAGGGGCCTCGGGCGCATCGGACGCGCCGCAGCCTACGCCGTCCCGTGACCGCCGCGTTGGCCCCCAGCGCGCAGCGCGGCCTGCGACGCGGCCAGGCGCGCGATGGGAACCCGGAAGGGGCTGCAGCTCACGTAGCTCAGGCCGATCTTCTGGAAGAAGGCGATGCTTGGCGGGTCTCCCCCGTGTTCGCCGCAGACCCCGAGCTTGAGCCCGGGCCGCGTCTCGCGCCCGCCCGCGGCGGCCGTCTCGACCAACAGGCCGACCCCCTCCTGGTCGAGGGAGACGAACGGGTCTCTCGGCAAGATGCCCGTCTCGACGTACGCGGGCAAAAACTTGCCGGCGTCGTCGCGCGAGAGGCCCATGGTCGCCTGCGTCAGGTCGTTCGTGCCGAACGAGAAGAACTCCGCCGGGTGCGCGAGCTCGCGGGCGAGGAGCGCCGCGCGGGGCAGCTCGATCATCGTGCCGAACGAGAACGCGATGCTCTTGCCCGCGAGGCCGAAGACCTCGCCGCTCACTTCGTCGACGATCGCGCGCATGCGCTCGAGCTCCGCGCGCGTGATCGCGAGCGGGATCATGATCTCCGGCAGCACCTCGGTGCCCTCGCTCGCGACTTGCAGCGCGGCCTCCAGGATCGCGCGGACCTGCATCGCGTAGATCTCGGGGAAGGTGATCGCCAGGCGGACGCCTCGGTGCCCGAGCATCGGATTGTACTCGTGCAAATCCTTCGTGCGCTGGGCGAGCTTTGGCACCGAGACGCCCATCGTCCGCGAGAGCTGCTCGAGCTGCTTGGCCTCCGTGGGCAAGAACTCGTGCAGCGGCGGGTCGAGC
>PLIR01000038.1 GCA_003139415.1 Myxococcales bacterium | reverse complement strand
CACTACTGCCGCAGCCTTCGCCTGGGCGCGCGGATGCGTGACGATCGCCGCAGGCAGCACGGACATCGCGGAAGCCAGCGACCGAGCGAGTGCATGATGGCGATGCGGAAGGTGACGATCGAGTCGGCGAAGTGGCGCTCAGGCCGCGTCTTGGACCTGGTCGTTTCGACGCGTCGGTCCGGCCTCGGGGGGAAAAGCTCGTGCGCGCTCGGCGACGAGGAAGGCGTAGCAGGCGAGGACACAGCTGACGTGGTGTTGCCAGCCGGTGTAGGTGCGTCCCTCGAAGTGGTCGAGGCCCAACTCGCCCTTGAGATCTTCGTAGACTCGCTCGGTGCGCCAACGTTGCTTGATCCGTCCCACGAGCTGCTTGCACGACATCGTCTTGGGCAGGGTGGCCAGGACGTAGTGCTCGACAGGGCCTCCGCGCTTGTCCTTGTCCATAACGAGCCACTGCTCTTCGCCGCGCGTGTCGTTGTCGGTGACCGGTCGTACTCGAAGCGTCGCGAAACGGGCGCTCAGCGCGCGTTTGCTGCCCTGTCGCCACGTCACCTTCCGGTAGCTGTTCTCGCCGACGATCTCCGAGACGGTCTCGACGCTCATCGGATCGGTGTCGCGCCCGTCGTCGCACACGATCACCACGCGCGTGTGCTTCCTCACGTCCAGCGCGTAGTCGAAGCCGAGCGCACGCACGCCGGCGCGGAAATCACCGACGTCGCCATAGCCGCTGTCGGCGAGCATCACCCCGATCGGGACGCCCGCCTCGACGTTGCGCCGAATCAGGTCGAGCGCAATCTGCCACTTGGGCCGATAGCCGATGTCGTCGGGGACATGTGCCGCGCGGCAGCGCGCGCGATCGTCGGTCCAGCTTCTCGGCAGGTACAGGTCCATGTCGATGGGCAGGTGCAGGGTGGGCGTCGCGATCGTCACGCTGACCCCGATCTGACAGTTCCCCGTCTTTCCCAACGTGCCGCTGTACTGGCGCTGCACGCCGGGCGACTTGTCTCCCTGCTTGGGAAAGCCCGTGTCATCGATGATCCAGTCGTCGATCGTCTCGTGCGTCGTCATCGCCGACAGCGCGTAGCGCGACGCGCACGACCGCACGTCCCGGTCCGACCATGGCGAGACGCCGACGAAATGAAGCAGCTGGTCGTGATACGCGCGGCAAAGTTCCTCATCGCCGCACGCCATCGCTGCGATCGGTTCGATGCTTTTGCGCTCGGCATCACTGAAAAGGCCGATGGCGTAGAGCGCGAACGACTCACGCCGGTCGCGGCGACGGAGAACAGAGCCGATCTTGTCGAAGTAGCGATCGAGGCGGCGCTGGCCGGCGCCATCGAGGCGGTAGGTCATGCCGCGTAATCGCAGATCAACGCGGAGATGGACAAGAAAGCTGCGGCAGTAGTGTTAAACCACTCGGCCACTCCTCCAAGTGTCATGAACTAACCTTCGCTTGTGCTTTTTCTCACCGGCATCTTCTGAGGTTGCGGCGACGATTCGGGGGACGATTCAACGGGTGCCGAGGGCGTCGAGGATGGCACGTCGGCGCGCTCCGGCAAAGCCAGCGCAAGCAGGGCGACGGCGCGCGCCAGCTCGTTCATTGGCGGAGCGGTGTAGGGGCGGCCGCGCGTCGTCCGTGGTGACTGCCCGAGCAGGTAGTCGATGGCCTCGCCCGCCGCGCCAGCGTCTGAGAGATCCATCGCTGGGCGATCGCGTCCTTGCAGGCACGGGTCAGCGCGTTGACGTCGTTGCGGACGGTGGACACGCTCTGCGCAGCCCGCAGCTAGAGGACCCGCGCGCGCAGCACGGGTCGCGTGGGCTCGACAACCGAGCGCTTGCCGAGTTTGGGGACGACCACACCCAATTCGCCTCATGTCGCGACACGGTACCGAGCTTGAGGTCGGGGTCCTTCTCGCAGCGAAAGCCCACCTCGTTTTCGATAGTCCCAAGCGGACTACTATTTGTCCCCATCGGACTACTTCGGGAGGTTCGCCCGGTGATTCCCGAATTGGCCCGGCCGGACAACTGATTGGCACCCGGGGACGCACGCGTTGGCATGTGCGGCGCCGGCCTGGGCCAGTGCGCACCGTTTCGCGCATACTGCACTATTCTGATGTTGTCACTATGGCGTCTCGACCGCTGCTTCGAGCGGCACAGCGACGCCCGGCACCGTATTCGAACGTGGGATCGGAGGATCGAATGCGTGCATTATGGAGATGGATAGTTGTCGGTTCGCTGGTGGTGCCTGCGGCCATCGCCTGTAGTGGCAGCGGCGACCCGCTCACGGGCGGCAGCAGCGGACCCTTGGGTGGCGGCGGTGGTGACGACGGCGGCTCCACCCCGCCAACCTTTGGCGGTGGCGGCAGCGGCAGCGGCGGCTTCATTCACATCGACACCCCCGACGCGAAGCCCACGATGTACTCCGACAGCGCGTGCAAGGCCGGCTTTTACCAGGGCACGTTCACGGGGACCTACTCGTCCCATATTACGGTCGTTGGCATCGGCATCCCCGTGACCGGCAACATCGAGCTGACGCTGGATCAGCAGGGAGACTCCAACCAGCAGTGCACGATCCAAACCCAGGGCGAGGGCGACATCACGGAGAGCTGCAGCGACGTCTTCACCCTTTCGGGCGGAATCATTACGGGCACCGCGGACGGCTTGTTTCCCTATTACTGCACGATGACCGGCACCCTCGATTGCGCGAAGCAGGTCCTCGACAATGGCTGGATCGAGTGCACTTACTGCGCCATTGGCGTGATCCAGGATGGTGGCGGCAAAGCCAGCACCGATCCACTCGCCATTTGCGATGGCGCGGGCGGCAACTTCGCGGGCGTGCTCAAGGCCAACTACGACACCTCCACGTTGTCGTTCACGAATGGCGTATGGAACGGCGCCGAGGACCTTTGCACCGGCATCGGCGGCACGTCCTTCGCGTCCTGCAATGACGGTGGCTCGCCGGGCCCCGAGGGCGGGGCCGCCACCAATTATCTGCGATTGGACGGCGGCTACGGTCTCGCCCCGAATTATGGCGGTTCCGGCCTATGGGGCGCCAGTTGCCTCAACTGCGAACACGACTGAATCGCCCATCCAGGAGCTATCCGAGGGACGCGTTGGGCTGCGCTCTCCCCGTCACAATCAACTTCCGCAAGCCCTCGACAATCGACCCCCACGCGTTCGAGCAGACGCCGTAGCACTCGCGCGCCGGCACGAGCCCCACGTGGGTGAATCGCATCTCGGTTTTGCCGCCCTTCCGGGCGATCTCGAAGGTGATCGTCGTCCCGTTCCACTCGCCCTTGTCCGCGAGAAAGTTGAGGCGAGAGTCGACAACGAGCCACGTCACCTTCTTGCCGGGGATCGACTCGGTGATCCTTTGCTTGCTGTAGTGCACTTCCTTGTAGCGGTAGGTGAACTCGTCGCCGAGCTTCTCGGTAGGGCCGTCGAATTCTCCTGGCCACCACGCGCGCACGTTGTTGATGGCGGCGAAGACTTCCGCCGGGGTTTGGTCGATCGTGATCGTCTTGGCGATGTTTTTGTCGTCGGTCATGCGGTGAGGTTAAGTCGGCCCAGCATGGCCCGGGAGTAACATCGGTGACGCGCAGGGATGCCGGAGGGCTCTCTCCGATCCTCTACCGCGCCGTCCCCTCGAACGCCGACCCATCGTCGCAAAACACCAGGACTCGCTGCGCCGTCGCATGCAAGGCGATGACGCGCATGCCCACGCCGTCGGCATCCACGCGCGTCCATCCCGTCCCCGTTCGCCGCAAAACGCGCCCCGCCTCGCCCGCGCACCACAGCGTCCCGTCGGGCCCGCGCGCGAGCGCCAAGAGCGCGCGTGTCGTCTGGATCGCCTCGAGCTCGGCGGCGAGCGGCGACGCGATGCGGAACACGAAGCCCCCGTCACCCACGGCCGCCGCCGATCCGTCTGGCGCCGCAATGAGCGCCCTGAGCGACGGCGCACACGGGTGGATGACCTGGGGCGGGTAGCCATCGTGACGAACCATGGCGAGCGCCCCGCCCTCGCCACACGCGAGGACGCCGCCATCGGCGAATCGGACCACGCCGCAGAGCGGGCCGCAGCCCGGGATGTCGGTCGTTCGAGGTGGCGCATTCCACCGGATCTCGGCGACGAGGCCCTGCGGGCCTGCGGGCGTGGGGCGCGCGCCCGCCAAGAGCACGCCGGAGGCATCGGCGAATACCCCGTGGAACGTCGCCGACGGAGCGTCCACGTACCACCTCGTCGGGGGGCCGTTTCGCTCGAGCGCGACGACGTGTGGGCCGACCCCGGCCACGAAGATGCGCTCGTCGAGCCACGCGAAGGCACGCGCCGACGCGGGGTCCATGTCCGGAGGCAACGGCAACGCGTTCCAGCGTCCTTGCATCCACAGCGCTGCGCCGTGGGTTCCGAGCGCGGCGGCGCGCCCGCCGGCGAAGGAGACGCTGATCGCACGGAACTCGCTTGGCGCGATGGGATCCGTCACGCGGCGCCAGGCGAGCGCGGTGGCCTTCGCGACGTCGCGCGGGAACGACCCGGGGCCTCGTATCGTCGCCGGCGCCATGATGGGCGGCACGGACTGGCGCGTCTGGGCGCTCACCGTCTTGTCTAGCGCCGGGTCGTCGCCGGGGGGACGGCTTGATCGGACCAGGATGCCGCGGCTCGGGCGCTTTGGCGGAATGCTCGGGGTGCTGCCGAGGGCCAGGAGCGCTCGCTCGATCGCTTCGAACAGAACGGTCGCCGTGGGATGGCGATCCGCAGGCTCTGCAGACAGGGCGCGCGACAGCTCGGCGTCGACCGCCGCGACGACGTCGGGACGATCGGCGAGCTCGCGCGGGAGCCTGTCGCGGTCCCGGGCGAGCGAGGGCCGCGGCGCCGTCATCATACGCACGATGGCGAGGGCGATGTGCGCGCCGGAATCGATCGGGAACGCGGGCTTGCCGGTGACCGTCTCGTAGAAGATGGCTGCGAGGGAGAACACGTCGGTCTGGGGGCAGACGCGCGGGTTGCCGTTCTCGAATTGCTCGGGCGGGGCGTAACCGACGGTGGCGCCGGCGAGGGCACTCGTGCGCTGCATGTCCACGCCGAGCACCTTGGCGATGCCAAAGTCGGTCACCTTGGCGATCTCGCGGCCCGTCGATCGCGAGAGCAGGATGTTCGATGGTTTGAGATCGCGGTGCACGATGTTGCGCGCGTGCACGTCTTCGAGCCCCAGCACGGTATGGCGGAGGATCCGGCGGGCGCGCTCGAGGCCCAGGCCGTGGGGCTGCGCCTGTTCGATCGCTGTCTCGAGGCTCTCGCCGTCAACGAGCTCGAGGACGGTGAACGGCAGGTCCCAGGACTGGCCCGTCGCGGCGACGTCCACCGTGGCGTACGCGTGATCGTAGAAGCGGACCAGGTGGGGGTTGGGGAACGGTTGCTGTGAGAGCGTGCGCAGCACCTGCGCTTCGCGCTGAAAGCGCGCCAGCGCCTCGCCCGTCGCCGTGTCGGGCCGGAGCACCTTCACGACGACGTCGACGCTGCCGTTCCAGGTCGCGCGAAAGACCCAGCCCTGACCGCCTTCGCCGAGGCGCTCGCGCAGCGGGTAGAGCCGCCCATCCGTCCCCGGCAACACCTGTCCAAGTAGCGCTTCGGATAGGTCGCGAAAGGGATCCGAAGTCGAATCGCTCACCACGTGAGCCTCAGCGTACCGGGTTTCCGTTTCACGCGGATGACTTCGCGGAAGGTCGGCGCTCTGGCGGCTTGACCTGGCGAGCCACTCCCGCACCAGCGATCCGCGCGACGCCTCCGACTGCGGGGCTGATGGGTGCGCTGGTAACACCGCCGAGGTCGCCAAGCTTACGCTCCCACGCGGTTCGCCGAACGTCGTACGGGCAGCACGACTCGTCTCACCGAAGCGCCAGCTCGTCGGTCTGAACGCGCAAGGCCTGCATCTTTGGTGTGATCTGCAGAAGCTGCGAGCTCTCAGCCCAAAGGAGAAATATCAATGAACGTGTGGAAGCCCCTCGCGGCCGCCGGCCGACCTATGGCATAGGCCACACGCTCAGACGAATCCCGAAGCCCCCTTGGACCCGCCCCGAGCCAGTGAGCATCGTCGACGTCCGGTGAGGCGTTCGGCGCGGACTTTGCCGTGCGGGAGCGGCGCTGAAGAAGGCCCGTGAGCCGCGCGACAACGGATGGTCGGAGCAGGATGGCTCTTTGTTTTCCGCCAAGGCGATTTGCTAGAAGCAACGCAGAACAAGGGGCCCGCGTAGCGGCCGAGGGCTTAAGCTTTTGAAGCTTGAGGCTACTCCGGGTCACCGGATTCTCCCTGAGAGCCATCCAAGCCGCGTATTTTCGACGTCACCGTCCGTCGCCGGAAATCAGCGCGCCCTCGGCGTTACGGGCTTGCTCCTTGCACTAGCGAGCGGGTGCATGCTGTGGGGCGCTTGTCCGGGGAGACGAGGTGGGGGCAATGCCTGCACATGACGAGCTTCGACCGCCGCAGAGGCGTTTCGACGCGAGGCGGTGGTAGCTGTGTCGTCGTCCAGGCCCGAACCGTCCAAGGGCGGCCTGTCGTCGCAGCCGAGCACCGCGACCGACTGGTACGGCGCCGACCTCGCTACCCAACGGGGGACAGATACCTCCGTTGCGGCCCCAGTGGTCGTCCCGTCCCCCGATCGGCCGCTGCTCAAGGTTCTCGTGGGGCTCAATGCTGGACAGCTTTTCCCGCTCGACCAGGACGAGACGGTAATAGGTCGCAGCCGCGATGCTGACGTGCACGTCGACGACGTGGGCATCAGCCGAAGACACGCACGCATCATCCGCGAGCGCGGACGCTACGTCCTCGAAGACCTCTGCTCGACCAACGGCATCCTCTTGAACGGTCACAGAGTCGCGCTCGTCGATCTGGCCGACGGCGACCGCGTGCAACTGGGCTCGAAGGCGGTCCTTCGCTTCGCCTTCATCGCCCCCGACGAAGAGGCACTGGCGCGCAAGCTCTACGACGGATCGACCCGCGACGCGCTCACGTCCGCGTACAACCGCAAATACGTCGGCGAACGGCTCGCGTCCGAGGTCGCCTACGCCAACCGTCACGAAACGGCTCTCAGCCTCGCCATGCTCGACCTCGACCACTTCAAGCGGGTCAACGATACCTTCGGTCACCTGGCCGGCGACGTCGTCTTGCGGGCCGTTGTGGCGCAGGCCGCGAAGTCCATCCGCGCCGAGGACGCCCTGGCGCGTTACGGCGGCGAGGAGTTCGTGGTGCTGGTCCGAGGAATCGACTTGCAGAACGTGGGCGTGATGGCCGAGCGCATCCGCCGAAACGTCGAGCAGTTTTCGATTCCATGGGACTCACGGGCGATCCAGACGACCGTGAGCATCGGCGTCGCCTCACTGTCCGAATGCGGGCCGAAGGCGACCGCGGAAACGCTCGTCGCGCTCGCCGACAAGCGACTTTACGAAGCCAAAGCCGGCGGCCGCAACCGAGTGCGCGGAGGTCCGTTCATGTCGCTGAACGGAGAGAGCAATGCCTGAGGATGCCCGCTTTCGCCTGCTGCTCGTGGACGACGATCCGGCGGTGAGGCGTGCCTACCAGAGCGTGCTGACACGCCATGGCGTGGCCGTGACCACCGCCTCCAATGGCAGGGAGGCGGCCGAGCAAGTCAAGGCGGGCTCGTTCGACGTGATCGTCAGCGACGTCACGATGCCCGAGATGACGGGGATCGAGTTTCTCAAGGTGGTGCGCGTACACGATCTCGATGTGCCGGTCATCCTGATGACCGGTGAGCCCAGTCTCGAATCGGCGGTCCGGGCCGTCGAGTACGGCGCCTTTCGATACTTGGCGAAGCCCGTCGCCAGTCAGGAGCTCTGGGAGACGGTGCTCCGCGCCGCCCGGCTGCATGGGATGGCCAAGCTCAAACGCGAGGCGATGGAGCTTCGCGAGAGCGGGCGGATGCGGCTCGGCGAGCATGCCGCGCTCGAGGTTCGCTTTTCGTCGGCCCTCGAGCTCCTATGGATGGCCTTTCAGCCGATCGTCAGCTGGGGCGAGCGGCGCGTCTTCGGCTACGAGGCGCTTCTGCGATCGGGCGAGCCGCAGATGAAGAGCCCCGCGGAGATCCTCGACGCGGGCGAGAGGTTGGGGCGCCTGCACGAAATCGGTCGAGCAGTTCGTGCCCACGTCGCCGGAGCGGCGCACGAGGCGCCGGCGGGGGCCGCCCTGTTCGTCAACCTGCACTCGGCCGATCTCGACGACGAGGACCTCTATTCGGCCGAGGCACCCCTGTCGAAGCTCGCGAACCGGGTTGTCTTGGAGGTCACGGAACGCGCGTCCCTGCACGGGGTCCGCAACGTCCCGGGATGCGTGGCCCGGCTCAAGGCGCTGGGCTTTCGGATCGCCATCGACGATCTCGGCGCCGGATACGCCGGGCTCAGTAGCTTCACCCAGCTCGAGCCCGAGTTTGCGAAACTCGACATGTCCCTCATTCGCGGCGTCGATACGGACCCGCGGCGTCAAAGCATCGTTCGATCGATGAAAAGGCTTTGTGACGAGCTGGGGATGCTCGTCATCGCCGAGGGAGCCGAGACGGCGGCGGAGCGGGACATGCTCGCGGCTCTGGGCTGCGACCTTCTCCAGGGCTACCTGTTTGCGAGACCGGAGCGAGGGTTCGTGGCCCCGTCTTGGTGAAGCGGCGCAGCGACTCTGTCGGCCAGTCGATCGTCGTGGCCCTCATCTTGCTTTCCCCAAGAGCGCCTCGGCCGGCGAGCCACTCATCCGCGTCGCCCGGAAATTCGGACTCGGAGGATAAATGAACCCTGCCCACGAGGGCGCACACGCCGGCGCGTCGAAGAAAGACGTCCGGCACCCCGAGGTGTTGCTGTCGACCGCCGCGCTTCAGCGCGCGATCTTCAACAGCGCCAACTTTTCGAGCATCGCCACCGATGCGAACGGCGTCATTCAGATTTTCAACGTGGGGGCCGAGCGAATGCTCGGTTATGTCGCCGCCGACGTCGTGAACGAGATCACCCCCGCACAGATCTCGGACCCGATGGAAGTCATCGCTCGCGCGAAGGCGTTGAGCCTCGAACTGGGGACCCCAATCGCTCCTGGCTTCGAAGCGCTGGTGTTCAAGGCCTCCCGAGGGATCGAGGACATCTACGAGCTGACGTACATCCGCAAGGACGGAAGCCGGTTCCCGGCCGTCGTGTCGGTGACGGCGCTCCGCGACACGGAGGACGTCATCATCGGCTACCTGCTCATCGGTACCGACAACAGCGCGCGCAAGCGCGCCGAAGAAGAGTTGGCGAAGGCCGGGGCCCTTCAGAATGCCATCTTCAACAGCGCGAACTTCTCGAGCATCGCCACGGACGAAAAAGGAGTCATTCAATTATTCAATGTCGGCGCCGAGCGCATNNGAGGCGCTGGTGTTCAAGGCCTCCCGGGGGATCGAGGACATCTACGAGCTGACGTACATCCGCAAGGACGGAAGTCGGTTCCCAGCCGTCGTGTCGGTGACGGCGCTCCGCGACGCGCAGGGCACAATCATCGGCTACCTCCTCATCGGCACCGACAACACCTCGCGCCAGCAGGTCGAAGAAGAGCGGGCGAGGCTCGATCAACGGCTCCGCGACCAGCAATTTTATACGCGCTCGCTTCTCGAGTCGAACATGGATGCGCTGATGACCACCGATCCGCGGGGCATCATCACCGACGTCAACAGGCAGACCGAGGCGCTGACGGGGTGCACGCGCGACGAGCTCATTGGGGCACCGTTCAAGAACTATTTCGTCGACCCCTCCCGGGCCGAGGCAGGCATCCACCGCGTGCTCAACGAGGGACGCGTCACCAACTACGAGCTCACGGCACGCGCTCGGGACGGCACCCTCACGGTGGTGTCGTACAACGCGACGACCTTCCAGGACCGCGATCGGCGCCTGCAGGGCGTCTTCGGTGCGGCGCGTGACATGACGGAGCTGAAGCGCGTGGAGCGGACGCTCCAGCAAAAAAACCTCGAGCTCGAGGGCGCGAGCCGCATGAAGTCGGAATTTCTCGCAAACATGTCGCACGAGCTCCGCACGCCCTTGAACGCCATCATCGGCTTCTCGGAGGTGCTGAAGGACGGGCTGATGGGCCAGATGACCGAGCAGCAGCGAGGCTTCATCGGGGACATCTTCGGGAGTGGCAAGCACCTCCTTTCGCTCATCAACGACATCCTCGATCTGTCGAAGGTCGAGGCGGGCAAGATGACGCTCGATCTCGAGCCCATTCATGTGTCTTCGTTGTTCGCGAACAGCCTCTCCATCATCCGGGAAAAGGCCGCCGCCCGTCGCATTCACCTGAGCCTGGAGTCCCTCGACGACCTGGGAGCCATTCAGGTCGACGGCAGGAAGCTCAAGCAGATTGTGTACAACCTGCTCTCGAACGCCGTGAAATTCACCGTCGAGGGGGGGCGCGTGACTTTGCGCGTCCGGCGTGTTCCGCGCGGCGAAGTCGGCCGGCTCGTAGGCGACTGGAAAGGAAGGACGTTCCCGCTCGCCGAGAGCGCGTTCTCCGAGTTCATCGAGATCGCCGTCACGGACAGCGGCATCGGAATTCCTCCGGAGAGCCTCGAACGACTCTTCATGCCTTTCAGTCAGATCGACAGCGGCCTGGCACGAAGATTCGAGGGCACGGGGCTTGGCCTCGCCATGGTCAAGCTCCTTGCCGAGCTGCACGGCGGTTCGGTGTGCGTCGAGAGCGCCGTGAACGAGGGCTCTCGCTTCACGGTCTGGTTGCCCCTCCGGGCCGCGACGGCGGCGTTGGGGTCCGAGGTGCCGGCTCCGGACGAGGCGCCTTTCATTCTTCGGACCTCCGCGCCGGCCGGTCCCCCCACGGCGCTCGTCGTGGAGGACGATCTCAAGTCTGCAGAGCTCATTCGCGTGCAGCTCGAGGCGGAGGGTTTCAAGGTGCTCCACGCGGCTTCCGCAGAGGAGGCGCTCGTTCTCGCCGCGGAGCAGCCGCTTTCCCTGATCACGCTCGACATCATGCTGTCCGGCATGGACGGCTGGGAGCTCCTCGGTCGGCTCAAGCAAGTTCCGGCACTCGCGGGCATTCCTGTCGTCATCATTTCGATCGTGGCGGACAATAGCAAAGGCTTCGCGCTGGGCGCCGCGGCGATCATGCAAAAGCCCATCTCCCGGCAAGAGCTCTATGAGGCGCTCGTGGGCCTCGGTCTCTTTCCGCTCGCGCGCGGCCACTCGCTCAAGATCCTCGTCGTCGACGACGACCCGAAGGCCGTGGAACTGATCGCGGTCCGCGTCCTCGGCATGGCGAGCTCGGTGCTCCGCGCGTACGGTGGCCGGGAGGGCATCGAGACTGCGCAAAGGGAGTTGCCGGACTTGATCGTGCTCGACCTGATGATGCCGGACGTGAACGGTTTCGACCTCGTGGAGGCGCTCACCCTGCGCGCCGAGACGGCGCGCATCCCCATCCTCGTCCTGACCGCCAAGCACATCACCGCCGAGGACCGCAAGAGGCTAAATGGCTCCGTGAAGGCGATCATGGATAAAGGCAACCTCGACCCAGCGCGCTTCACGAGCGAAGTGCGACGAGCCATGTCGGGTCGTCAGCCGGCGGCTTGATATGGCAACGGTCCTGGTCGTCGAAGACAATCCTACCAACATGACGTTGGCCACCTTCCTGCTGAAGTCGGCGGGGCACACCGTGCTCAGCGCGACGGACGGAGAGGCCGCGCTGGCATTGGCGCGCGCCGAGCAACCGCATCTGATCCTGATGGACATCCAGCTGCCGGGCATGGACGGCCTCGAAGCCACCGCGCAACTGAAGCTCGACGACGCGACACGCCGCATCCCGGTGATCGCCCTCACGGCGCTGGCCATGAAAGGAGACGAAGAGCGCATTCTCGCGGCAGGGTGCGACGGCTACATCGCCAAGCCGCTCCGCTATCAAGACTTCCTCGCGACGGTCGCCGCACGCCTGAGCCGACCTTGATGCCGATCGACGCCGGGAGACGCTCCCTGGCCGTCGCAAGGTGACCGAACCTCACTGTGTTCGGTGGCTCGTAAGGTGTCCTTCCGTCGCCCTTGAATCCTCGAGACTACGCCGCAGGCGGCGGCCGCCGCAGTCCATGCAACGGTACGGGTAAAAGCCGAACCATGACAGCAGCGTCTCGATTCCGCGGCGTCGAGAACGGCGGAGCGCGTGGTTGGGGCAAGGTGCGCACGCGGGCATGGATGGCGTCACGGGCGGCGTCCAAGCAAGCGGAGCGCCAGCCCCGTACGAGCCTGGAAATGGGAGCCGATGCTCACAGCGGCCGGCGCTTTTCGCGCACGAAACACGCCTGCAATGCGCGATTGTCGGGCGCGGCGCGAATGGGCGCTTTGCAATCTGCCAGCGATCGCCCAGTCATACCCTCGCGAAGTCGTTCGAGGCGCGCCGTTGTAGGGGCTGCAAACCGCTGCGCCACCACTGCACGGTCTCGGCGAGACCTTCTGACAACGACCATCGGGGCCTCCACGAGGTTGCCTCGACGATTTTTCGGTTATCGGCGAAGACAACCATGGGATCGGCCCCGCTATAAGGTATGGCGCCCAGGCGAAGGAGCTCGGGGCGACCCGTCAGGGCGCCGAGCTGCCGGATCACATTCTCGAGGGCCACTGGTTGACCGGAGCCCACGTTGACGGCGCCGATGACGTTCGAACGAACGAGAACGCTGACGGCGGAGGCCACGTCCTCGACATACAAGAAGTCGCGGATCTGGCCCCCGAGTGTCGTCGGCGCCTCCTCGCCGCGAAGAAGATGGCATGCGACGGACGGCACGAGTCGGCGCGCGTCCTCGCCCGGGCCGTACGGATGAAAGAGTCGAGCCCACGCGATCCTCATTCCGGTCAGCGCCCCCAGTCGTTCGAGCGAAAGGTAGGTGCCTGCCTTCGCGGCGCCATAGAGCTGGCGGGGGGCGAGAGGCGTCTCCTCGGAGAGATACCCAACCGTCGTGTCGTATTCGAAGCACGTCCCAAGGGCCACGAACCGCTGGCAACCTTGCTCCGCGAGACCCTTGGCGAGTGCAAGCGAGGCGCACTGGAGGTCGAGATTCTCGGGCGCCGATAGATACTTCCCCGGCTGGGTGCACCACGCTGCGTGCACGCACGCGTCGGGCCTCACCGAGACGATGCGCTCGCGCCCCGCGTCGCTGACGAAATCGGCCTCGACCATCTGCACGCCGGGGATGGCGGCGAGATGCGGATGCTGTTTCGAACGTGAGACCGCGTAGACCTCGTCGCCCGCGTCGAGCAGCGCTCGAACGATGTGCCTCCCCACGAAGCCCGCCGCACCTGTGACGACGACCCTCACGACTCTCGCTCGCCGCGCCGAGAAAACGCTCGACGCCGCTTCGCTCGCGTCTCGAATACCGCTTGGGTCATGGTACCCCCTCCGGCAGATCGTCTTCGGGCGTCAGCAAGCCCCGGGCCACATTGGCGACAGCGGCTGCGCCTGCGCCCGCTGCGGCGAATCACGCGCGCATCGGCCGACGATAGCTGACGCTGGCTTTCCCACCAGGCAATTCGCGAAAAGAGCGACAGACGGGAAGGTCAGTCGCCGCCCGCGTCTGCTACCACGCCCCCCGCGTTGCCGCCCTCGACCGCTGCGTCCCCCGGGTCGCCGACCGACGCGCATGCGTCCATGGCGCCCTTGTTGACGGCGGCGTTGGGGCAGTTGGTCGCGGCTCACCCGGGCGTGCCTCGCGCAGGCGGGGCAGGGCCGAAGGGCGCTCAATGGTTGCACTCGTTCGCCACGCGGGACTGCCCGATGGTGTAGCTGCCGAACACGCAGCCGAACGTCGCGCCCACCTCGTTGTCGCAGCCGAAGCACACGCCGCTATCGAAGTCGCACGCCGTACCGATCAGCGGATACCCGGCGCCAGGGCACGACGCGTACGTTCCGTAGCCGGGCCCGCAGTACCACATGTTGTCGTTGAAGACGCAATCGCCCGGGATGAGGTTCGGGCTGTCCGGTGCCGCGTCTACCGGGCCTTCGGCGTCGGCCCCGGCGTCGGTCATGGCGTCGCTCCCTGCGGCGTCGATGGGCGGCGCGAGCTGGTGCGACGTGCCGCACGCGTGGAGCGTCGCGAACGTGAGAACGGCGACGATTGCAAGCCAACCATTGCCCTCGGTCATCGCGCGCGGCATCCACCTACCGTACCACCCCGACGTGCTAGCGATCGGCCCCGTGGTCACGCTCACGTTCGCGTCGGGGACGCTCGAAATCCGCTCCTGGCCCGCGGGTGTGACCTTGCCGGCATGCTGCGCCTGGGACGATCGGACGCGCTGCCATCGGGCCGCAGCGTCGGCCTACGCCGAGGTCGTCCGCGCGCTCGTCGTCGCCAAGACGGCGTACGAAGACCGCGCCCGCGCTTACCCGGAGCTCGCCGGGGGGGCGCGCGTCCACCGCGATCCCCGCCCCTACCAGAGCGAGGCGATCGCCGCGTGGAGCGCGCACCAGGGACGAGGCGTCGTCGTCTTGCCGACGGGGGCCGGCAAGAGCCACGTCGCGGTGCTGGCGATCGAGGCGAAGCGTCGCTCTGCCCTCGTCGTCGCGCCGACGCTCGACCTCGTGCGGCAATGGTTCGACCTGTTGACGGCGACGTTCGGCGGGCCCGTGGGCGTCGTGGGAGGCGGAGAGCACGACGTGCAGCCGCTGACCGTGACCACGTACGATTCCGCCTTCCTCCACATGGAGCACCTCGGCGCCCGCTTCGGCATCGTGGTCTTCGACGAGTGCCACCACTTGCCGACCGCCGCGTACGCGCTCGCCGCGCGCGCCTGCATCGCGCCGTTCCGCCTCGGCCTGACGGCGACCCCGGAGCGCGCCGACGGCCGCGAAGCCGAGCTCACGACGCTCGTGGGTCCGGTCGTGTACCGCAAGGACATCGTCGAGCTCTCCGGCGATTACCTCGCCGAGTACGACGTGGAGCGCGTGTCGATCGAGCTCTCCCCCGACGAGCGCGCGCTGCACGACGCTGAGCGCGCCCTTTACCGCGCGTTCGTGCAGAGCCGGGGGATCCGTATGAGCCAGCCGTCGGGTTGGGGGCAATTCGTCATGCAGTCGTCCCAGAGCGTCGAGGGCCGCCGCGCGATGGCCGCGTACCGCCGCCAGCGCGAGCTCGCCTTCGCGCCCTCGGCCAAGCTCGAGTACCTCGCGAACTTGCTCTACGCCCACCGGCGTGACCGCGCGATCCTCTTCACGCAGGACAACGCGACGGCGTATGGGGTGGCGCGCCGCTTCCTCGTCCCGGTCATCACGCACCAGACGAAGGTGCGCGAGCGCAGCGCGATCCTCGCGGGCCTCGCCGCGGGCACCTACCGCGCCGTCGTCACGTCCAAGGTGCTGAACGAGGGCGTCGACGTGCCCGACGCCAACGTCGCGGTCATCCTCTCGGGCAGCGGCTCGGTTCGCGAGCACGTCCAGCGCCTCGGGCGCATCCTGCGCAAGAAAGGCGACAAGCGCGCCGTCCTCTACGAGCTCGTCACGCAGGAGACGACGGAGACGTTCACGAGCGATCGCCGCCGGGAGCACAGTGCTTACCGCTGACCTGGTCAACGCGCGCCGCCGCGGCCGCGAACTGCACGTCGCGACCCTCGACGCCGAGGGCCGAGGTCGGGCGCGCGCGATCGCCGCCGACCTCCTGGCCACGGCGTCGTCGTACGTCGGCCGCACGCGCGAAGACCTCGAGCTCGCGTTCGCGGCGATCGACGTGGGCCCCCGCGAGTACCGGCTCAAGGACGGCCTCGCCAAGCTCCTCGAAGACCGCTGCGATTTCGCCACCGGCGACGGCGTCGACGCGGCCGCGGTGCGCCACGACGTGTTCACGTTCGCCAGCGCCGCCCGCGCCGCGCTCGGGGCGGGCGACCGCTTCGACCGTCCCGCCGTCCTCGCGGCCGTCGCGAAGCAGCGCGGCACGTCCGTCGAGGCCCTCGAGCGCGAGCTCTTCGGCGATCTGCGCGGCGCGCAAATCGTCGGCGCGCTCGACGCGCTGTCGCCCGACGCGCTCGTCGAGGCCTACGAGTACGGACAGTCGCAGGCCGTCCTGCTCCGCGCGGTGCAGGTGCGCGTCGACGTCCGCTGCGCGTCGGCCGGCGCCCTGCGCGAGCTCTTTCGCAAGCTGAAGTTCTTGCAGCTTCTCCACACCGTGTCGCCGAGCACGTGGAAGGGCGAGGGCGCCCACCGGCTCGTCATCGACGGGCCGTTCAGCCTCTTCGAGTCCATCACCAAGTACGGGCTGAAGCTCGCGATGGTGCTCCCGGCCCTCGACGGGTGCGACGAGTGGCGCCTGGAGGCCGACGTCCGCTGGGGCAAGGAGCGAGAGCCGCTCGTGTTCCGTCTGGCGGGCGGGTCGACGCGCGCGCCCGCCGAAGTGGCCCCACTCCCGGACGAAGTGCAGACCCTCGTCCGTGCGTTCACGGCGCTCGGTACGGCGTGGCGCGTCACGGCGAACCGCGACATCCTCGAGCTGCCCGGCGTGGGCTTGTCGATCCCGGACCTCGTGTTCGAGCGGCCCTATTACGGTCCGCCGCGCGACCGCGTCTACCTCGAGGTCATGGGCTACTGGAGTCGCGACGCCGTATGGAAGCGGGTCGAGCTCGTCCAGCGTGGCCTACCCCATCGCATCCTCTTCGCCGTCAGCGCGCGCCTGCGCGTCAGCGAAGAGGTCCTCGAGGGGAAGCTGCCCGGCGCGCTCTACGTCTACAAGCAGACGATGAGCGCGCGCGCGATCGCCGAGCGGCTCGACGCGCTCGCGGCCTGACGTTACACCCTGACGTGTGCTGCACGTCGAAACGCTGACCGTCGGCCCGCTCGGGTGCAACTGCTCCATCGTCGCCGACGTCGACGCCAAGCGCGCCATCGTGGTCGACCCGGGCGGCAACTACCCGGCGATCCGCGCCCGGCTGGAGGTCCTCGGCCTGTCGGTGAGCGCCATCGTCCACACGCACACGCACATCGATCACGTCGGCTGCACGGCGGAGCTACAGCGCGCCTCGGGCGCCCCGGCGAGCATCCACGAGGGCGACCGGTTCCTCTACGACCTCTTGCCCGTGCAGGCGCAGATGCTCGGCACGGAGCTACCGGTCATCGCCGAGATGGACGGCGCGCTGGTCGACGGAGGGTCTCTGCGCGCGGGCTCGCTCGAGATGGGCGTCGTCCACACGCCCGGGCACACCCCCGGGAGCTGCTGCTTCGTCGTGAGCGACGCGGGCCGCACGCGCGTCTTCGCCGGTGACACGCTCTTTCGCGGCAGCATCGGCCGCACCGACCTCTGGGGTGGCGACCAGAACGCGATCCTCTCGTCGATTCGCTCCAAGCTCCTGTCGCTCCCCGACGACGCGGTCGTCGTCGCCGGACACGGCCCTTCGACCACGATCGGCGACGAGCGCGCGCGCAATCCCTTCTTGCAGCGCCGATGAACACTCCCCTCCTGACGGAGGCGGCCCTGCGCGAGCCCATTCGCCGCGCCCTGGCCTGCCGTGAGCCGCGACGTTTGCCCCTTGGCGCCACGACGGCCGCGGCCGTCCTCGTCCCCCTCTCCGAGCGCGACGGCGAGGCGTGCGTGTGGCTCGTGCGTCGGCCCAAGGAGATGCGCAGCCACGCCGGTCAGATTGCGTTCCCCGGCGGCAAGAGCGACCCCATCGACGCGTCGCTCCGCGCCACCGCGCTGCGCGAGGCCGAGGAGGAGCTCGGCCTGAGTCCGTCGCGCGTCGACGTGCTGGGCGTGCTCAACGACTACATGACGATCACGGGGTTCACGATAACGCCGTGGGTGGGCTGGCTCGACGAGCCGCTCGAGATGCGGCCGAATCCGAGCGAGGTCGCCCGCGTGTTCGCCGTACCCCTTCGTGCCTTCTTCGAGCCACGGACGGGCGTCTTGCCCTGGCGCGGCTGGAACGTCGACGGCGAGTTCGTGTGGGGCGCCACCGCGGCCATCGTCCGGGGCTTCGTCGGCATCCTCCGCGACATCGAAGCCTAAAGCAGCCCCGTCGTGATGACGTCAAACCTTTGCTGTCATCCCGAGCGCAGCGAGGGACGCCATGGACGACGCCCTTCCGCGCTCTCCGCGGGGTCCAT
>PLIR01000553.1 GCA_003139415.1 Myxococcales bacterium | reverse complement strand
ACGCGAGCGCTCCCTTGTAACCGGCAAGGCTCATCCCGCGCGCGATGCTGCGGCCGCGGCGGTTTTCTTCGATATCGGATTTGCGAAACGCGGGCAGCGCAAGGCGCCTTCCCTTGAGCCGCTCGGGCGACGTGATGTCCGAGTCGGGCCGGACCAGGATCGACTGCCACTCGTCGATCCACGTGAGTCCCACGAGACGCGTTGGCGCGCCCTGGGCCTTGGCGGGCAAGGCCAGAAGATTGCCGCCTTCGCGAATCAACGTGGGCAGCTCGTGGTCATAGTGATGACGTCCGAGCGCGGGGGTGTCTTGCAGTGTCTTGACGGCGATGCCGTCGGGCCGGAACTCGTCGTCCAGCCAGCCGAGCTTGTAGGCGAGTCCCGTCGCGGTCGGGACGGGGCAGCGTGTGAACCACAGCGTATCGATAGAAGTCATGGTGTGCCTCCGTGCATGGGGTGTCCCACGGCGGCCGCTTTATGTCTAGCTTAATGATCATCTTGTCTATTATACGAGACCTCATGAACCGACGCATCGCGCTTGTTCTCGCCGCTTCGGTGGTGTTCGTCGTGGCCCTCCTCGTCATGGTCCGCCGGCCCGCGGCGACGACCAAGGCCGTTCGCATCGCCTACGTGGGATCCATCACCAGCGGGCCGCCCAAGCTGACGGGAGCTTCGGCCCTTGTCGTCCGAGATGGGTGGCTCGAGGGCGAGCTCGCCAAGCGCTCCGCCAAACTGCAATGGGTGCCCATGCCCAACGCCAACGTGGGCCCGATGACCAACGAGGCGTTCGCGAACCGCAGCATCGACCTCGCGGCCTACGGCGATTTGCCCTCGATCATCGCCAACGCCAACGGCATCCACACCAAGCTTCTCGTGCCGAGCGGGCGGGGAACCGACGCGTATCTCGTCGTACCGCTCGATTCGACGGCCAAGTCGATCGAGGACCTGAAGCGCAAGCGCATCGCGGTCCACCGCGGGCGGCCCTGGGAGCTCCCCTTCGTGCGGCTCGTCGACTCCGTTGGCCTCACGTACGACGACTTCACCGTCTTGAATCTCGATCCCGAAGCCGGCGCCGCTGCGCTGGCCGCAGGCAAGGTCGACGCGCTCGTGACGATGGCGGCCGCGTACACGCTCGCTGACAAGGGTATCGCAAAGATCATCTGGTCGACGGCGGGCTCGCCTCCGGAATGGAGGATGCTCGGCGGCCTGTGGGCAGCGGCGGATTTCGTCGAACGGCAACCGGAGCTGGCGCAGCTCGTGGCGACGGCCTACGTGAAGGCGAACGCTTGGGCGTCCAAAGACGAGAACCGCGAGGCGATGGTTGAGATCGCGACCCGAAACGGCACCCCGGCAACGATCATCCGCAGCGAGTACGATGCCGGCCCCTGGCGCGAGCGATGGTCCCCGCTCTTCGACCCGGCCGTGACCAAGCACTACGAGACAGCCATCTCGTACTGCGTCGACAAGCACATCATCGACCACGGCTTCGACTTTCGCGAGGCGTACGACGATCGTTACGTGCTCAAGGCGATCGACGAGCTTGGCTTGCGCGGGTACTGGACACCCGGGGCGCGACTATGAAAACGCGCGCGATCGGCGGCTTGCGTGTCTCGGAGGTGGGACTCGGGTGCAATAACTTCGGTGGCCGCCTCGACGCCGACCGGACGGCCGACGTGGTGCACGCCGCCCTCGACGCGGGCATCACCTTCTTCGACACCGCGGACGCGTACGGCGAGACGCGGAGCGAGGAATACCTCGGGCGCGCCCTCGGGTCCCGGCGTGCGCAGGTGGTCCTCGGGACCAAGTTCGGCATGCCGATCCAGGGCGGTTCGGGCGGGGCGAGCCCGGCCTACGTGAAGCGCGCGCTCGAGGCGAGCCTGCGGCGCCTGGGGACGGACTACGTCGACCTGTATCAGTTGCATCGGCCCGACCCGGACGTGCCCATCGCCGAGACGCTCGGCGCGCTCGGAGACCTCGTGCAAGCCGGCAAGGTCCGCGAGATCGGCAGCTCGAACTTCTCGGCGGACCAGATCCGGAACGCCCGCACGGCGCGGCCGGGCGGCCCCAGGTTCGTCGCTGTGCAAAACGAGTACAGCCTTTTGAAACGAACGCCCGAGCTCGATGTCTTGCGCGAATGCAGCGAGCGAGGCGTGGCGTTCATCCCGTACTTCCCGCTGGCGAGCGGCCTGCTGACTGGCAAGTACCACCCCAGCGCGCCGCCGCCTTCGGGCACTCGACTGACCGAGCCGAACTCGCGGCTCGCCTCGCGCTTTCTCAACGAGGACCAGCTTGCAATCGTCGGGCGGCTCGACTCCCTGGCCAGAGAGCGCGGTCACAGTCCGCTCGAGCTCGCGTTCGCATGGCTCCTCGGCCGGCCCCCGGTCGCCAGCGTCATCGCCGGCGCGACGTCGCCGGCGCAGGTTCGGGCCAACGCGGGCGCCACGCGTTGGGCGCTCTCTGCCGCGGACCTCGCCGAGATCGACCGCATCGTGCCGCCCCCGCGGGCGTGACCGTTTGGCCGCCGTGGCGGCCGATCGTAACCTTCAGCCCTCCGTGAGGCGCACGCGCCTCCGGGCGAGACTCATGCCGCCATCCGATCCGTTGCCGACTAGCCCCCTTCGTTTCGCGCTCCGCTACGTCTGGCTCTTCCGCGGGTGGTGCCTCGCGGCATTCCTGTTCGAGACCGGCGCTTCCACGGCGGGCATCTCGATCCCCTACACGCTGGGCCGCCTGACCAAAGGGATCGCCGCCCTGCGTCCCGACGCGAGCGCGACGCTGGCGCTGCGCGGTCCGATGCTGGCCTTCGCCGCGCTGAGCCTCGCCGACATGGTGCTCAGTCGCTCCGCGGGCAACTGCCAATTTTTGACGAGCCCGCGTTTGCGTCAGCGGGTCACAAACGACCTCTATGCGCACCTGCAAGGCCACTCGAAGCGCTTCTTCGACGCTTCATTCGCGGGGGCCCTCGCGCACCGGGTCGTGGAGACGGCGGCGGGCGTCACGCAAGCGCTTTGGGCCATCATCTTCGACTTCTGGCCCATCGCGATCACCTTGGCCGTGGCCGTGACGTTGCTCTCGCAATCGAGCCCGCCACTCGCCTGCTTCGTCGGCGGGTGGGCGTTCGTGTTCTGCACGGTGTCATACGTGCTCGCCAAGAGCTGTCAGCCATACGCCCGCAAGCACGCCGCGGCGCGAAGCGTGACGAGCGGCAAAGTCGTGGACTCGGTGAGCAACATGGCGAGCGTGCGCCTCTTCGCGCGCTCCCTGTTCGAGCGCCACTACATCGACGGCTACCTCGAGGCCGAAGTGGCCGCCGCCCGAACGTCCCACCGCTTCACGGAGCGCATCCGTTGGTTTCAGCACGTCTCGTCGCTGATTCTCAAGGTCGGCACGCTCTGGTTCTCGGTGCGGCTCTGGCGCGAGGGGCGCATCGACGTAGGGACGTTCGTGATGAGCACGAGCATGGCCCTTCTCGTCATCACGGAGGCGCGCAACCTAGGCCGTCGGTTCATGGAGTTCTTCGAGTACGTCGGCAACATCGAGAACGGCGTACGCACGATCGTCCGGGCGCACGAGATCGCCGATCGCGGCGACGCGACCGCGCTCGTCGTCACGCGCGGCGAGATCCGCTTGCGGGACGTGACATTCGGCTACCGCCCCGACCAGCCGATCTTCGAGGGCTTGAGCCTCACCATCCGTCCGCGCGAGCGGGTGGGGCTCGTGGGCTACTCGGGGTCGGGCAAGTCCACGCTCGTGAGCCTCATCTTGCGCCTCTACGACCCGCAGAGCGGGCAGGTCACGATCGACGGCGTCGACGTGCGGTCGGTCACGCAGGACTCGCTGCACGAGCAGGTGGGCCTGATCCCCCAGGATCCGACGCTCTTCCACCGGACGCTGCGCGAGAACATCCGGTACGGCCGGCTCGACGCCACCGACGCTAGCGTGCGGGATGCGGCGGCGAGGGCCGACGCCGACGACTTCATCGCCGCGTCACCCGACGGCTACGACTCGCTGGTCGGTGAGCGTGGCGTGCAGCTGTCCGGTGGCCAACGTCAGCGCGTGGCCATCGCCCGCGCCTTTCTCAAGAACCCGCCGATCTTGATTCTCGACGAGGCCACCTCGAGCCTCGACTCGGTAACGGAGAAGGCCCTTCAGGCCAGCCTCGAGGACTTGATGAGCGACAAGACCGTGATCGTCGTCGCCCATCGCCTCTCGACCATCGCCCACCTCGATCGCATCGTGGTCTTCGACGCCGGCCGCGTCGTCGAGGACGGCACGCACCAGGACCTCGTCTCGCGCGACGGCACGTACGCACTGCTCTGGAGCCGCCAGGTGGACGGGCTGCTGCCGGACCATCTGCCCGACGAGCTCGAACGAACGTCGCTCTCCGAATCGGCTTGAGGCGAGGCCCCCTACCCGGCCAGCGTCAGTTGTTGGGCGGTAAGAGACCGAGCGCCCGCGCCTGCTCGGTCAGTCCGCTCATCTTGAACTGCTGCGCCAGCACCCCCGGTCCGAACTCGCGCGAACCGCCGATGCTCTCCGCCAGCAGCTGCAGCCGGGCGCCTTCCTCGAGAATGAGAATGAACTCGGCCGTCTTCCGCAGGCCTTCTTTGCCCCAGACGGTGGAGCCGCCGTTGGCCTCGAGGATGGCGGGCGTGTGCGGATCAATCCGGATCCGGTCGAGGATGAAGTCCTGTTCCGCCTGGCGCCGGTCGATGTAGACAGGCAGCTCCTTGCTGAGAAGATAGCGCTGCACCGGCACGTACCGGATGGGCAGCGTGCGGTGCGTCTGCGCCCAGGCGCCCAGGTAGGGCGAGTGCACGTGTGACACCGTCGTGATGTCCGGGTGCTGCTCGAAGATCTTCGTGTACCGCCCCTGCCCGGCGCCGTTGCTCGCACCCAGATACGGCTTGCCGTCGAAGCCGAAGACCTTCGCAGCGAGCGGCTTGCCGCGCTCGAAGGGGCCGGGGTCGTTGATGGTCACGAACTTCTGCTCGCCCGGGATGCGCTCGACGAAGCCGACCGTCCCGTTGGCGGTGATGGTCCCCGTCTCCCGGAAGACGCGGAAGGCCAGCTCGGCCTCCTCGACGGCCTTCGCGACGAACGATGCAATCTCATGACCCAGGGTGTCCTCTGCTCGACTCATGGTCCTTGCCTCCAGCGTTTGGCTGCCTCAACGGCTGCGTGTCTCTGATACCGGACATTCTTATCTATAACGAAGAGGGATTCTGTTTGGTCCAAGGCGCTCCCGAAGGGCGTCTCCTCGCCGATTCAAATCGCGACGGCCTGCCATGGTCTGCTGGGTTTGACCTGCTGGTCGGCGCGGCCGTGAACGAGGGGCAATACTTCCTCGCCGACGCGAAATGCCTCTTCAAGGTGCGGCGTCCCAGCAAGCACGAACGAGTCGATGCCGGCGCGCAGATAGCGATCGAGCCACTGGGCGGCTTGCTCGTAGCTGCCGACGACGCCGATGCCGGGGCCGCCGCGAAAGAGGTTGAACCCACCCCAAAGGCCCGGGCCGATGTGTTTGTCGACGTGCAGGTCGTCGTAGTGGGTCACGACCGCGGGCCGGAACGCGCGCTGGCGCTGGAAACCTGTTGCATCGCCGATGGGGCGATTGACGCGATCGATGTCCGCCTTCGAGAGCGGGCTCCAGGCACGCGCGACCTCGGCCCAGGCTTCTTCGGGGGTTCGGCGCGCCAGCACGTCGAAACGAAGCGAAAACTTGGCAACGCGCCCCTCTTTCGCGGTGCGCTCTCGCACGCGGTCCAGCTTGGGCCGAAGGGAGTCGAGTGGCTCGAGGTGCGAGAGGTAGTAGTCGGCGTGGCGCCCGGCGGACACTATTGCGGCGTCGGACGAGCCCGAGAAGTAGATCTCAGGAATGGGCTGTTCCGAAAGCGGCGACTGCAGGCCGCCGTTCTCGACCCGGTAGAAACGGCCTTCGTACGAAAAGTTGCCAGCCCAGCTCCCCTTGAGGACGTCGAGGAATTCGGACGTGCGCGCATACCGGTCGTCGTGCGCGACCCGGTCGCCCCACCAGAGCTGCGGCGGGCCGCCGCCGCCGGTGATGATGTTGTAGACCAGCCGCCCGTTCGAAGCGCGCTGTAGGCTGGCCGACATACGCGCCGCGTGCACCGGGTGGATGAACCCCGGCTGGAACGCGATCATGAAGTGGAATGTCTTCGTCTCCCTCGCGATGGCCGGCGCGACCGTCCACGGGTCGTCGGTGTTCGGGAAGGACGGCAGGAGGCCGCCGTAGAAGCCGGATATCTCCGCAGCGCGGGCGATGTCGGCGAGATGGTCGACGAAACGATTGTCGTCCGGGGACCCGTCTCGCGCGATCCCCGGCGCGAGGTTACCGGCGATGGGATCGGACCAATCCCCCCGATTCGGTCGCCGGATTCCCAGCTCACCTTTGCAACCGTGCATCGGGAGGCGCCAATAAACGTCGACCGCCATGATTCTTGCTCCTGGGTTATTGAGTTTGGACGTCGCGCGGCGCGCCCGGCCGGGGACGCGCCCGGAAGGACAGCAGCGGAAGCACGTGCTCGGCGAAGCGGTACGCCTCCTCAAGATGTGGACGCGCGTCGATGACGAGGTGCCGGACGCCGCCAGCCACCAGTTCGTCGAGCCGGGCCGCTACCGTACCGAAGTCGCCGACGAGGTCCGTAGGGCTGGAGCCCTCGCGGGCGACGCGCACCGCGTCCTCCGTCGTGTGGCGGGTCACGAGGCCGAGGCGCACCCCAGCCGCCACTTCCCGCCCCTCCTTGTCTGCCGCCGCCTTCAAGCGCCGCGCCTGCGACAGCACGTCTTCGACCGGCCCGGGGCCGAGCAGGTGCACG
>PLIR01000180.1 GCA_003139415.1 Myxococcales bacterium | reverse complement strand
AAACCTCTGCGTCGAGGTACTAGAGGCTAGAACGTACCCAGCGCCCCGATGCCGCCTGGGCTGACGCCGAGCGAGATGTGCAGCTTGTCGACCAGATCGATCTGGTCGGGCGGGATCTCGGACGGCGAGAAGGGGTGGTACGCCTTCTTGTAGCGCTCCCAGGCGTGCGTCGCGGAGTAGGGGCGGGAGAAGATCTGAATCAACGTGACGATCTCGCCCGCGCCCATGCTGAGCCATCCGCCGAGGGGTTGGTGGAAGCCCCAGATGAGGACGGAGTTTGCCCCGACGTTGACGACGGTGTTCAGGACGAAGGGGATCGCCGAGTGCCAGAAGGCCTCTTCGCTGGAGGTCGCCTTGATGAGGTACTCGGCGTGGCGGCGCCGGTCGTACTTGCCGAGCGGCGTGGTGCCGTCGTAGGCGTCGAGGGTGGCCGTGGCGTCGGCCATCGTGTTCGGCTGGATGAGCATGTTCATGAAGGCGAGCGTGCCGACGACGGCGCCGACGCCTGAGATTTCTTGGAGGTTCTGCTTCGGCGCCGCCGCCGTCAGAGACCACTCTCCGGCCGCCAGCCAGGCGAAGCCCCACGTCCAGCCCGTTTGCCAGCGCTCGGTTGGACCTTCGATGCGGGCGATCTCGGCGCTGAGCCACGCGTAGCGGGCGTCGTCGTCGATCGTGCTCGCGGAAGCGCCCTTCGGCACGGAAGCCGACGACGGGTGCTCCGGGTGCTCCGCCTCCCCCTCTTTGTCTTCGTCGGAGGCCGATTCTTCTTGCGCCGCCGCCCCTCGACACGTCAGCAGGACTGCGACTGCGGCAGCCGACACGAGCCATGAACGCATGCCAGATCCTCCCGCTCCCCGGCGGAGCGCCGCAGCAGTCGACCTGCCACGGGGTGTGGAATCAATCAAATTCCACGCGCCTTGCCAATGGGGGCGGTCTCCTGTGAGCCTTTTGGGACGTTGCGTCATGTCGCGACGTTCCGAAGACGGAACGCCGCAGTGGGGGAAGCGCGGCCGCTCCCCCGCGCCCCCAACCGGGACTGCGCGGTGCCACGATCCTGGCCATGCAAGGGGCATTCGCAGGGGGCGGTAGCATGGGCGCCTGTGCTCAGCGCGCGACGGTTGGTGAGAGATCTCTTGGCGTGCGACGCCTTTGGGGCGGCGGCGTCGATGGCGTTTTGGTTCTTTTTGAGCCTCGTGCCGCTGCTGGTGCTCGCGGGGTTTCTCATCGGGCAGGTGGCGCGGATGCGGGGGATGGATGCCCTCACGGGACCGCTCCTGGATGTCGTGCCTGGGACGGCTCAAGATCTCGTGCGCGCCGAGATCGAGCGGCTCGCCGGGTCCCACGCGTCGTCGATCGCGCCTCTCGGGGTCGTCGGGTTCATGTGGACGGCGTCGTCGGGGCTGCACAACCTGATGGACGTGTTCGAGCTCGCGGTAAGCGCCCGCCGGCAGGCCTGGTGGGTGCAACGGGCGATGGCGCTTGGGTGGGTCATGGTCGGGTTGGCGACGGCGTGCGTCCTCGCGGTCGTCATCGTCAAGGTCGGCTCGCTGGTCGAGCCGCAAGACGTGGCCGCGTCCGCCGTGCCTTCGTCGTCGTCGCTGCCGGCTCCGTCGTCGTTGCCGGTCCATGCGAGCCGGACGGCCGAGCGCTCTACGGGCCACGCCGCGACGCCGCCCCGCTCGCGTTCCGGTCTCCGGCAGCGCGTTCACAAAGCGTTGCACACTGCCGCCGAACAGGCCGTCGCGATCGTGCTCCTGCTCGTGGCCGGGACGGCGCTGCTGGCGGCATTTTATCGCTACGCGGTCGAGCACCCACCGAACGTCCGGCGACGCATCTGGCCCGGGGCCGTCGCTGCGGTAGGGTCGTGGCTGGCCGTTTCGTGGGCGTTCGGGGCCTATGCGGCGTCCCTCGCCAACTACGCGTTCTACTACGGCGGCCTGGCGGCCGTGGCGATCCTGCTGCTGTGGCTGTACCTGACCAGCCTGTCGCTCGTCGTCGGTGCCCAGGTCAATGCCCAGCTCGAGGGCGTGACGGTGAACCGTGCCGGCACGGTCTAAATTGAGCTATCGGTATGGTGCACGTGCCCTTCGCTGCTCAACGGAGCCGGCTCGCCGTCGCCATCGATCGCGAGCTCGGGCCTTTCGACCGCCGCTACCTCGAGGCGCTCATCGCCGTGCCGCGCGAGCGCTTCGTGCACCCCGAGGACGAGGAGCGTAGCGCCCAGGACATGCCGCTCCCGCTCGACGCAGACGGCCTCGCCACGATCAGCGCGCCGCACGCGTACCTGCTCTCGTTCCGGCTGCTCGCCCTGGGGGAGGGCGACAACTTGCTCGAGTTCGGTGCAGGGTCGGGCTACGGCGCCGCGCTCGCGGCGACCATCGTGGGGGCCTCGGGACGCGTCGTCACCGTGGAGATCGACCCGGGCCTCGCGGCGTGGGCTCGCCGCACGCTCGCCGACCGGCCGAACGTCGAGGTCGTCGAGGGCGACGCGGCCCCGATCGGCGCAACCGCGCACGGCTTCCCGAAGATTGTCGTCACCTTCGCGATCGCCGAGCTGCCCGCTGCGTGGCTCGACGCGCTGCCCGACGGAGGCCGCCTCGTCGCGCCCGTAGGAGGGCGCGACCAGAAGCTCGTGCTCGCGACGAAGCGTCACGGAGCGGTCGCGCAAACGAGTCACGGGACCGTCCGTTACGTGAAGAATCGCTCGGGAAGTTGAGCTATATGCGGTGGCGTGTCGGGCCCCGCATCCACCCCTCGCCGCGCCGGGTTCCGCATGCCCGCCGAGACGGCCAAGCACGCGGCGACGTGGGTCGCGTGGCCGAGCCACGAGGATCTCTGGCAGGAGAACATCGTCGCGGCGCGCGCCGCGTTCGCCCGGCTCGTCGCGTGCATTGCCGAGGGTGAGGTCGCCCAGGTTCTCGTGCCCGATGCCACGCAGGAGGCGCTCGCCCGCGCGGCCCTGCCGCGGGCCGGCGTACGCTTCCACCGCGTGTCGTTCGGCGACATCTGGCTTCGCGACACCGCGCCCGTGTTCCTCGTCGGGGGCGACGCGAGCGCAGCGCCGGCGAGCGTGCGCTTTGCATTCAACGGCTGGGGAGGCAAGTACGTGCTCGACCACGACGATCGCGTCGCCGAGCGGATCGTGGAGCGCGCCGGCGCGATGCGCGCGTTCGCGCTGCCTTTCGTGCTCGAGGGCGGCGCGATCGAGGTCGACGGCGAAGGCAGCGTGCTCACGACGCGTCAATGCCTGCTCAACCCCAACCGCAACCCCGCCATGAGCGCGGCCGAGATCGAAGCGGGACTGCTCGACGCCCTGGGGTGCGACAAGGTCCTCTGGCTGGGCGACGGCTTGCTGAACGACCACACCGACGGCCACGTCGATACCGTGATGCGCTTCGCACGGCCTGGGGTCGTCGTCGCCATGGAGGCGCGCGACGCCTCCGACCCGAACCGCGACATCCTCGCCGCCCTGGTGAGCGACGCGGAGAAGCTGGTCGACGCGCGAGGGCGGCGGCTCGAGGTCGTGCGCATCCCGTCGCCCGGTCGCGTCGAAGACGCCGACGGTCGCGTCATGCCCGCGAGCTACGTCAACTACTACGTCACGAACACGTGCGTCTCCGTGCCGACGTACGGCTCGCCATTCGACGACGAGGCGGTGGAGCGCGTCGGTTCTCTTTACCCCGGGCGCCGCGCGGTCGGCATCGACTGCCGGGCCCTCCTCACCGGGGGCGGGGCGCTTCACTGCATCACGCAGCAGCAGCCGGCCGCGGGGGCTTCGTGAGCAATCCGGCGCGCCGCGTCCACGTCGGGGCCATCCAGTGCGCCCTCGGCGGTCCACGCGCCGAGAACATCGCGCGCGTCGAACGCCACGTCCGCGAGGCCGCGGCCCACGGCGCTCAGGTCATCCTGCCGCCCGAGCTCTTCGAAGGCCCGTACTTCTGCCGCGAAGAGAACTCGGTCCATTTCGCCGAGGCGCGTGCCCTGGAAGAGGATGAGGCGGTCGCGCGGATGCGCGAGGTCGCGCGCGAGCTCGAGGTCGTCGTGCCGGTCTCGTTCTTCGAGCGCGCGGGGCAAGCGTTCTACAACAGCGTGGCCATCGTCGACGCCGACGGCTCGGTCCTCGGCGTCTACCGCAAGAGCCACATCCCCGACGGCCCGGGATACGAAGAGAAGTTCTACTTCCGTCCCGGCGACACGGGCTTTCGCGTCTGGGTGACGCGCTACGCCACGATCGGCGTCGGCATCTGCTGGGACCAGTGGTTCCCCGAGTCGGCGCGCGCCATGATGCTGCTCGGGGCCGAGGTACTCTTCTATCCGACCGCCATCGGCAGCGAGCCGCATGAGCCGGACCTCGACACGCGCGACCCGTGGCAGCGCGCCATGATCGGGCACGCCGTCTCGAACATCGTGCCCGTCGTGGCGGCGAACCGGGTCGGAACCGAGGGGGGGCAGGTGTTCTACGGATCGTCGTTCATCGCCGATCCGCGCGGCGACAAATGCGCAGAGCTTGCGCGCGAAAACGAGGGCGTCATCGCCGCGACATTCGATTTGGACGTGATCGCGAGGACACGCGCGGCCTGGGGCTTCTTTCGCGACAGGCGCCCGGAGCTCTACGACGTGCTGACGACGGCCGACGGGCGCACGCGCCGTGGCCCCGCGTGAGGGGATTCGCTGCGAAGGTCTTTGCGCAGAGTCGAAATGGGCTGGCGGGCGGGCGGCTAGCGAGTACCCTCGGGGCCGCGAGGTCCCTGCTGCATGATCCGCTACCGCGACGACCGGCGCACGCTCCTCTGGGCGTTCGGCTTTTTCCCCATCGTGGGCCTCGCGCCATACGTCGAGCCGCGCCTCATCCCGTGGCTCTTGCCGGTGAGCCTGTATTTCGGCTTTTGCGCCGGCGTCTTTAGCCACAACCACAATCACTGCCCCACGTTCAAGGGGCGCCGGATGAACGCCTTCTACTCGGCGTGGCTCAGCCTCTTCTACGGCTTTCCCACGTTCGGCTGGATCCCGACGCACAATCTCAACCACCACAAGTACGTCAACAAGGCCGGCGACGCGACGATCACCTGGCGCTACTCGCAGAAGAACACGTGGCTTGTCGCGAGCACGTATTTCTTCGTGTCGGTGTACTGGCAGGCCGCCCCGCTCAAGGAGTACTTCGCGAAGGCGAAGGTGAGCAACCCGGCCATCGTCCGCGGCATGAACCTGCAGTGGGCGGCGCTCGTCGGGGGGCAGGCGTCGATGCTGGCGCTCGGCTGGGCGATGCACGGCTGGCGGCTCGGCACGATCGTGTGGCTCTTCGGCTTCGCCGTTCCGGCGGCGTTCGCGTCGTGGTCGATGATCTTCATCAACTACATCCAGCACGTGCACTGCGACCCGTGGTCGGAGCACAACCACTCGCGCAACTTCGTCTCGCCGCTCGGCAACTGGCTCGTCTTCAACAATGGCCTCCACACCGTGCACCACGAGGCCGCGGGCCTGCACTGGAGCAAGCTCCCCGAGGCCCACGCGAAGATCGCGCACCTCATCCACCCCGACCTCAACCAGCAGAGCATCTTCGGCTTTTGCCTGAGGGCGTACCTGCTCGGCGCGTTCAACGAGCGCTATCGCACCCGCCAGGTGGGCCGCGCCCCGTTCGACCCGCCGAACGGCGTCGAGCTCAAGCTCGAGACCGCCGCGGTGTCAGCGGTCGAAGCGGGCGTCAACGCCTCGATGGCGTAACGATCTAGCCCGTCGCCCAGGCGAGGAGGCGATCGGGGCCCGAGGCGTTGATGACGCGGTCGGGAGGAAGCCAGGCGCGTTCGGCGTTCTTCACGGCGTAGTGAACGCGCTCTAGCTCGCCGGCTTCGTGGGCGTCGCTTGTCACGACGAACGTGGCCCTCGAGCTTCGCACGCGCCTCAGGGCGTCGACCGACATGTCGAGGCGGGGCAAGCCGCCGTTCACCTCGAGCGCCGTCTCCGTCTCCTCCGCGGCCGCGACGATGGCGTCCAGATCGAGCTCGATCCCGGGGCGCGCGCCGATCATGCGGGCGGAGAGGTGCCCGATCATCCGCACCGAGGGATCACGCATGGCCGTCACGACGCGCCGTGTCTGCGCCGCGCGGTCGAGATCGAAGTGGTCGTGGACCGAGGCGAGGCAGAAGTCGAAGCCGGCCCGAAAGTCGGCGTCGTAGTCGAGCTGCCCTTCGGGGCCGATGTTGAGCTCGACCCCGTGGAGCAGCTTCAAGGACGAGCCCAGCGTCGCCTGCATCGCGCGGATCTTTGCGCGCTGCTCCAAGAAGGCGTCTCGCGTCGCGCCCGAGAGGGTGCCCTCGGCGTGATCGGTGATGGCAAGGACCCGGTATCCACGCGCCCTCGCCGCGGCGACGACTTCTTCGAGCGACGACTTCCCGTCGCCCGACACGGTGGTGTGCACGTGGAAATCGCCGAGGACCTGCCCGAGGCCGGCGGGCAAGGTCCCCGCCTCGGCCGCCTCGATCTCCCCCCAATCTTCGCGCAGCACCGGCGGGATCCACGGCAGGCCGAGGGCCTCGTAGATCTGCTCCTCGGTCTCGCGCGCGATGACCTTGCCGCCGTCGATCTCCGAGAGCGCGTACTCGTTGAGCGTCCAGCCGCGGGTGAGGGCGCGCTGGCGCAGCTTGATGTTGTGACCCTTGGAGCCCGTGAAGTAGAGCTGGGCCGCGCCGAGGGCTTCTCTCGCGACGACGCGCACGTCCACCTGGGTGCCTCGCCTCGTCACGACGCTCGTCTTCGTGTCGCCGCGCCCGATCACGCGATCGACGACGCTCATCGAGACCAGCGCGTCCATCACGGCGCCCGGAGCGCTCGCCGCGACGACGACGTCGACGTCTCCGACCGTCTCGCTGAAGCGCCGGAGCGATCCGCAGTACGACGCGTGCGTGACGCCTGGCACCTCGAGGAGCCGCGCCACGATGCGTTCGGCGAGGGGCAGCGCGACCGAGATGGGCGTCCGGTCGATCGACCCCTCCCGCTCGAGCCGCGCGAGGGACTGCGCGAGCTTCTCCTCGGCCTTGTCGCCGAGGCCCTTGAGGGCGCGCAGCTTCTTGTCGGCGATCGCCTGGCGCAGGTCGGCCATCGATTGAACGCCGAGCTCCTTGCGGAGCTTGATGACCGTCTTGGGCCCGAGGCCCTGGATGCGCAGGAGCGCGACGACGGAGGCGGGGTGCTTACCTCGCAGGCCGTCGAGCTTTGCGACGTGGCCTGTCTCGATGAGCTCGCGGATCTTGGCGGCCGTGCTCTTGCCGATGCCCTGGATCTTTTCGAGCTCCTTGGCCGTGAGCCGGCCGAGATCGCCCGCGTGGGCGGCGATGGCTTGGGCGGCGCTCTCGTAGGCGCGCACGCGAAACGACTGGGGGTCGCCCTCGTCGAGGATCGTCAGCTCGGCGAGCTCACGCAGCATGTCGAGCACGTCTTGTTTCGTATCGGCCACGAGGGCTGATGTAGCCTTGCCGGCGTGGCCACGAAAGAGGCGGCCGAGATCCTGGTCGTCGCGGGGCGCGAGGTCGCGGTCACCCACCCGAGCAAGCCCTACTTCTCCAGGGACGCGAAGCTCTCCAAGCTCGACGTCGTCCGCTACTACCTGGCGGTGGCGGGCGGGGCGCTGCGGGGGATCGCCGAGCGGCCGCTCGTCCTGAAGCGCTTCGTCGACGGCTCCGAGGGGCAGGTCTTCTACCAGAAGCGTGCGCCGGAGAATCGCCCCGACTGGCTGAGGACGGTCCAGCTCTCCTTCCCGTCGGGGCGGACGGCAGACGAGATCGTCGTCGACGACGCCGCCGGCCTCGCGTGGATCGTCAACCTTGGCTGCCTCGAGCTGCACCCGCACCCGGTGCGGACGGGAGACCTCGATCATCCCGATGAGCTGCGGGTCGACCTCGACCCGGGGCCCGGCGTCGCCTGGGACGACGTGCGTCGCGTCGCCCTCGAGGTGCGCGCCCTGCTCGGTGAAATGGGGCTTACGGGCTGGCCCAAGACGAGCGGTTCGCGAGGGATGCACGTCAACGTCCGGCTCGCGCCGCGGTGGACATTCACGGAGGTACGCCGGGCGGCCCTGGCGCTCGCGCGAGCGGTGGAGCGGCGAGCTCCGGGGCTCGCCACGTCGAAGTGGTGGAAGGAGGAGCGCCGCGGCGTCTTTCTCGACTACAACCAGAACGCCAAGGANNTGCCGGCGCGGTTCGCGTCGATCGGCGATCCGCACGCCGGCATCGACGCCGCCGCGGGGTCGCTCGAGAAGCTGCTGGAGCTGGCCGCAAGGGACGAGGCGTCCGGTCTCGGCGACGCGCCGTGGCCCCCTCACTTCCGCAAGATGGAGGGCGAGGCGCCGCGGGTGGCGCCCTCGCGAACGCGGGGCGCGCCGAAGCCTGCGAAGGCTCCGCGGGCGAAGATGCCGCTCGTGGTCGTCGCCAACTCGCCCTCCAAGGACGCGGCGCTGGCGGGCCTCGAGCGCTGGAAGGCGAGGCACGCGGACGCGGCGGCGCACCTCGCCATCGACGACGTCCTGGTCGACTCGATGCGCGGGCGGTCGTCGACCTGGACCCGGATTCGCGTCAACTTGCGGCACGTGCCGGAGGGACAGCGGCCGGCGCAGGAGACGCCGGACCCGGATGATGACCCGACGCGGGCGTGGAGGGAGGGAAGGAAGAAGGGAGCGTGAGCGAGGGGGCGAGCGCGTGCGCGTGCGTGAGCGCGTGCGCCTGCGCGAGCGCGTGCGCCTGCGTGAGCG
>PLIR01000147.1 GCA_003139415.1 Myxococcales bacterium | reverse complement strand
CGAGTCAGCTCGTGTGGGACTGGGCGACGAGCAGCAGCAACTACACGACGCTCCGCGTCCAGCAAGAAGCGAACTTCATGAACGCGGCGTGGGAGATCGAGAGCTCGATCGATCTCAACGAGCAGCTCATCACGAACGTCATCCTGAGCGGCGGCCAGTACTACGGCAACGGCTTCGCCTCGAGCAGCCCGGTCGACGCGACGCAGGACTACCTGCCGAACGGCGACGCGGACGGTGGCGGCGCCGACGGCGGCGAGACCGCCGAGGAGGTCCGCGCCGACGACGTCGCGGCGCTCTTCGCCGGCATGGCCGGTCCAAGCGTTCGTGTGACGCGCATCCGGAGCGACATCGCGCAGACGGCCATGACGTCGGACTTCGCCCTCGAGGCGTCCTCGGATCAGTCGGAGCTCTCGAACGTACGCGACGTCACGCAGAGCGTGGATCTGACGTGCCCCATCTACCAGGGGTGCAACGTCGTCGGCACGGGCACCCTGGCGCAGGCGCAGGCGAGCGTGGGCGACGGCGGCGCTGGGTTCGACGCCTCCGTGGGCTCCACGCTCGACGCCTCGGATCAAGCCGGCGCGTCCGGCTCGGGCGCCACGGGGAGCGCGGGAAGCGGTGGCTGCGCCGCCTCGGCGCAGGGCAGCCGCGGGGCCGGCGAGGGCTTCGGCATCCTTGCCGGGGTCCTCGGGCTCGCCGCCGGGCGGTCGATCCGAGCGCGGCGGCGCAATCGGAGGTCGGGGGCGAGCCGTTCAATCCAGTCTCGGTGAGTGAGCCCGCCGCGCTCGTCACCTTCGAGATGACGCGGCAGGTCGAACTGCGACGGCGTTAGGATGACCGCGGCACATGATCCGACCCGCGGCTCCTCAAGACGTCGCGGCCATCCACGCGCTCGTGCGCGCGCTGGCCCGCTACGAGAAGCTCGAGCATCAGGTCACCGGCACCGCCGACGACCTGCGCGAGCATCTGTTCGGTGCCCGCCGCTACGTCGAAGCGCTGGTTGCAAGCGAGGACGAGGCCGTCGTGGGCTTCGCCCTCTACTTCCACAACTACTCGACGTTCCTCGCGCGCCCGGGCGTCTATCTCGAGGATCTGTTCGTGCTTCCCGACCAGCGGCGCCGGGGTCACGGCCGGGCGCTGTTGCGCGAAGTCGCGCGCATCGCGCTCGAACGAAAGTGCGGACGGCTCGAATGGTCGGTGCTCGACTGGAACGAGCCGGCCCTGCGCTTCTACGAGTCGATCGGAGCGCCGGCGATGCCCGACTGGCGCATCTGCCGTCTCACGGGCGATGGCCTGACGAGGCTCGCCAACCCTTGAAGGCGATCGTCGTGTTCGCGGTCGTCGCGCTCTCGAGCGGGTGCGGCGGTCACGCCGGCCTGCAGGCCCCCGACGTCGACGGCGGGACACAGGGCACCACCGTGGTCGCACCGGACGCCGGTCCTGACGCCGCACTGGACGCCCCTTCGGACGCGGAGCCTGACGCCGCCTCGGACGCACCGGCGGAGGGACTGAGGGCGGTCTGGTCGAGCAGCAGCAGCGACGTGTGGGCGGTCGGGGCAGAAGGAACGATCCTCCACTACGACGGTGAGTCCTGGGTTCCCTTCGCGAGCGGCACGTCCGAGAATCTGACGGGCGTCTCCGGCACGGGTCCCGGCGATGCGTGGGTCACAGGCGACAACGGCAGCGTGCTGCACTGGGACGGCACGGGATGGTCGCTCGCTCAGAGCGCGCCTGGAGTCGCTCTGCTCGCGGTCTGGGCCACGACGTCGACCGACGTCTGGGCCGTCGGCGTCGACTACAGCGGCGGGAGCCTCGGGGACGGGTCCGGCTTCGTCACTCACTGGGACGGGACCGAGTGGCAGACCTCGGACGTCGACGATGCCGTCAGCCTCTGGGCCGTCTGGGCGTCCGGCGCCGACGACGTCTGGATGGTGGGCGACGACAATCACAACGACGGCGTCATCGTTCGCGGCGCGGGGACCCCGGCCAATCCCTTCAATCAGGCCACCTTCACCGGTCCAGAGCTTCGCTCCATTTGGGGCGCCGGCACGGCGGACGTGTGGCTGTCGCCCTATCAAGGGGTCCTGCAGCACTGGGATGGCGCGTCCTGGACGCCGGCGCCCTCGCTACCCGATGGCGGCGAGTTCTTCAGCGTGGCCGGCACCGCCACGAACGACGTCTGGGCGGTCGGCGTCGGGGGCGCCGCGTTTCACTACGACGGCAGCACGTGGTCGTCGCAGCCGACGGGCACGACGGACTTGCTGGCCTCCGTCTGGGCGGACGCCCCGGGCGATGCATGGGCGGTCGGCGCGAACGGCGTCATCGTGCGATGGGATGGGACCGCGTGGACGAAGTGACGCGGCTCTCCCGGCTTGGTGACGGGATGGCCAGGAACACGTCGACGACGAACAACGCCACCGCGACGTCGTTGAAGACCGTGGCCACGGTGCCCTCCGGCCAGAGCTGATTGGCCGCCCAGAAGAGGAACGCGGTGGCCAGCACGACGGCCTTCGCCCACTCGGCCCGCGTTCGGCCACCACGGACCGCCGGGATCAAGCCGACGAGCGCGGCGAGCGCGAGCGGCAAGGCGGTAAGCGGCCCGTGCGCTCGACTCGGAAAGGCGTTCGGCAACGCGTACCAGAAGAGCAGCGGCACCAGCGCCAGGAGCGCGAGGAGTCCGGCCGTCCGCAGCATCGCCGACGCTCATAGCAGGTCGCGCATCAGGATGAAGACAAGAGTTACGGCCTCGCCTGGCTGGCCTACCTGCTCTTTTTCGGCTTGGCCTTGGCGCCGCGCTTGGCTGGCGTAGGGGCCTGTTTCACGCTCTTGGCGTGGGCGCGGTTGTGCGCAGCGACGCGCTCCGCCACGTAGCTCGCCGCCTCGCGGCGCGTCGGCGGGGGCCTCGTGACCTTGCCCGAGTCCTTGTGGCCGTCCAGGTTCGAGAGCACCGGCCACATCTCGTTTTGCGTGCCGGTGACCGGCTCCGCGAGGTCGGCCTCCATCGCGGTGTCGTGGGTCTCGGCGTCGGTGCGCTGCGGGCGCGGCAAGGTGAGCGGCGCGTCGGTGCGCACGGGGCCGTTCAACCTCGACGCGAAGCTCTTCGCGGCCGCGTCGCGCGCCGTCAGCGCCTTGATTCCGAAGAGGTCGCGCAGGGTCGCCAGGATCGACGTATGGCTGTACTGCGTGGAGTCGACCGTGCCCTTCGCGACGAGGGGCGACACGAGGACCGTCGGCACGCGCAGCCCGAAGCGGTCGAAGCCGAAGGCGTACTCCGGTTCGAGCAGGTACTGGTTGCGCTTGCTCTTTGCCGCCTCGGTCTTGTCGGCCGCCGTCGGCGACGTGAAGCCGTCGGGCGGCGGCGCCTTGCCCGGCGAGACGTGGTCGTAGAAGCCCCCGTGCTCGTCGTACGTGACGACGAGCAGGGTCCCGCCCCACTGGGGCCCCGCGCGAAGGGCCTCGTACACGTCGGCGGTGAGGTCCTCGCCGTCGCGCACGTCGGACGGCGCGTGCTCGGAGCTGGCAAGGCCCGCGGGCGCGTCGTTGTAGCGCGGACAGAGAAACGAGTACGCGGGCAAAGTCCCCGCCTTCGCCTGACTGAAGAACTGCGCGAACGGCAGCACCTTGTCGACCTGCTTCTTGATCGCAGGAAACGAGTCGCTGTCCTTCATGTCGTAGTAAAAGACCGCCCAGCTCTTGCCCTTATCGCCGAGCCGGTCGTACACCGTCGGCACGTCGAAGGGTTGGTCCCAGACGTTGTGGACGAAGCCGCACGACGTCCCGGCGTGCACGAAAAGCCGGTTCGGCTGCGTGGGCCCTGGCACCTCGGAGAACCAGTTGTCGCAGACGAGGAACTCGTCGGCGAGCGTCCAGAGCACCGGGAGCTGTCCCGGCCCGAAGGCCTGCATGGGCAAGCGGATCTCGGCGTCGGTCGGCTGGGGCCTGTGGGCGCTGTGGACCAGCACGTCGATGTAGCTCTGGACGAAGCCGTCGAGCGGCGCGGGCGTCGGAATGGGGCCGTTCTGGTTGCCGCAAAGCTGCTCGGTCGCCCCGGGGTACGAGTGCGACGGGCCGCCGTATGTCGATGTGCCGCTCTTGTAGACGTCCTCCGGATCCACGGCGTAAGGCGCATCCGCGGTGACGGCGTAGCTCTTCGAGCCGGCCGTCGTCGTGCTGGCGGCGTTGGCATACTTGGGATTGATTTGTCCGTTGGGCAAGAGCAGGCCGTTCACCCCCGGGCGCATGCCGAGCATGTGATCGAACGATCGATTCTCGAGCATCAAGACGACGACGGTCGCAACCGGCATGGGGTCCTCCCTCTCTCGCCGTGATGGGACATTCTTTTTTCGCCCCCCGTCAAGCAACGTTGCGGTGGCGCGGATCGAGCGGCCGCGATGTTCGAGACTCGCCTCAGCGCGCGGCGCCGCCGCTTTGCCCGTCTCTCCCGCACCACGTCCGCCATGCGGACCGGTACGCCCCTTCCATCGCGCGCGCGAAGCGGGGCCCATCCATCAGCGGGGACTTCTCCATCCGCGAACGCAGCGTCGCCCGGAGCTCGGCGAGCCTGTCGAGATCCTGGGCGAGGCCAAGGGCGATGGCCACGTACTCGTCTTCGCTGCGAGCGACGAGCTCGGGCAGTCCGAGGTTCATCGCCTGCGACAGGCCCGCGCGCCCCACGACCCTCGTGCCCACCAGCGTGACGACCGGAACGCCCATCCACAACGAATCCAGGCTCGTCGTGTGCCCGTTGTACGGGAACGTATCGAGGCACACGTCGATGTTGCGGTAGCTCGCCAGGTACGGAAGGCGCCTCTGCGTGTCGACCGGCTCGATGCGCTCGGAGGCCACGCCGTGGCCCTCGAACGCGGCCAGGATCTCGCGGCGCGGGCCTCCGGGTGGGATGCGGAGCACGAGCCTCGAACCCTCGACGGCGTCGAGGACCCGCGCCCACACCGCGACGACCGCATCGCTTATCTTGTGGAAGCTGTTCAGGCACCCGAACCGCACGTGCCGGTTCGTACGCGCGGGCAGCGCGCTCGACGCGACATCGGTGACGAGCGGCGAGTAACACCAGAACGTGTCCGGAAGGCGGAGGGACTCTTCCGAATAGACGGTCAGGTCGCTCCCCGGAGGGTCGAGATGAGGGTCCGTGATGCGGTAGTCGATCGCCGACAGGCCGGTAGTCCCGGGATACCCGAGCCATGCGATCTGCACCGGCGCCGGCTTCCTGGCGAAGACGAGCAGCCGGTCGTCGGCGGTGTGCATCGTGAGATCGATGAGGACGTCGATGCGGTCGTCACGGATGCCCGCCGCCATGGCCGCGTCGTCCACGCCGGAGGTGATTCGCCAATGGTCGGCGTGACGCCGGAGAGAGGCCGTGATCTCGTCCGGCTGATCGACGTCGGAGTAGCAGAAGATCTCGAAGCGCTCGTGATCGTGACTGGACAGGAGCGGGAAGAGAAAGAACGCGTGAACGTGGAACTTGAAAGAAGGAGACACGTAGCCGACGCGCAGCCGGCGCTCCGGCGACCGGTCGTTGGCGTGGGCGGCGCTGCTCGACGCCAGCGGCCGGGCGTGGTGCAGATCCCACTGCCGTGCCTCCTCCAGGATCGCGCGGGCGTCGAAGCGCGGGCTGTATTGCAGCTGCAAGAGGTACCGGCTGCGGTCGTCCGATCGCTCTGGCCGCAGATCGAGCGCACGCCGGAAGCTTTCGATGGAGTCCTCGTGGCGGTAGCAACGCCACTGCGCGCGGGCCAGGCCCGACCACACGCCGGGGTCGTCGGGCGAGATCTCGAGCGCGCGCCCGTAGCTGGCAAGCGCCTCGTCCACCAACTCTTCGTCGCACAGCATGTTGGCGAGGTTGCGGTGTCCGTACGCGAGCTTCGGGTCAATCTCGAGCGCACGGCGGGCCATGGCGATTCCGTCCCGCCGCCGCCCGTGGCAGGCGAGAACGCTGGCGATCGCGACCATCGCCTGGGCAGGAGACCCTCCCGCAGGGCGGGCCTTCTGCGCTGCCTCGATCCATTGCCTGACGTGCGGGAACCCCGGCTCGAGGGCCACCACGCGCTCGAAGCAAAAGATCGCGCCATCGGCGTCGCCGGTCTCCTGGAAGACCAGGCCCAGGCTACCGTAAGCCGCGGCCAAGTCGGGCTTCAGAGCCAGCGCCCGCCCGAGAGAGAACGTCGCGGGGCCGAACTGGCGCAGGCGACGCTGGGCCTCGCCAAGATGCACGTGATAGGTCGCGTTGTCCGGTGCCGCCGCCGCCGCGCGGCCGAACATCCCGACGGCCGCCTCGAGCTGATTCGCCCGCGAGGCCAGCACACCGGAGAGATACGCCGCCTCGTGGTTGTGCGGATCGGCGGCCAAGACCTCGCGGTACAGACGTTCTGCCTCTACGACCCGGCCGGCGCGGTGGCGCTCTTTGGCGGTCTGCAGAGTGGCTGTGACGTCCGATGCCACGACAGCGCGGGCCACGGTACCACGGCGTTGTGAGTATCGGTTCTACCAACATTCCCCCCGCCCCATCGTCTCGGAGGGAGGCTGGCCCCTCCCGTGGGCCGCATTGCGAGGCATCGGCGATGCTGTCAGAGTCTCGCGCCCATGCCCGCCGGACCCGACGTGCCCAAAGACGACGCCGCCCTCCGCCTCTACACGTTCTCCCTCTCGCACTTCAGCGAGAAGATCCGGTGGGCGCTCAGCGCCGCCGGCGTCGCGTTCGTGGAAATCCCGTGGACTCCCTTCTTTCACGTGCTGCGCGCGCGCCGACGCGGCAAGGCCACGACGGTGCCCGTCCTCGAGACGCGCGAAGGCCCCGTCCAAGACAGCACGCGCATCTTGCTCTGGCTCGAGAAGCACCGCACCCCGTTCGCCCTCATGCCGCAAGACCCGTCGGAGCGCGAGACGGCCCTCGCGATCGAGGCTCGCTTCGACGAAGTCGGCGAGCACGTCGTCCGTTACGCGTACAGCGTCGCCCTCGACGACGCCGAGAGCGTCGCCCGCTACTGGACCACCGACGCCTCGCCCTTGCAGGCCCGCATCATCCGCCGGTTCTTCCCGGCGATGCGGTGGATCTTCCGGCGCAAGCTCCGAATGAGCCCCGCCAACGTGGCGATCTCCCGGTCGACGATCGAGGCGGGCCTCGCGTGGATCGAGGCGCAGACGACGAGCCCGACGCAGCGCCTCGTCGGCGATCGCCTCACCGTCGCGGACGTCGCCGCGGCCGCGTTGCTCGCGCCACTCGTCTGCCCCGACGAACATCCCATCTACGGGAGCTCGCGCTATCGCGCGGGGATCGCGCCGCTCGTCGGCGACTGGCAAGGGCGCCCGGCCTTCGCGTGGGTGCGGGCCGTGTACCGCGAGCACCGAGGCTCGTGGGGGGCGCGGGCGCCCAAGGTACGTCAGTGGATCGACGGCGCGTGACGTCGGTAAGACTCGGGTTCGAAATCGTGCGGTGAAGGCGTTCAGCGCTCGGGGCCGGGCTTCTTGGTTGGACCGCCGTGCTCTTCGAGAGTCCGCGCGATGACCGCGAGCAGCTCCTTGTGTCGCAGGGGCTTTTCCACCACGGGATTGGGCACCTCGTCGAGGAACGTGCGCGCGGCCGCCGTAAACGCCCCGCCCGTGAGGAAGACCATTCGGCGTGCCTGCTCGGGCGCCACACCCTGGAGTTCTCGGTAGAGATCCATCCCCGTCATCTCGGGCATCATGAGGTCCGACAGGATGACGTCGAAGCGCTGGCCGGCCGTGATCCGTGAGAGCACATCCTTGCCGGTCGTCGCGGTCTCGACGTCGTGATCGTCGTCGAGAATTCTCGACAGCACCCGGCCAAGGGCGGCCTCGTCGTCGACGACCATCACGCGCGCTCGCGTGCTCATGGCGGGGGGCGCGGACGAGGGCCCAGGTTCCGGCGCCTCTCGAGGGGCCGCGGGGAGCTGGACGCGAAACACGCTTCCCTTCCCCATCTCGCTCTCGACCTCGATGCTACCGCCAAGTTGCGCGACGATGCGCTGACAAATCGACAGCCCGAGACCCGTGCCCACGCCGACCGGCTTGGTCGTGAAGAACGGATCGAAGATCCGATCCAAGTTCTGCTTCGGGATGCCGGCGCCAGTGTCCGTCACTTCGATCACCACGCACCCATCGCTGCCCGTCCTCGTCGCGACGCGGAGCTCCTGGCGGTCGGCCTGACCCACCGGCATGGCCTGCGCCGCGTTCACGATGAGGTTGAGCAGCACTTGCCCGAGCCGCGATTCGTTGGCCATCGCGCGCGGCGTCGGCCGGTAATCCTTCACCAGCATCGCGCGGTGGCGAATCTCGTTCCAGGCCATGCGGCTCGCCGAATCGATGACGCGCTGCACGTCGACCGGGCCGGCGCTCTCCTCCTCGGGCCGCGAGAAGAGTTTGACGTCGCGGACGATGTCGCGGATGCGCTCTAGCGCCTCGCGCGTGTCGCGCACGGGGTCTCCCAGCGCCGCGATCCGTCGCGTGTCCTCCGAGTCGCGGCACGTCGCGGCGTAACTCGACAGCAAGTCGGACATGAACTCGATGTTGGCCATCGCCACGGCCAGGGGGTTGTTGATCTCGTGCGCGACGCCCGCGGCCAGCGTTCCGGCCGACGCCATGCGCTCGGAGATGACGAGTTGCTCTCGCATGCGCGTGCGCTCGACCCGGAGAGCTTTCTCGCGGAGCTCGCGATCGACGGCCACCGGCAGGCGTGTCAGGTCGCCCTTGAGGACATAGTCCTGCGCGCCTGCCTTCATCGCCGAGACGGCAACGGCCTCGCCGATCGTGCCGGAGACGAGGATGAACGGGATGTCTTTCCCGCTGGCTTGGAGGTCCGCGAGCGCGCTCATCCCGTCGTAGAGCGGCAGCGAATGGTCCGAGATGATCACGTCCCACGCATCGATCTCGAGCGCCCTGCGAAACTCGTCTCGAGACATCACCCGATGCACCACGGGCTCGTATCCGCCGCGCCGCAGCTCGCGCGCGACGAGGAGCGCGTCGTCGTCCGAGTCTTCGACGAGCAGTAGACGGATCGGGCGGAGCGTGCCGGGCGCCGGGCGAGAAATGACGTGAGTGCCCGAGTGTAGGTCGGTTGTTACATCGGTCGAGCTTAGCGGCTTTGACACGAGGTTCCCTTGAAGACTGTGAGCTCTCCCCAACCGAGTAGCCTGCCTCGCGACACCCTCCCCCGCAAATAGTTTGCGTAGCAATATTGTTCTCTCGCCGAAAGGCCGCGCGGCCGCGAGGGATGCTCCGCCGTCGAGACCGCTTACGCCCGCGCTATCGGAGAATGTCGCACACGGGCCAGCGCGGCTTTTCACCAAGTTCGGACCTCCCGAGATACGTCCTCGATGAAAGAATGGCCCGGGGGAGGAGGCGGTCGTGTAACTTGAAAGAGCATGAGCTTCGAGCGCGCGGCGGCGGGCTCTATGCCGATGGCCGACCTTGTCCATCAGATGGATTGGTCGGCCACGCCCCTCGGCCCCCGAGATCGCTGGCCCGACAGCCTGCGAACGCTGGTCGACCTTTGCGTCGCCTCGAGCTTCCCCACCGTCATCTTCTGGGGACCGGATCGGGTGCAGGTGTACAACGACGGCTACCGCGTCATCCTCGGCGAGAAACATCCACGGGCCCTCGGCCAGCGCGCGGCGGATTGCTGGGCCGAGATCTGGGACGTCATCGGGCCGATGATCACGGGGGTGCTCGAGAGCGGGGAGGCCGTCTGGATCGAAGCCACCCAGTTCTCCGTGCGGCGCAGCGGCTACCTCGAAGAGGCCTACTTCACTTTCTCTTACACCCCGGCGCGCGACGACACGGGCGCCGTCGGAGGCATCTTCGAAACCGTCGCCGAAGTGACGTCCCAGGTCGTCACCCATCGGAGGCTCGACGTCCTTCAAGAGCTCGGCGGGCTCCCGCCCGCGCGGACGGTGGAAGACGCATGCTCGGCGGCGCTGGCGACGCTGGCGAAGCAGGCGCACGACATCCCGTTCGCGCTCATCTACGCGCTCGGCGAAGCGCCGAACACGGCGGTGCTCGTAGGCCGGACGGGGATCGACGCCGGGCGCCCGGCGAGCGCACCTGTCGTCGCGCTCGATGCGAACGACTCGTGGCCTCTTGGGCAGGCGCTCCGCTCTCCGACGCACGTCGTCCTTCGTGATCTCGCCTCTACCCTGGGGGAGTTCGCGGAGTTGCCGGGGGGCCCGTGGCCGGAGCCCGCGAGCGAAGCTGTCGTGGTGCCGATCGAACGACTCGGGTCGGAGCGTCCCTTCGGGTTCTTCGTGGCGGGCGTCAGCCCCCGGCGCCGGCTCGACGAAGCGTACGTCGATTTCTTGCGCTCCGTTGCCCACCAGCTGTCGAGGGCCTGCTCCAGCGCCGACGCCTACGGTCAGATTCGCAAGCGCGCGGACGCCCTCGCCGATCTCGATCGCGCCAAGACCGCCTTCTTCAGCAACGTGAGCCACGAATTTCGCACGCCGCTCACGCTGATTCTCGGCCCAATCGAGAACGCCCTTTCCGAGCCCGACAAGGCCCTTCGCGGCAAGGATCTCGAGGCAGTTCATCGCAGCTCGATCCGGCTCTTGCGCCTCGTCGACAGCCTGCTCGATCTCTCGCGCATCGAGGCCGGTCGTCTCGAGGCGACGTTCGAGCCTACCGACCTCGCGGTGCTCACGGCGGGCCTCGTGGGATCCTTCCAGTCGGTGGTTCAGACGGCGGGCCTGGAGCTCGTCGTCGACTGTCCCTTGGGCACCGATCACTTGCCCAAGGATCGCGTCGCGGCTGGCGCGGGCGTCGCCCTGAGCCGGTCGCGGGCGTCCGCGATGTTGCTCGAGGCGAACCACTGGCAGGGCGCGCCGGACGCCCACGGTGGAGAGAGCGAGAGCCCTCGNNACAACGCGGACATGCGCGAGTACCTCGTTCGCCTGCTGGGGGGGCACTGGGAGGTCGAGGTCGTCGCGGACGGACGCGCCGCGCTGGCCTCGGCGCTCGCCTCGGCACCCGGTCTGGTGCTCAGCGACGTGATGATGCCGCACATGGACGGGGTCGCCCTGCTCCTTGCGCTGAGAGCCGACGAGCGGACGCGCACCGTGCCGGTCGTGCTGCTGTCGGCGCGCGCCGGCGAGGAGTCCGTCCTCGAGGGCCTCGAGACGGGAGCGGACGACTACCTCGTCAAGCCGTTCTCCGCCCGCGAGCTGCTCTCGCGCGTCCGCACCCACCTGGGGATGGCGCGCATGCGGCGAGAGGCGGCCGAGAGCGCCAAGCTGCTGGCAGAGACGCGGGCGACGTTGCTCAAGGACGTCGAGCGGAAGAACAAGGAGCTGGACGCCTTCAACTACTCGGTCTCCCACGACTTGCGAGCCCCGCTCCGAAGCATCGGCGGCTTCAGTCAGGCGCTGCTCGAAGACTACGCGGAGAAGATCGACGAGACCGGTCAGGACTACTTGCGGCGGGTCCGGGCGGCGGCGCAGCGCATGGACGAGCTCATCGACGACCTGCTCCAGCTCTCGCGCCTGGAGCGCGCAGACTTGCGGCGTCAGCCGGTGGACCTCTCACGAATCGCGAGCGACGTCGCCGAGCACCTCCAGAGGTCGCAGCCAGAACGACACGTCCAGTTCTTGATCGAGCCCGGCGTCGTGGCTCACGGAGACTCTCGCCTCCTTCAAGTCGTCCTCGAGAATCTCCTCGGCAACGCGTGGAAGTTCACGGCAAAGGTGCAAACGCCCCGGATCGAATTCGGGGTCTCGCGCCGAGACGGTCCGATCACCGCGTTCGTACGCGACAACGGCGCGGGCTTCGACCCCAGGCTCGCGTCGAAGCTTTTCGGCCCGTTCCAACGACTCCACGTGGACTCGGACTTCCCGGGCACCGGCATCGGGCTCGCCACGGTCCGGCGGATCGTGCACCGGCACGGCGGCGAGGTCTCGGCCGAGGGCGCCGTCGGCACCGGCGCCACGATCCACTTCACTCTCCCTGCGACCGAACTGCAGGGCGGCTCGCTGCCGGCCTGATACGAGGGGGCGAGGCGCCGGAGTAACATCGGTTGTGCCATGGTCCCCAGCGCCCCCGCGATCCTCGTCGCCAGGAACGCGCTTGCCGCCGGTGACCCTCTTCGCGCGCTGAGCCTCATCGGCCGTCTCGACGGGGCGCACGGGCTGTTGCTCCGTGGGATCGCGTACGCGCAGCTCGGCGATCTGGAGCTCGCGTACGAGTCTCTTGCCGCAGCCGAGGCGCAGGCCGAGGCTCCCCACGCGCGCGCCCGTGCCCGAGCGGCGCTCGTCGAGATCGCGCTGAACGGCGGCGATCCTGCCCCCGCGGCCCGCAACGCCAGAGCCTGCGCCGAGGAGCTCGCCCAACTGGGAGACGCGCGCAACGCCGCGATGCTGCGGCTCGTGATGGCGCGCGCCGAGGTCCTGCTCGGGCGGCTGGGAGAGGCACGCCACGTCGTCGAAGAGGTTCTGGCGACGGAGCTTCCGCCGGACATCGTGGCGCTCGCGTGCCTCGCCCAGGCGGAGATTGCGGTGCGAGCGCTCGCTGCCGGCGAAGCGCGCAGCGCACTGACCCGCGCTCGACGTGGCCTCGAAGGGGCCCCTCACCCTCTGCTCGAGCGCGCACTCGCCGCGCTCGAACGGGAGCTCCTCGTGCCGATCGCGCGCATCCTTCGCGCAGGCGCCCCGCGAGACGCCGACCTCTTCGCCATCGAAGACGTCTCGCGCGGACAGGTCCTGCTCGTCGACGCGTGCCGCAAGCTCGCCTTGAGTGGTCGCGCCGCGATCCCCCTCGCTCGACGGCCGGTGCTCTTCGGGCTGCTCCTCGTCCTCGGTCGCGCGTGGCCCGCGGCGGTGGCCCGGCGAGACCTCGCGACGCAGGCGTTCGGTGCGCACCGGGTCAACGAGTCGCACTTGGCGCGGCTCCGGGTCGAGATCGGTCGGTTGCGAAAGCTCATGGACGGGCTCTCGGCCGAACCCATCGCCTCGGGCGATGGCTACGTGCTGTCGTCGAAGCGCGACGTGGTCGTGCTGCTGCCGCTGACCGACGAAGACAGCGCGCGCGTTGGGTTTCTCCTTGCCGACGGCGCGTCGTGGTCGGCTCGGGGTCTTGCCGAGCATGCCGGTATCTCGAAGAGAACTGCGCAGCGCGCCCTCGCGGCGCTCGTGGCGAGCGGCAGCGTGGTTCGCGCGGGCAAGGGCAACGGCGTGCGCTACGCGCGGCTCGGCGGCACCGTCGCGTCACGGATGTTACTCCTCGGACTTCTGCCAACGCGGTAGACGAAAGAGGTGCCGGAGGGCCCCGATGAAAACAAGCGAAGCCGAAGTCATCCGCGAATACGTCCCCATCGACGACCAGCAGATCCACGGCGTCACTTTCGACGGCAAGCTCGTGTGGTTTGCCCGCAACGACGAGATCGTGGCGTTCGATCCGGCGACCGAGAAGGTCGTCCAGCGGCACCGGGTTCCATCGGCGCGCGCCGGCACGGCGTTCGACGGCCAGTACCTTTACCAGCTCGCGCAGGGCGAGATTCTCGTCGTTCAGCCCTCCGACGGACGGATCGTGCGGCGCATGCCTGCGCCGGGCAAGGGCGAGGACAGCGGGATGGCCTGGGCCGACGGCTATCTGTGGATAGGGCAATACCGTGAATCGAAGATTCACAAGGTCGATGCCAAGACCGGCGAAGTGGTCAAGACGCTGACGTCCGACCGCTTCGTGACGGGCGTGTCGTGCGTCGACGGCGTACTGTGGCACGGCGCGAGCGGCGGCAAGCCGCCCGAGCTCCGGCGCCTCGCGTCCGATGGAACGGTCGAAGAGTCGCTCGCCGTTCCCGTCCCCACGATCTCCGGCGTCGAAGCGGTGGCCGACGGGACGTTCTGGTGCGGCGGCGAGAAGGGCAACCTGCGGCTCGTGCGCCGCCGTGTATAGTTTGCGCCACCAAGCGCCGTGCCCGCGATCGAGCTCCTCTTCGTGGACGCGCACGTCGTCGTCGCCAACAAGCCCTCGGGCCTGCTCGTGCATCGCGGCTGGGACAACGACGACGACGTGGCCCTCTTCCGCGTGCGTGACGCGATAGGCCAGCAGGTCCACCCGATCCACCGGCTCGATCGCGGAACGAGCGGCGCGCTCCTCTTCGCGCGGACCCGCGAAGCGGCGGCGGTCCTCTGCAGGGCCTTCGAAGACGGGCGCGTCGAGAAGCGCTACGTCGCGCTGGTCCGCGGTTCGGCTCCGGACACCGGCGTCATCGACTACCCGATCCCGAGCAAAGAGGGCGGCCCTCGCGTGCCCGCGACGACGCGCTTCCGGCGCATCGCCCGGTCGCCCGTGGACCGGTGCTCGCTGGTGCTCGCCGCGCCGGAGACGGGGCGCCTCCACCAGGTGCGGCGGCATCTGCGGCATATCGACCATCCGCTCGTCGGCGACGTCACCCATGGATCGGGCACGATCAACCGCCACTACCGGGCGACGTACCGCCTGCACCGGCTTGCCCTCCACGCGAGCCTTCTCGCGTTCGCGCACCCGGTCACCGCGGCGCGGATCGAGGTCACGGCGCCCATTCCGGACGACCTGGGCGAGGCGTTGACGCTCCTCGGCCTGCCGCGCGGCGCCCCGACGGCCGAGATGGCGCCTTGAGCCGCAAAGACAACGCCGCCCAGCGATGCCGCCGGTGCCTGATGCTGAGAGGCCTGTGCGTGTGCGATCTCGTGCCCCGGCCACGCCTCGAGACGCGCACCCGCCTCGTCCTCATCATCCACCGCTACGAAGATCGGAAGCCGACCAACACGGGTCGCCTCGCCGCCGCGTGCCTGGCCAACAGCGAGGTCATCGTGCGGGGCCACGAGGGGGACCCCACGCCTCCCTTCGCGTGCGACCCGGACACGCAGCCGCTGCTTCTCTTTCCGCACGAAAACTCGCTGCCCCTCACCGAGCTCGCGGTCCCGTCCCGCCCCGTGACGCTCATCGTGCCCGACGGCAACTGGCGACAGGCTTCCAAAGTGCGCAATCGCGTCCGCGGGCTGCGCGACGTTCCCTGCGTGTCTCTGCCCGTCGGCGCGCCCTCCAACTATCGCCTGCGCGCGGAGGCCCACGAGGCGGGCCTCGCCACGATCGAGGCCATCGCGCGGGCCTTTGGCCTGCTCGAAGGTCCGGAGGGACCGCGCGTGAAGGCCGCCCTCGAGCTCGTCTTCGGGGCCATGGTCGACCGCACGCTGTGGTCGCGCGGCATGGTGCGAACCGCCAACGTCACCGGCGGGATTCCGGCCGGCGTCGCGCGGCGTTGATCGGACGTCGCAGCCGCCGAGTTAGGGTGATAAGTCGATTCGCCGCCGATCACTTGCCGTTCTTCGAGCCCTGCGCCGGAGGCTTGGCCTTCGCCACCGCGGCGTCGTGCTTTTGATTCTTGTCGGCCTGGTGCTGCTTCTTCGATTTGTCTTTGGCCTTCGGAGATTTGTCGCCCATAAGTGTCACCTCGGCGTTCTTCGCGCTTGGGAGATGATGGGCGTCGGCGAGGCGGATGTCCATACCGGCGCTCGACCGGCGCCGGGGGGTGTCGCGTGCCTCGACCGGGAGGTCCGACACTCATTGCGGGCTTGGGACTCGACCGTAACGGTTGGAGCGCCTGCGGGATCGCGGGTGGCATGCTTCATATCCCTTCCCGCGCACTCGGGATCGCGGGTGGCGCGCTTCATATCCCCTCCCGCGCACGTGGGATCGAAGGCGGAGTCTCCCCTTCAGTTCTCTCCCAGGAGCGCGCGCAGTTGCGCCGGGCTCACGACGTACGGGGTGCCGCAGAAATCGCACGACAGCTCGATGGGCTTGTCGTCGGCGCTCAGGGAGACGAGGTCCGATCGCGGCAGCGTGGCCAGACTGGCGAGCACGCGGTCCATGCCGCAGCGACATCGCCAGGCGAGCGGGCGCTCTTCGAGGCGGGTGAACGGCATGCCGTACAGGATCTCGTCCATCAGCGGCGACGTCGCGGCGTCGAGCGTGGTGAGCAGGGGGCCGATGTCCTCGAAGTCGCGCAGGCGCTCGGCCATGATCGCGAGCGGTCCCTGATCCACCTCGGGCAAGAGCTGGACGATGTAGCCGCCCGCGGCCACGACGTGGTCGTCGCCCAGCACGCACCCGATCGCCAGCATCGATACGACCTGCTCCGACTCCTGCAGGTAGACCATCAGCGCCTGCGACGTCGTGCTGCCGGCGGGCACTTTCACCACCCCCCGGTGCAGCTCGCCGTTGTGGAGCGTGCGCACGACCTCGAGCGTACCCCCCTTGAGCGACGCCGGGGCGTTCTTGTCTTTGCGCGTGAGCAGACCGCGCGCGCCGCCATCGGGATCCGAGTCGCCGACCCAGAGGCTGGCACCATCCGCGCTGCGCAGCAGAGCCTGAACGCGATGCATGGGAGCCATGGTCTCGCGCACGAGGATGGTGCCGGTGACCAGCTCGCCCAGCTGCACGGCCTCGGCGCCCCAGAGCGATCGCGTCGCCAGCATGCGGCGCACGATGTCGGTGGTGCGCACTGTGATGACGCGGAAGGCTCCGTCGTCGGTCATGGCCCGCAGGGCGTTGTCGCTGAGTTTCGGCTCGACCATGCGGACAGGGGCTGCGGGTAGCACGCCCCGCGCCGGGCGCACGCGGGAGGAGGCGGGCGCGCCCGCGGCCGCGCCCCTTTCTTCGGGTGCCCCCGAACACTTTCGCGCCCCCGGCCAGTCTTTGTTGGGAAAGGGCGTTCTTCCAGCGCCCCACCCGGAGGTCTCCCATGAAGCTCTATCAACACCCCTTCTCCCCGAACTGCCAGAAGGTCGTCGCCGTCGCCCACGAGGTGGGCGTGCCCCTCGAGCTCGCGACCGTGGAAATCTTCAAGGGCGAAGCGCGGACCCCCGCGATGCGTGCCAAAAACCCCAACGGCAAGCTCCCGATCCTCGAGGACGGTGACTTCGTCCTGTGGGAGTCTACGGCCATGCTCGCGTACATCGCGGCCAAGGCGGGGCGGGCGGATCTCGCGCCGACGACGCCCCGAGAGCGGGCGGAGGTCGACCGCTGGACCTCGTGGCAGGGCGCGCACTTCGCTCCCCCGATTCGGAAGGTCTCCTTCGAGCGCATCGTGAAGAAGGTCATGGGGCTGGGGGCGCCGGACGAGGCGGCGGTGAAGGGGGGGATCTCGGAGTTTGCCGCGCAGGCGAGCGTCCTCGAGCAAAGCCTCGGCGCGAAGGAGTACCTCTGCGGCCGGCTCACCATCGCCGACTTCGACCTGGCGCCGTACGCCGCGCTCGCCGCAAGCTGCGGCCTCGACTTCGAGGCCTACCCGAAGGCGACGGCGTGGCTCGATCGCATGACCGCGCGGGACAGCATGAAGAAGACGCTGGCGGCCGCCCGCGAAGCCGCGTGAACGCGTTCGAGGCCCTCGTCGAGCCGCACCGCGCGAGGCTGCGGCTCCACTGCTACCGCATGCTCGGGTCGTCCCACGACAGCGACGACATGGTGCAGGAGACCTTCCTCCGAGCCTTGCGCGCCCGGCACACGTTGCAAGACCCCGCGACGGCGCGGGCGTGGCTCCACCGCATCGCCAACGTGTGCATCGACGAGCTGGCGAAGCGCCCGCGACGAGCCCGGGGCCCCGAGGTCGGCCCGGCGGCGGACCCCGACCTGCTGCCTGCGGCGCGCACCCCGGACGCCGAGTGGCTCGAGCCGGCGCCGTCGTCGTGGCTCTCCGGAGCGCCGGACGAGAGGGACACCCCCGCGGCGCAGTACACGATCAAGGAGAGCGTCGCCCTTGCCTTCGTCGCCGCGCTCCAGGTGCTGACGCCATCCCAGCGGGCGGTGCTTCTCTTGCGCGACGTCGTGGGCCTCTCGGCGGCGGAGACCGCCGAGGCCCTCGCGTGCTCGGTGTCGTCGGCGAACAGCACCCTGCACCGCGCCCGCGTCGCCCTGGAGCAGCGAGTGGGACCGCGGGCCGACTGGTCGCCCGAAGAGGGGGCCGGCTCGGTCGATCGCGCGCTCCTCGAGCGGTACATGCGCGCCTGGGAGAAAGGCGACCTCGACGCCGTCATCGCCGTCCTCCACGACGACGTGACCCTCTCGATGCCGCCGAGCCCGACGTGGCTCTCCGGGCGCGCCAACGTCACCCGCTTCTTCACGAACCGGCTGACGCAAGCCCTTCGCGAGCGCCGCTTCCGCACGGCCGTCATCGAGGCGAACGGGAGCCTCGGCGCCGCCTTCTACCGCATCGGCGACGGCAGGGAGGCGGCCTTCTTCGCGCTCCAGGTCCTCGAGGCGAAGAACGGGCATATCCGCGTCATCGATCACTTCACCAGCGAGACCTCGCTCGCGGCGCTTTTCGAGGCCGGGATGGCACGGACGGTCGGCGGCCTCGAGGCGACGTGATGCGCGGGGCTTCTCGTCAGGCGAGGTCGAAGCGATCGAGGTTCATCACCTTCGTCCACGCGGCGACGAAGTCCCGGATGAACTTCTCCTGCGCGTCCGAGCTTCCGTAGACTTCTGCCACCGCGCGGAGCTGCGCGTTCGAGCCGAAGACGAGGTCGACCCGCGTGCCGGTCCACTTCACCGCGCCGGTCTTCCGGTCGCGCCCCTCGAAGACGTGTTTCGCCTCCGACGTGGCCTTCCACTCGGTACCCATGTCGAGGAGGTTCACGAAGAAGTCATTCGTCAGCGTCTCCGGCTTCTCCGTCAAAACGCCGTGCTTCGACGCTCCGGTGTTGGCGCCGAGCGCGCGCAGGCCCCCGACGAGCACCGTCATCTCGGGCGCGGTCAGCGTCAGGAGCTGCGCCCGGTCGATCAGGAGCGCTTCGGCCGGCACGCTGTACGTCGCCTTCAGGTAGTTGCGAAACGCGTCGGCGACCGGCTCGAGGACGGCGAAGGACGCGACGTCCGTCTGCTGCGGCGAGGCGTCCGTGCGCCCGGGCGTGAAGGGAACAGTCACCGCATGCCCCGCGTTCTTGGCCGCCTTCTCGACACCGGCGGCGCCGCCAAGCACGATCAGATCGGCAAGCGAGACCCTCTTGCCGCCCGCCGCTGCACCATTGAACTCGCGCTGGATGCCCTCGAGGGTCGAGAGCACCTTGGCCAGCTCCGCGGGCTGATTGACCGCCCAGTCGTTCTGCGGCGCGAGACGGATTCGAGCGCCGTTCGCGCCGCCGCGCTTGTCGGAGCCACGAAACGTGGACGCCGACGCCCATGCGGTCGAGACCAGCTGCGCGACGGACAGGCCCGATAGGGCGAGCTTGCTCTTCAGCGCCGCGATGTCCTTCTCGTCGATCAACGGGTGATCGACGCGGGGGACCGGATCCTGCCAGATGAGCTCTTCGGCGGGGACCTCCGGGCCGAGGTAACGCGCACGCGGGCCCATGTCGCGATGCGTGAGCTTGAACCACGCCCGGGCGAACGCGTCGGCGAACTCGGCCGGGTGGTCCATGAAGCGCCGCGAGATCTTCTCGTACGCCGGGTCGACTCGGAGCGAGAGGTCGGTGGTCAGCATCGAGGGCGCGATTCGCTTGGACGCGTCGTGGGCATTCGGGACGGTGCCCGCTCCCGCGTTTCCCTTCGGCTTCCACTGATGGGCGCCGGCGGGGCTCTTCGTCAGCTCCCACTCGTAGCCGAAGAGGTGCTTGAAGAAGTCGTTGCTCCACTTCGTGGGCGTGGTGCTCCAGGTGACCTCGAGGCCACTCGTGATCGCGTCGACGCCCATGCCCGTATTGAAGCCGCTCCTCCAGCCGAAGCCCTGCGCGTCGAGGTCCCCCGCCTCGGGATTGCCGCCGACGTGCGACGTGGGCCCGGCGCCGTGCGTCTTGCCGAAGGTGTGCCCGCCGGCGATCAAGGCGACCGTCTCCTCGTCGTTCATCGCCATGCGCGCGAACGTCTCGCGGATGTCCTTCGCCGCCGCGACCGGATCGGGGTTGCCATCCGGACCCTCGGGATTGACGTAGATGAGGCCCATCTGCACGGCCCCGAGGGGGATCTCGAGATCCCGCTCTCCCGAATAGCGCTTGTCGCCCCCGAGCCACGTCTTCTCCGAGCCCCAGTACACGTCCTGATCCGGCTCCCACACGTCCTCGCGACCCCCGCCGAACCCGAACGTCTTGAAGCCCATCGTCTCGAGCGCGACGTTGCCCGTGAGGATGAAGAGGTCGGCCCACGAGATCTTGCGACCGAACTTCTGTTTGATCGGCCAGAGCAGGCGACGCGCCTTGTCGAGGCTGACGTTATCCGGCCAGCTGTTGAGGGGCGCGAAGCGCTGCTGGCCGCGACCGCCGCCCCCGCGGCCATCGCCTATGCGGTAGGTGCCGGCGCTGTGCCACGCCATCCGGATGAANNTGGCCAAAGTCGGCCGGCCACCAGGGCTGCGAGTTGGTCATCAGCGCGGCCAGATCCTTCTTCACCGCCGCGAAGTCGAGGCTCCAGAACTCCTTCGCGTAGTCGAAGCCCTCCCCCATCGGATCGGACTTGGAGGAGTGCTGGTGGAGAAGGTCCAGCCGCAGCTGGTTCGGCCACCAGTCACGGTTCGAGGCGCCTGCGCCGATGGGATGACTGAAGGGGCACTTCGCTTCGGTTGTCATGGCGCTCGATTCTGGGCTTGGGGCGCCCGACCGGAGCGGCGCACGCGAAGTATTCAATGCGCGCGGCGAGCCGTTCAAGCACCTCGCCTAGCCGAGGCCGGCACGTCGGCCTGTCCTCCACCAACGAGTGCACCATCAGGCCAGTCCTCTTTGACGGACAGACCGTCCATGACACGTCGCCCGCGCAGGCGACGAGATCGTCAGCGCTCCAGCACCTGTTACGGGCACGGAACGCCGCGAACCCGGTCGTCGGAGCCGATTGAGCTGACCGTGAAGACGCCAACGAACACCAAAAACTGGATGCGTCCGTCGATTGCCGGCGGTTGTCTCACATAGTAGAGAAACGCCATGCCTGGTCTGGATGGAGCCGAAGCCGCCACGGGCTCGCACGTGTCCAAAGACTGGGCGGCCGTAGTCGTCGCGCTCGCGCTGGTCGTCCTGGTGCGGATTGGACTGCTCGGAGTCGTGCCGTGGTGAGCGCCGTCGGCGCCCTGCCAGGGACGCCCGCGTCGCTCCCGACGCGCGTGGCGCGAATGCTCCCCGGGCTCGCGCTGCTGGTGGCCATCGGCTACCCCGCCAAGCTGACCGAGGGCGCGCTCAAGGCATACGGACAGGCGCACCACGTCGCCCTGCCCAACATCGAATATGTGCTCTGGGCCATCGCGCTCGGCCTGATCGTCGGCAATGTGCTCGGAGCAGTCGGCGCGCTGCGGATCTTCGCCCCGGGCATCGACACGTACGAGTTTTTCTTGAAGGTCGGCATCGTGCTCCTCGGATCGCGATTCTTGCTCGTCGACATTGCCAAGATGGGCGGCCTCGCGCTGGGCCTCGTGCTCGTAGAGTTCGTGATCGCCGGGGGGTTGATGGTCGCGCTCGGGCGCGCCTTCGGGCTGGGCCCGAAGCTCACGGCGCTGCTCGCCGTCGGATCCTCCGTCTGCGGCGTCTCGGCCATCATCGCGACCCAGGGGGCCATCGAGGCCAGCGACGAAGACACGTCGTACGCGATGGGCGCCATCCTCGCCCTGGGGGCCATCGGCCTCTTCGCGTTTCCGGCGATCGGTCACGCTTTGCACATGGGCGACCACCCCTTCGGGCTCTGGGTCGGCCTCGCGATCGACAATACTGCCGAGGTGACCGCGGCCGGCGCGATGTACTCCGACGAAGCCGCCAAGTGGGCCGTTTTGGCAAAGACGGCGCGCAACGCCACGATCGGCTTCGTCGTGCTCGGCGTCGCCACGTACTTTGCCTCTCGCGCCGGCAAGACGCTCCAGGGGTCACGCGCCGCTCTCGTGTGGTCCCGGTTCCCCAAGTTCGTGCTGGGGTTCCTCGCGGTCTCGGCGCTGGCAAGCGCCCACGTCTTCGGCAAGCCGCAGCTGACGGCGATCGCCAACCTGAGCCGGTGGGCCTTCCTGCTCACGTTCGCCGGTGTCGGCCTCAAGACCAACTTCGTCGAGCTGAAAAAGCAGGGCCTGCGGCCGCTGCTCGTCGGCGCCATCGGCGAGGTCGTCATCGCGGGCGTCACGCTCGGCGCAGTGTTGATCGCCGACGCGGTCGGCGGGCCGCTGTAGCGCGCGGCAGTCTGAAGCGTCGCCGCCGATCCCGCCGGCAAGCCGCGTCGAACTCGGGACGGGCTCGAGCCGCAGAGGGCCGTGACTTGCAAGAAGTGCAAGGAGCCCGTGCGCCTTCCGAGGCCCGGTGAGCACGCCAACCGCGACGACAGGCGACCACGAGCCTGAGTTCAGAAGGAACTACCGCCATGACCCATTTCGAACACACGTCGTTCAAAGCCGCGTTCGCGGGGCTGTTCGTCCTCGTCGTGCTCGCCGCCGTCACGTCCACGACCGCCGAGCCCGCAGGCGTCGAGGCCGGGGCGCGCGGGGCGCAGGGCGACGAGTCGATCCGCCCGTTCCAGTTTCATGCGTCCGATGAGGCTCTCACCGACCTGCATCGACGGATCGCCGCGACGCGGTGGCCGGCGCAGGAGACGGTGACGGATGACTCGCAAGGCGTGCAGCTCGCGACGATGCGCGAGCTCGCTCGCTATTGGCAGACGGAATACGACTGGCGAAAGTTCGAGGCGAGGCTGAACGCCCTGCCGCAGTTCATGACGAACATCGACGGGGTCGACATTCATTTCATCCATGTCCGTTCGAAGCTTCCGAATGCGCTGCCGCTGATCGTCACACACGGATGGCCCGGCTCGATCATCGAGGAGCTGAAGATCATAGACCCGCTCACGAACCCGACCGCGCACGGCGGCAGCGCGTCGGACGCTTTCGACGTCGTGATTCCGTCGTTGCCGGGTCACGGCTTTTCGGGGCAGCCCACCGCTCGTGGCTGGGACCCTACCCGGACCGCGCGCGCCTGGGTCGTGCTGATGAAGCGCCTCGGCTACACGCGATTCGTGGCACAAGGGGGCGATTGGGGGAACGCGGTCACCGAGGCGATGGCCCTGCAGGCGCCTCCAGAACTGGTCGGCATCCACACCAACATGCCCGCGGCCGTCCCGGACGACGTTGCGAAGGCGCTCCTGTCCGGCGGACCGCCGCCCGGCCTCTCGGCCGAGGAGCGCCATGCGTACGACCAGCTCGACTTTTTCTACAAGAACGGCCTCGGTTACGCCCAGGAGATGAGCCACCGCCCGCAGACGCTGTACGCGCTCGACGATTCGCCGATCGGCCTCGCCGCTTGGATGCTCGACCACGACGCGCGCAGCTACGAGCTCATCGCGCGCACCTTCAACGGCCAGCAGGAGGGCCTGACGCGTGACGATGTCCTCGACAACGTCACGCTCTACTGGTTGACCCGCACGGGGGTCTCGGCGGCGCGTCTCTATTGGGAAGCTCTCCACGAGGTGCCCTTGAGAAAGGTCGCCTTCTTCGCCCCGACAGGCGTCACCATCCCGGTCGCCGTGAGCGCATTTCCCGACGAGCTCTATCAAGCGCCGCGGAGCTGGATAGTGCGCGCGTATCCGAAGCTCATCTACTACAACAAGCTCGATCGAGGCGGCCACTTCGCGGCCTGGGAACAGCCGAAGGTCTTCACGATGGAGATGCGGGCGGCGTTCCGCTCGCTTCGCTGAGCGACCCGTNNCGTGCTTCCTCTACGTCAGCACTCGCGGCCGCACTCCTCCAGCACGGCCTGAACCTTCATGGGCAGGTCCAGCCCGCAGCGTGGATCGCGCGTCCCACGGATGGAGTGTGCAAAGGCGTCGATTGCGAGGGTCAGCGGTCTGTCCGGCGGTAGCGTGAGGGGCCGGTCGCCCATCCGCAGCTTGTCGGACGGTGGCTGCATATCGTCATAGACGAACCGGTCGCCGTTTTCGCAAACGACCTCGAAGCGGCGTTCTTTCTCGGGCGCCGCGTTGCCCACGACGCAGGAGGCGCCGGCTCGGCCGAACGCCAAGTCGATATCGAAGAGCTGGTGAGCGTGGGCGTCGCGCGTGACTTCCGAGAGCAGCCGACAGGCGACGACGTCTGGAGACGTGGCGATGAGATCCAACACCATCGACAAGTCGTGCGGGCCGAAGTCGTACAGCGACGAATACGGCCGCCACGGTTCGAAGCTGCAGCCGCGCGTACGAATCTCGAGGATGGGCGACCGCAGTCGACTCTTGAGCGTCTGGTACGCCGGAGCGAACAGATGCGTGTGATCGACGAGGATGGCGGGACACGATGGCCGGGATGCGGCGAAGTCGGCGAGCCGTTTCGCGTCTGCCAGGCCGAGGGCGAGGGGCTTTTCGATCATCACCGCCAGACCCGCGTCGAGCGCTTCGAGCGCAATCGGCACGTGCGTTTCCGGAGGGCTCGCGATGATCACCCCGTCGCAGCCGCCAGCCGCGACGAGATCCTGCCAGCGCGCAAACCATGGAACGTCGCCACCTTCGAGGGATGGGCGACCCCTCGTACAAATGGCCGCGAACTCGGCGTCGGCGACCGAGCCGACCGCCTCGATGATGCGGCGTCCCCAGCGACCCGCGCCGACCAGGCCGAGTCTTACGCCGATGCCGGATCCTCTTTGTACGCTTCTTTCGCCCACGTGAAGAATCTCTTCAGGCCCTCATCGAGCGTGATCTTTGGCTGGTAGTTCACGTGCGCGTGCGCTTTGGTGATGTCGGGGCAGCGCCGGTTGGGCTCGTCGGCCGGATAGCTGTCCGGGTGCTCGGTGACGATCTTCGGCAGGTCCTTGCCGACGACGCGCTCGATGGTCTGCACCAATTCGAGAACTGAGAGCTCCGGCTTGGGATTACCGATGTTGTACGGTTCGCCCGGCGTGCCGTTCACAAGGACTTGCAGAAATCCGCGAATGGCGTCGACCACGTAGCAATACGTGCGCGTTTGCTTGCCCGTACCGTACACTTGAAGCGTCTCGCCCGACACATAACGAGCGGCAAAGTTCGGCAGGACTCGGTAGTCCGTCTGCTGCATGCCGGGGCCGTATACGTTGAACGGTCGGATGATGCACGACTGCACGCCCATCTGCTGGTGATAGATCTGAACGAGCGTCTCGCCGAGCCGCTTGCTTTCGTCGTAGCAAGCGCGCGGCCCGAGGCAGCCGACGTGGCCCCTGTAGCTCTCCTTGGTCGGCACGTGACGCGGATCGGGATCGCCGTAGATCTCGCTCGAGCTGAAGAAAATGAGCCGCGCCTTGTGGGTCTTGGCGATCTCGAGCGTGTTCTTGAGGCCCACGGTCGCGACCTCGAGCGTCTCGAGCGGATACTTGCGATAGTAGTAGGGGCTGGCGATGCCGGCGGCCTGGATGATGAAATGCACCGGTCGCTCGGGATAAAACGGCTTGGTGATGTCGTGGTTCACGAACGCGAAATGTCGTCGCTTCGGCACCGCGGAGCCGGTCGCGCCGGCCGTGATGAAGTTGTCCAGCACGACGACTTCACAAGGCTCGTCGAGCTTCTCGTTGAGCGCGAGGAACACCTCGCTGAAGTATCGGCCCAGAAAGCCTCTGCCCCCGGCGATGAGGATGCGCTTGCCGGCGAACTCTTCTGCCAGAGGCCCGAGCGTTTCGACGATTTCAGCGATGTCGGTTTGGAGCAAATCCACGTGCGTGTCTCCTAAGGCTGCGAAACTTCTCGATACTCGGGGATTGGAACGATGAACGTACCCTTTTGGTCGAGGTACGCGCGGTGTTTCTTGATGATCGGGTCGGCGAAATTCCACGCGAGAATGACCGCATAATCGGGCTTTCGTGAGTACAGCGCGTCGGAAGGCACGACGGGGATGTGGGTTCCCGGGGTGAGCAAGCCTTGCTTCATCGGGCTGTCGTCGATCACGAAGTCGATGACGTTGCCGTCGAGCTTGAACTGGTACATGAGCGTCGTGGCCTTGGCCGGCGCGCCGAAGACGGCGACGTGTTTCCCGGCACGCTTCAAGCCTTCGAGGCGTCCCGTGAGCTTCGCTCCGAGCGCACGTATCTTTGCCTGCAGCTCCTGTAGCGGCCGATCGACGCCGGGGCCGAAGCCGAGCCGCCTCTCGAGAGCGACGAGGTCCATGACGCGCTTGTGTCCGGGCGACCCTTCGTCGGGCAACCCCGCCCGTGCGTAGCCGCGAAGCGAGCCGCCGTGCGTGTCGATGCGCTCGGCATCGAAGAGCGTCATTCCATGTTGCCGGAAGAACCGAATCAGCGGCTCCACCGTGTGGTACGACACGTGCTCGTGATAAATCGTATCGAATAGCGTCTTCTCGCAGACGTCGACGAGATACGAAACCTCGAAAACAAACGCGCCCTTGTCGGCAATCAGCGCCTTGACGCCGTCGACGATGGAATGCAGGTCGTCGGCGTGCGCAAAGACGTTGTTTGCCGTCACCAGCGACACCGGCTTTCCTGCCGGCAGGCGAGCCCGGATCGGATCCACCAGCGATGGCGAAAAGAACCCTTCGATCGTCGGGACGCCGCTCTCGGTGGCCTGCCGCGCGATCTCGCGCGCCGGGTCGACACCGACGACCGACATCCCTGCCTCCTTGAAGAAGCGAAGGAGCGTTCCGTCGTTGGAGCCGACGTCGACCACGGAGTCGCCCGGCGTCAGGCCGACCTTGTCGATCATCGCCATCGCGTAGCGGCGGAAGTGATCGACGAACACCGGGCTCGTGCCCGCAACGTAGACGTAGTTCTCGAACAACCGCGTCGGGCTGACGATCACCGGGAGCTGGACGTGGCCGCACTGCGCGCACGTGTAGAGCACGAGAGGAAACAGCTCCTGCTTGCCGTCGTGCTCGCGCGCGAGTTCGGCGCGTTGGGCCTCCGACAGGAATTCGTTCGCGAGAGGCGTGGGCTCGAGCTCGAGGGACGGGGTTTGCGGCAGAGCGGCCTCGCAAAGCCGACACGTCGGTCGCGTCCGAAACGTCATCGATTGAGGTCCTTCCAGACCGCCACGGGATCGATGAACGGCACGCGCACGACATCCTCTTCGTGCGTGTCGTGCTCCCGCACGTTTTTGGAGAAGGTGATGAAGGCGGTGTCGACGGGGAACGCCATGGCGTGCGCCACGCGAGGCGGCGTGAAGAACATTTGCCCCGCCGGGACGACCAACTTCTTCAGCGTGCCCTCGCGATCGGACATCTTGTCCTCTTCCGTGATCTCGCGCTCGTAGTACCAGACCTCGCCGCTCACGACGTACGAGAAGTGCCAGTCGGTGCGGTGCCAGTGATTGGCTCGGACAGTCTGCACCTTGGAAGAAATGATGGCTGAGCTGGTGAACGAGCCCAAGACGAGATTTTGGATCACCCCCCGCGCGTCGATGAACGGTTGGTCGAGCGGGACGATGGGGTCGCTTGGGTAGTCGCGGGCGAGCACGCGTTCCACGTAGCGCAGGTGGGCCGCCGTCTGAGTCCGTTCGGAGCCCAACGCACCCAGGATCTTCGTGATGTCCACGCTCATGAACCGCTCCTCCGCGACCTCGATACCGCCATGGGCAAACCGCGATGCGGCGCGCCATCTTGGCGCATGGCACATCAAATGGCAATGGGGCCCGCAGGGCCGGACGTCCACCTCGAACGTTGAACGTTCGCTCGAGCGAACGCACCGAAGGCCAGTCGGGTTCTTAGGTCCAGCTCTTGGTCACGGCGCGGACCATGTCGCCCGTGTAGATCGCGTTCGGGACGACCTCGCACTCGGCCCAGCACCCCGGACAGCGGTCGACCCATCCGCGCCACGCGCGCGATGCATCCGAGGCCCATAGATCGTCGAGGGATTGCTCGGGCGGGCTCCCGATGGTCTCCGTGTTGAACTGGCAAACGGGGACACGGGAGTCCTGACAAGTTTGCGGCAACGAAATAGCGACGGGAACGTGCCAGACGCCGGCCGGGGCGCATCGGTTCGACGAGGTCTTGTTGGCTTGACTCGCGCAGCCATTCCTGGACACTCGGGCATGCATCGCAAGCTTGCCGTACCCTTCGTGCTTTGGTGTGCGGCCTGCGCAGCACCCGCCGCCCAGCCGCCCGTCATCGCGCTTCCACCGCAGTCGCCGGCGCCGGCGCCCGTCGCGAGCGCACCCGCCCCCCCCGTCGCGGCGGTCGCGATGCCGGGCGAAGAGGCCGTGGCCGTCCCGATCTCGCCCGGCAATCCGGTGTGGGGCAGCCGCGTAGCGCCCGTCACGATCGTCGAGTTCGCCGACTTCCAGTGCCCGTACAGCGCGCGCGTCGAGTCGGCGCTGGATCAGATCAAGACGATGTACGGCGCGGACATCGTCCGGATCGTCTGGAAGAACAACCCGCTGCCGTTTCACCGCGACGCGAAGAGCGCCGCCGAGGCCGGGGCCGGGGTGTTCGCGATGGCGGGGCGCGAGGCGTTCTGGAAATTTCATGACCTTGCCTTCAAAAACCAGGCATCGCTGGGACGCGACGCGTACCTCACCTGGGCGCAGGACGCGGGGGTCGCGGATGTGATCTCGTACCGCGCAGGGCTCGAAGCGCACCTCTGGCAGGACGCTGTCGACAAGGACCTGAACGAGGGCAAGGCCACCGGCGTGCAGGGGACCCCATCGTTTTTCATCAACGGGGTCCTCGTCAACGGGGCGCAGCCGTTCGACAGCTTCAAGAAGACCATCGACCAGGAGCTCGAGAAGGCGCAGGCGAAGATCGCATCCGGAACGCCGGCCGCGCTCGTCTACACCGCGATGACGAACGAGAACCACAAGAACACGCCCAAAGTCCCGGACGAGGACTCGCGCGACGATACCAAGACGGTGTTCAAGGTGCCGGTCGGGAGCAGCCCGGCGCTCGGAAACCCGAACGCACTCGTCACGATCATCGAGTTCGCCGACTTCCAGTGCCCTTATTGCGCGCGCGTCGAACCGACGCTCAAGGCGATTCGCGACAAGTACGGCGACCAGGTTCGCTTCGTGTGGAAAAACGAGCCGCTCCCGTTCCATCCGGGCGCAGAGCCCGCCGCCGAGGCCGCGCTGGAAGTCCGTGCCGAGAAGGGGGACGCCGGATTCTGGAGCGTGCACGACAAGCTCTTGGCGGACTCGGCGTCGCTGGCGAAGGGCAAGGATCCCGACGTCGACTCGATCGTTCAGATCGCCGTCGGTGCAGGCGCGAGCGCGGATAAGGTCAAGAAGGCGATCGATGGCCACGCGTACAAGAAGATCCTCCAGGCCGATCAGGATCTCGCGGAGGACTTTCAGGCCAACGGCACCCCGCACTTCTTCATCAATGGCCGGCGCCTCGTGGGCGCGCAGCCCGAAGAGAAGTTCGACGCGATCGTCGTCGAGGAAGTCGCGAGAGCGCAGGGTCTCGTCGGCAAGGGCACGCGGCCGGGCGGCATCTACGACGCCCTAATCAAGGACGGCAAGGGTCCCCCCGAGCCCGAAAAGAAAGATCTTCCCGTGGGCCTTCCGCCGAACGACCCGGCGCGTGGCAACCTCCACGCCAAGGTGGTCGTGCACGAGTGGGCCGACTTCCAGTGCCCGTTCTGCGGGCGCGTCGAGCCGACGCTCGCGCAACTGATCAAAGACTACGGTGGCCGCGTGAAGTTCGTGTGGCACGACATGCCTCTCCCGATGCACCCCGACGCTCCGCTCGCGGCGGAGGGGGGCCGGGAGGCGTACGCCCAAAAGGGCGCGAACGGGTTCTGGGCTTTTCACGACAGGCTGTTCGAAAACCAGCAGAGCATCAAGCGATCGGACCTCGACTCGTACGCGACGCAAATGGGCCTCGACGTCGGCAAGTGGAACTCCGCCCTCGATGGGAGCACCCACACGAGCGAGGTCGAGGCCGACAAGAAGGCCGCGAACGACGCGGGCATCGTAGGCGCACCGGCGTTCATCGTCGTGCCAGGAAGCGCGCCGGGCGGCTACTTCATCAGCGGCGCGCAGAGCTACTCGAAGTTCCGAAGGGGCGTCGAGCGCGCGCTCGTCGAGGCAAAATAACCGCTGTCGCGCTGCTGTCGCTCTGGATGCGCCAGCGAGCAGTGCAGCGCCGCATCCAGATGACCTCGCGTGCTCTGCCGCGCGCCCGTGACGCCAAGGTCGGGTAGATAGAGACGCATGGCGCAATCTCCTGGAGCACCGACGTCGAGCGACGGCGCGATCCTCACACTGAACGCCGGCTCTTCGAGCCTCAAGTACGGCTTGTTCACGATGAGCCCTGTCCCGGCGCGGCTCGCATCGGGCTCGATCGAGCGCGTCGGCATCGAGCCGGCCCAACACGCGCGGGCGCTCGAGGACGTCCTCGGGCGCATCCAGCCACACGGCGGTCTGGATCGCGTGAGGGCGATCGGGCACCGGGTCGTTCATGGCGGACCAAACATCGACGCCCCGCGCCTCGTGACGCCCCAAGTGATGTCGGAGTTGCATCGACTGAGCGACCTCGACCCGGACCACCTGCCGGCCGAGATCGGCGTCATCGAGGCCATGGTGACGCGCGCCCCGGGCGTACCGAACGTCGTTTGTTTGGACACCGCTTTTCATGCCGCGATGCCGCGGGTCGCGCGGCTGCTGCCGATCCCGCGCGCATACGAACGGGCGGGGCTCCGCCGCTACGGCTTCCATGGGCTCTCGTACACGTACCTTCTCGCAGAGCTCGAGCGGGTCGCTGGACGAGACGCGGCTCGCGGGCGCGTCGTTCTCGCGCACCTCGGCTCGGGCGCCAGCCTTGCCGCCGCGCACGACGCACGCTCCGTCGATACGACGATGGGCTTCACGCCGACGTCGGGCATCCCGATGGGGACCCGGTGCGGCGACCTCGACCCCGGCGTTCTGCTCTACATGCTCCGCACGGAGAAGCTGGATGCCGACGCGTTGAGCGAGCTGCTGAACCGCCGCTCGGGCCTGATCGGCGTGTCGGAGATCAGCGGGGACATGCGCGATCTGCTGGACCGCGAAGCGACCGACCCTCGCGCGGCCGACGCCGTGAACCTCTTCTGTTACCGCGCAAAGCAGGCCATCGGCGCCCTGGCGGCGACGCTCGGCGGCGTCGAGACGTTGGTCTTCGCTGGGGGCATCGGCGAGAACGCGTGGCCCGTTCGCGAGCGCATCACAGAAGGACTCGAGCACCTGGGCGTGCGCCTAGACCGGGACCGGAACCGGAAGGGCGAGCCCCTCATCTCCACTCCATCGAGCCCGTGCACCGTGCGGATCATCAAGACCGACGAGGAAGTCGTGGTCGCGCGGCAGACGCTCGACGTGCTTCCGAAGTAGCCAAGACCCGCGGCACGCCTCCGATGGATCACGAGTCTCGAACGACGAGGACGGAGCAAGGGGCATGATTGACGATCTTGGCCGCGGTCGTGCCGAGCAGGCGGTCGATCCCCGAGTAGCCGTGGGAACCGATCACCAGAAGACTTGCTCCGAGGCTCCGTGCGGCGTCGCAGACGGCTTCCCATGGGGTCCCCACGAAGACGCGCGTACCACCGCGCATCTCCGCCGGCACAGAGGCCTCGCACGCAGCCAGATACTCGGCGGCTCGACGCTCCAAGACGGTTAGCCAAGGCTCTTCGCTCACCTTCCAGAGGTCCGGCGGGATTTCCGCCGGGATGCCCACGGTCCGAATCAGGACGACCTGACTCGCCCGGGCGCGTGCTAGGGCGATCGCTTGCGCAAGGACGGCGGAGGCCCGAGGCGAGCCATCGAGCGCGACCACGATCGTGTTCATAGTATTGTCTCCACTGGCGGTACCTCAGGATCGTGGCAACCATCTCATGCAAATGACTCCCTCGCTGCCAATCAAGCACATTCTCGTCCCTCACGGCTTCGACGACAACTCCGAAGCGGCGCTCAACTACGCCGTTACGCTGGCCCGGACCCTCGGCGCCCGCGTGACGGTTTTTCATGCCTTCGAGATTCCCTCGCTGGGCGCTCCCGAGGTCCTCGTCCTCGCGACCGACTGGACGAAGCAGATCGCAGACGCCGCACGCGAGCACCTGCAGACGATCGTGGCCCGCGCTCGCGGCGCTGGGGGCTCGGTGGACGCCGAACTACGCCAGGGGAGCGCGTGGCGCGAGGTGGAGAGCTTCGCCAAGGAGGCTCACGTCGACCTCGTCGTCGTAGGATCGCACGGGCGACGCGGACTGCCGCGCGCTCTCCTTGGAAGCGTAGCCGAACAGATCGTTCGAACGGCCCCTTGCCCCGTGCTCGTCGTCCGGTCGGCTGAACACAGCGGCTAGGCTGCCGCTTGCGTCCGGCGGCAAAGAACGCAAGAACAAAGGCCCAATGACCAGCTACCACGCAGCGCTGTGGCTCGATCACCGAGAGGCCCGCATCTTTCACGTCAACCTCGCCGCCTCCGACGAAGCGGTCGTGCACGCGCCGCAGCACCGCGTGCACCGGCACCCGGGCACCAAGGACGGCCACGACGACCATCCCGACGACTTGCGGCATTTCTTCCGCGACGTCGCGGCCGCGCTCCAGGGGGCCCAGCAGATCCTCGTCGGCGGCCCGTCGACGGCAAAGGCACAGTTTCTCGCTTACGTCCTCGAGCACGATGCGGCGCTCGGGCGACGGATCGCGAAGGTCGAGGCGATCGATCACCCGACGGACGCCCAGTTCCTCGCCCACGCGCGCCAGCAGTTCAGCCTGAGTCGCCCGAGAATGTGAGAGCAGCGGAGCCGCCGGAACGCGATGGGCGCTCGTCCGCCATCGCGCGCCGTGCAGCTCCCTGCGCCGGTGGGCTCGTCAGTTGTTCATCCCGTTCGCTTTGGACTGAACCGGGACCGACCTCCCCTTGCTCGGTGCCTGTCTCGGCATCGGCATCGACACTTCGAGGACGCCGTCCTCGAATAGCGCGTGGATGCCCTCGGAAGGAATGCCCGCGGGCAGCGAGATCCTACGCTGGAAGATTCCGTAGCTGCGCTCGCACTGATAGACGCCTCCCTTCTCGTGCTCGTGCTGGTGGCTTCGTTCGCCGGAGATCGTCAAGACGTTGTCTTCGACGCTCACCCGGACGTCCTCCTGCCTCATGCCCGGAAGATCCACATGCACCATGAGCTGTCCCTCGCGCTCGAAGACGTCGACGCGCGGGGTCCAGTATCGCCGAGCCGGCGCCTGGCCGTACCTCGGCGTCAGGGCGGCGGGCAAACCAACGCCGACGAACAGTCTCTCGAGCGTCTGGTCGACGTCGCCCATCAAGCGGCGAAGGTACGAAACGGGTGCTTCGAGGAGGCCCGCGCGAGGCACTTCGAACGGCTCGCGATTCCCCCTTTCGATCAGCTGATTTCCTCGCCCCTGGCCGTTCGTCGCGCCTCGCTGCACCGTCGCTTGGTTCTGGCCTTCGTTCATGGCTGTCTCCTTTCCTTGCCGACGTCGTCCGTTTCACGCTCGCCCATGGCGCACTCGCCACGGAAGAGGGCGCGCGGCTCGGTGCAAGACACGGACCTCGGAGCGCGCGCGCGAAGGCCCCGCACGCTCTTGTCGCACATCTCTTGCAACTCGTTTGAGACGCGTGAGACGCACGAAGCGAGGCGAATAGCGAGCTGCCGTGGCCATTTCTCAATGTCGATTCGTTCAGCTGCCGACGGACAACGATCGGTCAACCGATGCGCCTTTCGAGCGCGCGTCATCGAGTCCACTGGTCGTCGCATTGTCGGCCGACGGCGGCCTCGCGCCGCGGCATCGAGCAAAGCTCATCGCGGCCCTCGCTGCGTTGATGCATCGTTACACCGAGCAACCCACCATCGCGCTCGACGTGTTCATCCGCGATCGCGGCGCCGTGCAACGCGTCGCCATCGACCTCGAGGTCGCTGGCGATTGTCCGCTGGCGTCGCTTGCCGACGAGGCGCAGGCGGCCTTCGCTGAGACTGCATCGCGATCGACGCGCGACCCTCTCGAGCCGTCGAACGTGGCCGTGACGTTCGTCGCCGACGATACCGAGGGCGGCGGTTCGTTCGAAGCGTGCGCTCTCGCCGACGCGAAGTCGCGGCACGACGCGAATTTCGTCGTCGTGGCGACCGAGCACGGCGTCCATCTCGCGCTCGTGTACAACGCAGGGCTCATCACGGCCTCGGCGGCTGCGCGCCTCGTCCGCAGCGCCGCCGTCCTCCTCGCCGCGGGGTCCGAGGGGGGGATCACGGTGAACCGTCTTCCGCTCCTCGACGCCGCTGAGCTCCGTGCCCTGACCGCCGATCAGGACAGCGGGACAGTGACGGCCCCTTCCATCCCCGTGCACCGCGTGTTCGAGGCGATGGCGAAGGCCCGGCCGTCGGCAACCGCCATGACGTTTCGCGGGAAGCCTCTGACTTATGCGGAGCTCGATCAGCGCAGCAATCGATTGGCGCTTCGTCTCGTGGCAATGGGCGTGGGGCCCGAGGTCCCCGTCGCCGTTTGCGTCGGGCCGTCGCTCGAGGTGCTCGTCGCGATGCTCGCCATCTGGAAGAGCCGCGGCGTCTACCTTCCTCTCGATCCGACGCACCCGGAGGCGCTCATCCACAGCATGCTCGAGGAGGCGCAGCCCCGGGTGGTGCTGACGACGGCCGCCCTGTCGGGGTTGTCATCCACGTTCGCGCAGATCCGCCTCGACGACGGGATCCTGGCGCAGGGTGACGGTTCGGTCCCGCCCGCGACGGAGCCGAAGCTCAGCGATTCTGCGTACCTCCTCTATACATCCGGTACGACCGGCAAGCCGAAGGGCGTCCTCGCCAAGCACGCCAATCTGACGCAGTACATCCATTCTGCCACGCGCAAATACGGCTTCCGCGAGGACGACCTCTTCGTCTCGCTGGCCCGCCACACGTTCAGCATCAGCATGTTCGAGCTCGTGTCTCCGCTTTGCTGCGGAGCGTCGGTGAGGATCCTCGAGCGTGACGAGATCCTGAGCCCGGACCGGTTGCTGCGTGCGCTCGACGGGGTCACGGTGATCCACGCCGGGCCGAGCCTGCTGGGGAGCCTATTTCGCCACGTCGCGGCGTCGCCGGGCGAGCCGGCGACGTTGCCGCGCGTACGCCACGCCTCCTCCGGAGGCGACATCGTCTCGCCCTCCGTGATGAGCGGCATGGAGCGCCTCTTTCCGAGCGCGGAGCTCTTCGTCATCTACGGGTGCACCGAAGTGAGCTGCATGGGCACCACCTATGCGATCCCGCGCGGCGCGACGACGAAGCGCACGTTCGTCGGCAAGCCATTCCCGAACGTCGCGGTGCGCGTGGTCGACGCCAGCCGCCGCGTCGTGCCGTTCGGCGTGGTGGGCGAGATCGCCTTCGCGGGCGACGGCGTCGTGCCCGGATACCTCCGTCGACCCGAGCTTACGGCGGAGAGGTTCGTGGCGATCGACGGGCGGGTGTTTTACCTGACGGGCGACATGGGCCGCCTGCATCCGGACGGCAAGCTCGAGATGCTCGGCCGGCGCGACTTCCAGGTGCAGCTCCGCGGGATCCGGATCGAGCTCGCGGGGGTCGAGAAGACGGTGCTGGAGCTTGGGCTTGCGACGCAATGTGTGATCGTGGCAAGGACGGTCGGAGATGCGGACGTGCGCCTGGTCGCGTTCGTCGTGTCGCCGGCGGAGGGGGGCGTCTCGGGGTTCCGCCGCGCGCTCGCGGCGCAGCTGCCCGACTACATGGTCCCGCACCAGGTCGTCGTACTCGACGCCATGCCGCTCACGGCCAACGGCAAAGTGGACCGGAATCGGCTGAAGGAGATGCAGGTCGAACCTCGCGCGCCCGCGGCGGTCACGGCGGCGCCCGCGACGGCGCTCGAGAAGGCCATGGCCGCCGCGTTCGCGCGCGTGCTCGGCGTCGGCCGGGACCACGTCGGGGTGAACGACGGCTTCTTCGACCTCGGCGGCGACTCTCTGCTCGCGGTCGTGGCGCTCGACGAGATCGCGCGCTCGACCGGCGTGACGATCCCGCCTCACGTCCTCTTCGAGTGCGGCACGGTGCGCGCGCTTGCGCAGCGCATCTCGGGCGGGGATAGCGGGCCGCCGAGGCCGGTCCCGCTCGGCCACGCCGACGCCGGGCCTCCCCTCTTCATGCTCTCCGGCGTTCACGTCTACCGACCGCTCGCCGAGCGCCTCGAAGGCCTGTGCACGCCGTACGGCGTCTACGTGCGCAGCGAGGTCGACGGCTTCTTGACGGCCGAGCGCGGACTTCCCTCGGTCGAAGAGATGGCACAGCAGTACATCGAGTCGATCCGCGCCTGTCAGCCGCAAGGGCCCTACCGGATGGTCGGCTATTCGTTCGGCGGCATCATCGCCTACGAGGTTGCGCAGCGCCTGCGCGAAGCCGGGCAGGAGGTCTCGCTGCTCGCGCTCGTCGATCCGCAGCTGCCGGAGTGGATCCGGCCCTGGATGTTTCGCCTGGCGCAGATCGGCCGCTTGCGCGACGCTCGCGCGCGCGACCTGGTGAGCTTCGTCGCGCGACGCCTGCACATCACGCCGCCTGCGGCTCAAAGCCTGTACCGCCGCCACGATCGGTTCGGCCCCCTCGAGGAGAGAATGGACGCCCACAAGCGCGCCTCCGCCGCCGCTTACATGCCGAACATCCGACCGTTCTCGGGTGACGTGACGTTGTTCGTCGCCGGAGCGCGGCTCCGCGACGATCCCTTGAAGAGTGCCTCGTGCGGCTGGGACGCCTACGTTCAGTCGCTTTCGATCCACCCTGTGGACGCGGACCACTTCGCGATGATGAGCGAACCCGCCCACGTCGCCCAGATCGCCGAAGTCATCGCCAAGCAGCTTGCCCTGCCGGAGCGGCGGTCGGGAGTCCAAGGCGTGAACGACGAGCCCACCGGCCTCGACATGTCCGCCTAGCGCGGGTGACCCGGAGTCCGTGAGACCTTTGCAAAGCTCACAGGGAGAGGAGGAGAGAAGGAGTTCTTGCTCTCCTCCTTCTCTTCCCTGTTCCGATTCTTGTCCGTTTTACGAACTCGGCGCGACTAGGCCCGTCCTTCGAGCTGCTGCTGCCGCTCGATGCTCTCGAAGAGTGCCCTGAAGTTGCCGTGGCCAAAGCCTTCGTCGCCCTTGCGTTGAATGAGCTCGATGAAGAGCGGCCCCGCTTGGGGATCCTTGAACAGGGTCGCCGCGTCCTTCATGAAGATTTGAAGCAGGTACCTGTGGTCGGCCTGACCGTCGACCAGGATGTCGAGGTCTCTCAGGATGTCGATGTCCTCGTCGAGCTCGTTGACGCCGAGATCCACGAGCCGTTCCGGGAGCATGTCGTAGTACGCGTCCGGCGTCGGCATGAACGAAGCGCCGCGCGACTTGAGCTCTTCGACCGCGGAGACCAAGTCCCGCACCCCGAGCGCGACGTGCTGGACCCCCGCCCCCCGATGGTCCTGGTAAAAGAGGTAGATCTGCGACGCCTTGAAGCAGGGTTGCGCCGGCTCGTTGTTGGCGAATTTCAGGCCCGAGTGGGGGTCGATCATCACCACGGACTTCAAGCCGGACCCGCCGAAGTGGCCACGCTTCACGTCCTGCGTGTGGAATTCGATCTCCCAGAAGGGCTCGAATCCCATGACGCGATCCATCCAGGCGAGCGCGGGCTGCAGCGTGAGAAAGTTCGTGGTCACGTGGTCGACGTGCGTGATCCCGAAGCGGTTCTGCCCGCCCCGCGGCGAGTCGAGACGGACGAGGTCCGGCATGATGGGCGTCTTGCCGGTGTGCTGCACGAAACGAAACTGCGTATCGCCGAGGGCGGTGGCGATGTCGAACCAGCTGGCGACGCCTCCGTCGACCGCGCGCCGCTCGATGCTCGTGATCGCCGTGGCGCCGCGCTCGGTCACGAGACGGAACGCGCGCTTGACGTCCTCGACATCGAATACGACACGTCCGACGCCCTCGGGATGGCGTTCGAGCCAGTGGAAGCTTTCGCCTCGCGACCCGAGCGGCTCCATGAAGACGAAGCGGACGCTCCCAGCCTCCACGACGCTTGCGCGCGCTCTGTTCTCGGCCTCGAAGTCGGGGCTCGAGACCGCCACCTCGGAGAAGTCGAGGTGCTCGACGTAGTGATCTCTGCTGCGATCCAGGTCCCGAACGAACACATGAATCGAAGCGATACTCTGGATTCCCAGCGATTCTTTTTGGTCAACCATCGTGCATTCGATCGATGCAGGTCTTGCACCGCTAAGACGCCGTGTTCGCTGGCATTTCGGGTCCGACCTGCACCGTCCGCCGACCATGGTCCGCGGTGGAGCCGGGTAGTCGCCCGGCCCGCACGAGCCCGCCAACATCTTCGGCTCCTATCGAAATAAAAGCAGCCTGAGGAACGAAACCGTCCTTTGGGACTTGCTCGCGGCTCACACCTCTTGCATGAAGTCTGTCGGCGCGCGTGGCGGTGCGGAAAGCCGTCGCGCTCGCACACCGCGGCAACGTAAGGCGAGCGCGGCGCGACCGCCGCGCACCACGAAGAGACGCCCGCGTCACGGAGGCTCCGATGGTGCAATCGGCAATACCGCTCACGGGGAATGTGGCCAATGCGTTTCGCACGCTCGGCCTCTTGTACATGCGGTCCGAACAACGTGTCTCGCGGGGTGCGCCGCGCGTGGTGCTGCGTACGAGGGACGCCGACGGCTGGCACGACACGCCGGCTTGGCGCTTCTTCCGGCACGTCATCCGCGTCGGCCTCTTCTTGCGCGAGCGATGCAAGATGCAGCCGGGAGATCGCGTCGTCGTGCTCTCGCCTCTTCGCGCCGAGAGGATCATCGCCGAATGGGCGGTCGTCGCGCAGGGCGGCGTCGTGGCCACGCTCGACCCGGGCACCCCCGACGATGTGCTGACCCGGGCGTTCGAGCACCTGTCGCCGCGCGTGGCGTTCGTCGCCGACGGGGCGACCCGCGACCGTGTGCGGCGCCTCGGGGCCAGGGTCGAGCGTCTCGTGCAGATCGAGGGAGTCCCGCCGCCCGATTCTCAGGACATGTCCTGGTCGGCGATGATGGATCTCGGCGGCACGCTCGACACGGCCGAGCGTGCCCAGGCCTTTCGCACGGCCGCGCGCAGCGTGCGTCCCGAAATGCCTGCGATCGCTTACATGGATCTCCAATCACCCGGCGCGCCCGAGTGGAAGACGGCGAGCCATGCCGCCGTCGTCGATCGGCTCGTCGATCTCTGGAAGTCTTCGCCGGCGCGTCCCGGCGACGTGGCCTACGCGGTCGATCCCGGCGAGTACGCGGGATTGCGGCTCGCCCTGTGGGGCCTCATCGCCGACGGGGAGACGACGCTCGCCCTGGGGACCCCGGAGCGAGAGGCGTTCGAGATCGCCGAGATCCGGCCGAACGTGCTCGTCGGGCCGGTCGAGTCGCTGCAGCGCGCGGCGCAGCCGTCGTACATGCTGCGGCAAGCCGAGGCGTCGTCGCGCGTGGTCCAGTGGCTGCGCCTCCTGACTTCGCGAGCCGCGCCAAGACCGCGCCCGGAAGGAGCGCCTGCCCCGCCTCGGTCTCTCACGCTCGAAGGTTCCCGCTGGCCCTTGACCTCCCCCTTTGCCCAAGAGGTAGCCCAATGAATGATCTCGTCAGCGCCGTCGTGAGAGAGCTTGCCGAGCTCGGATGGCGAGGCTTTCAGTCCGTCAATACGCGAGTGCCCGAGACTCCTTCCCGCTCGCCCGACTGGGCGCCGGGGCCCTTGCCCAAGAGCCACGAGCGCACCAAGCCCCCTCTCGGATGGCCTCGCGAGACGGACTCGCTGTGCCCGCGCTGCGTCATCGACACGCGCACGGCGATCCTGAGCGGAGAGCGCGACGTCGGCGAGCTCGTGACGGGGCACATCGGCGAGATCAAGGCGCAGATCACCGAAGAGAACGGGAGACTCGTCATCCGCAAGACATGCCGCGAGCACGGCACCTTCGAAGACCTCATCTCTCTCGACCCGCAGTTCAGCCGCATCATCGAGGCACGCTACCCGGGGCGCGACTACCGCACGCTCGGAGACGAACTCGTGCACCGGCATGGCACGTCGTCGATCCAGTACGGGCGCGGCACCGTGCTCACGATCGATCTCACCAATCGATGCAACATGATGTGCAACCCCTGCTTCATGGACGCCAACCAGGTCGGCTACGTGCACGAGCTGACGATGGACGACATCAAGCAGATCCTCGACGCGTCCATCTCCTTCAAGCCGCGCCGGCAGATGACGGTGCAGTTCTCCGGAGGAGAGCCCACGATGTCGCCGCACTTCCTCGAGGCCTGCGCGTACGCCAAGAAGGTCGGCTACTTCAACGTGCAGGCAGCGACCAACGGCCTTCGCTTCGCCCTCGAGCCCGAGTTCGCGTTCCAGGCGAAGGAGGCCGGGTTCGACCTCGCGTACTTCCAGTTCGACGGCGTGTCGAACGACGCCAACAGCCACCGGCACATCTCCAACCTGTTCGACGTGAAGCGCAGGGCCATCGAGATCATGCGCGCGGCTGGGATCCAGATCCTGCCCGTGACGACGGTCGTCAACGGCATCAACGACAGCCAGGTCGGGCCGATCCTCGACTTCTCGCTCGCCAACTCGGACGTGCTCGACGGCGTCTCGTTCCAGCCGGTCTCGTTCACGGGCCGCGACGAGGAGGTGACCGACGATCAGCGCCGCGCCCGCCGCTACACGACGTCGCACCTGGCGCACGCTTTGAGCCGACACACGGGCGGCAAGATCGACGTCTACCGCGACTGGTACCCGCTCGGCGCCATGGGCGCGTTCGGCGCGCTGGCCGACCATCTTCAGTCGTTGCACGGGCCGGATGGGACGTCGTTCGGCGCCGTCAACTGCTCGTGCCACCCCAACTGCGGCGCGAGCGTCGTCCTCGTCGCAAACCACCGCACCAAGACGTGGTCCACCATCACGCAGTTCTTCGACATCGGCCGCTTCATGGCCGACATCGCCGTCATCTGCGACACCGCACGAGGGAAAGAGCTGAGCCTCGCCCAGATCGCGATGTCGTTCGTACGCAACTACGACCAGTCGAAGGCGCCTCCCGGCTTCACCCTGCTCGAGTTCGTGAAGCTCTTCTTCTACGGCAAGATGCGCGGGATGATGGGCAGGGAGGTCAAGGAGCAGGACTGGCGGATCCTGTGGGTCGGCGGCATGTGGTTTCAGGATCTCTGGACGTACGACTTTCGTCGAACCGAGATGTGCGTCATCCCGTACGGCACGCAAGAGGGGGAGATCTCCTTCTGCGCGTACAACACGGGCGTCGGCTGGCGACAGATCGTCGAGAACATGCACACCGTGGCGACGACGAAGGAGTGGTTCGAAGAGCGCGGGCGGCACCGCGTCTACGCGGGGAACAAGGCGGTCGCCCTGGCGCCCGGCCGCAGGCTCCCCCTCGTGGGAAGCACGAACGCGGCGCCGCTCGGGGCATACGTCAGAGAGGTCGGCTGAGCGGCTCGAGGACCACCGGCGCCGTGGGGGATTGGCTGGCCGGCGCGGCGGCGCGCACGGGCGGCGGTTCGCGAATCCCCCAGACGACGTGCAGGCACGCGAGCGCTCGCAGCACGTAGTAGGTGACGTCGAGCTCCCACCACTTGAAGCCCTGTCGGGCTGAGCTCATGAAGTGGTGGTGATTGTTGTGCCACCCTTCGCCGAAAGTCAGCAGGGCGATGACAGGGTTGTTGCGAGACCGGTCGTCCGTCGCGTACCGGCGCGTGCCCCAGACGTGGGCCAGGGAGTTGACCAGCATCGTCGCATGGAAGACCGCGAGCGTGCTGACGACGAATCCCCAGACGAGCCCCGCGACGCCGCCGATCGCGAAGCACGCAACGCCGTACGCGGTGAGCGGTATCCAGTCGTGGCGATCGACCCAGCGCAGCTCCGGGTAGCGGAGCAAGTCCTGCACGTTCGACTCGTCCCGCGGGCGCGGCAACGTCCGATCGAAGACCCAGCCGACATGGGCGTAGAGGAGGCCTCGCTGCACCGGCGAGTGAGGATCGTGGGGGCCGTCGGAGTGCTTGTGATGGCGCCGGTGCACGCTCGCCCACCAGATCGGGCCGTTTTGCATGCTCGTCGCGCCAAGCACGGCGAGCACGACCTGAAACGCGCGGCTCGTCTTGTAGCTTCGATGGGCAAAGTAGCGGTGGTAGCCGCCGGTGATGGCCCACATCCGGACTGCGTACCCGCCCGCGGCGAGGGCGATGACGCGCCAGGAGACCGGAACGAACAGCACGAAGACGAGAGAGAGATGCATGACCGCGAAGAGCACGTTCGACACGCGCTCTGTCGCGGTGAAGCGTCGCAACCGCGACGCGTGAACCAACGACACGAGGACTCCGGAGGCCCCGGGTGAACTCTCCGGAACCGACGCCCGGAGTATGACGGTTGCTTGCGCAAGTGCGAGCAGGAGCGTGCTCGCGCGCCTCATCGGCGAGGCCCTTTGTCGATCATCACCCCGTAGATCCGGCTCGGATCGAGGCGGCGGGCGGCCGAGCGTGGTACGGACGGGCGAGCAACCCGTGTCCTACGTCTCGTACACGCTCGTCGCCTTCGGGTCGCTCTTCTCCATCGTGGATCCCTTTGCGGCCGTTCCGATCTTCCTCGCGCTCGTCGGCTCTCAGCCGCGTCCCGTGCAGGCCCGCACGGCCTTCCACGCCTCGGTCACCTGTTTTTCGGTGCTGAGCGCCTTCGCCCTGGCGGGGGGGCTCATCTTCCACTTCTTCGGCATCACGCTGCCGGCGTTCAAGGTCACGGGCGGGATCCTGCTCTTCGGCGTCGGCCTCGAGATGATGCGGGCCAAGCGCAGCGCGACCCGTGGAACCAGGGAAGAGGCCCTCGAAGCCGAGACAAAGGACGACGTGGGCTTGATGCCCATCGGGTTGCCGCTGCTGTCCGGGCCGGGCGCCATCGCGACCGTCATCGTGCTCGTTGGCAAGTCCCACGGGATCGAGCAGCGCGTGTGCCTCTTCATGGCAATCGCCGCGGTGAGCGCGCTCTCGTTCTTCACGCTCCGATCGGCGGAGCTCGTGGCGCGAGTGCTCGGAAGGACCGGGATCAATGTCGTCGAGCGTGTGATGGGGCTGATCTTGGCCGCCGTTGCGACACAGCTCGTCATCGACGGTCTGCACGAGGCGTTCGACTGGAAGACGTGAACCTGGCCGCTGGCGCCACGGTCATAAAGCTCGTCGTTGGGTGTCCGTGAGGTGGCTCATCCCAAGCGACACCGAATGACGCGATGACGCGGGGAGCCGACTGGACGATGGCGCGACGCTTGCGTCCGACATTGGCATGGCCCGGACCATTGATGAAATCATGAACACGGAAATCCTCAGTGTGCCGCCTGAGCTACCCGCCCGTGAGGTGCCCCCGCTCTTGCGATCGTTCGGCGTGAGCGCCGCGCCGGTCCTCGACGACGACGGAAGACCGATCGGAGTCGTGTCGTTGCGGGATGTCCTCGATACGGATCGGCGCGCGCGCGACGTGATGACGCGCCCTGCCGCCTGTGTGTCGATGTCCGCGACCATCGAGGCCGCCGCTGCGCAAGTCGCGCGCGGCAATCGACACCGCCTGGTGGTGGTCGACGGCACCGGAGCCGCCGTGGGTATGCTCTCCACACTCGACGTCTTACGCGCCCTGCTCGACGTCCCAACCCGCCACCCTGAGGCGTTCCCGCACTGGGATGCGTCGACGGGCACGTCGTGGACGGATGACTGGCCCCTCGAGGAGGAGAGCCACGGGCGCGCGCCAGACGGCCCAGGGGTGCTTGTCATCCTCACCGACCACCTGGGACTTCGCGGCGCCATCGTGTGGGTCGAGGCGTGCGCCAACGTGCGCCTGCGCGTGCGCGAATACGCGACGCGACCCGCGCGGCAAGAGCCGCCCCTCGCGCGCGCCCTCTCCCGGCAGGGCTTGCGTTTCCGCGCATCCCACGTGGAGGACCCGTCCAGCCGCGCCGGAATCGCCGCGGTGCTGCAGAAGCGACTCGAGCACGTGCCGCCGCCTGGCGAGACCTGAAGCGAAGCGCAATGGTCGGCGCGAGCGGACGCGCCCCCTGGTACGTTCGCTGCGACCACGGTCTCAGGTCAATCGCTCGCCGTGTTCTTGTCTTCGACCTGCTTCATGATCGCATCGAGGTTGTACGTCGCCGCCGGTTGAAGCGGCGGGAAGTCCTTGAACGACATCAGGTGTTTCTGCCAGAGCTGTTGGCCGATGGGCAGCATGTTCCAGTCGTAGATGAAGGCGGTGCTCGGCCCGGACAGCGACCCGCCGAGACCCATGGCGGTCTTCGGGTCCATGCCAACCGCCTGCTCGAATGGGTCGCGCCGGATGTTTTGGACCAGCGTGAAGTGAAACGGCACGAGAGGCATGATCCAGCCCGTCGCCCCGGGCTGCGACATCGAGTAGTACATCTTCCAGTTCTTGTAGCGGACCGCGGACGGCGTCGCGCCCGAGTAGTAAAAGAAGAAGTCGCGCGCGGACTTGCTCGACGCGCCCTCGAGGTAGTCGCGCTGATCGACGCCGTCGAGCGTCGTCTTCACGATACCGGGATACTTGCCGGCCTCGATCTGCCGCTTGAGGCCATCGCCTTTCGGGCCGCCCGCGATGTTCACCAGCGTGGGCACCCAGTCGAGGGCTGAGAAGAGCTGATTTTTCACCGTGCCGGGCTGGATGTGGCCGGGCCAGCGAACCACGAGGGGCGCGCGGTAGCCGCCTTCCCAGGCCTCCCCCTTCTGGCCCTTGAAGGGCGTGATCCCGCCATCCGGAAAGGTCATCGTCTCCGCGCCGTTGTCGGTAGTGAAGACGATGAGAGTGTTGTCGAGCTCCCCCATTTTTT
>PLIR01000023.1 GCA_003139415.1 Myxococcales bacterium | reverse complement strand
GGCTTGGGAGGCATGCGTGACCACGGCGGCACACTGTCGTTCGCCCCGCGACTGCCCGACGGCCTCACGAGCTTGTCGTTCACCATCCTACGTCGCGGGCTCAGGCTTCATGTGACGGCGAGCGCCGCCGCGGCCACCTATCGACTCCTCGACGCGCAAGGGACGCTCGAGCTTGTCCACCATGGAGGACGACTGACGCTGCAGGGCACGACCCCGGCGGAGCGCGCGATCCCGCGCTCCCCCGACCGCGATCCACCGGAGCAGCCTCGTGGCCGTGAGTGCCGAAGCCGCAAGCGTGGCTCCGACGACGACCAAGAGTAGAGGCGCCAAGGCGAGGCCACGGTTCCCAGGTGCGGACGCGCAAGAGGCCGTCGACATGGGTTCGACAACGACCGCATTTTCGCAGGTCGAATTCGCGAGCTGCCAAAAGACGGCCGGCGCCCGAGAGCCCCGGACGTCGAGAGTCCGCCTTGAGGTGCGTTGGGAGGGCGTGGCATGTGTCGTGCTGGTTGCTCCCGTCCCGTTCAGCGCCCCGAAAGGCCCATGAAGCAACGGAGGACGAGATGAAGATCGGAATGGTCGGGCTTGGGCGGATGGGGTCGAACATGGTCCGCCGCCTCCTCGCAGCGGGCCATGAATGTGTCGTGTTCGACATTCATCCGCACGCGGCGAGCGAGCTGCGTAAGGGTGGTGCAACCGTGAGCGGCTCGCTCGCCGGGTTGGTCTCCGAGCTCCAGGCGCCGCGCGCGATCTGGATCATGGTGCCTGCCGCCGTGGTTGAGGCCACGTTGGGCGAACTCGAGCCGCTTCTCGCCAGGGGCGATATCGTCATCGACGGCGGCAACTCCTATTACCACGACGATATCCGCCGTGCGGAAACGCTCGGTAAGAGCGGGATCCACTACGTCGACGTGGGCACGTCGGGCGGCGTCTGGGGCTTCGACCGCGGCTATTGCCTGATGATCGGGGGGGAGCCCGACATCGTGAAGAGGCTCGACGGCGTGTTTGCCGCTCTGGCACCCGGGGTCGAGGGCGCGACTAAGGCGCCCGGAAACGGCAACGGCATGGGCACTACCCAGCGAGGCTACATCCATTGCGGGCCGGCCGGGGCCGGACACTTCGTCAAGATGGTCCACAATGGCATCGAGTACGGCATCATGGCGGCGTACGCCGAAGGGCTGAACATTCTTCGGCACGCCAACGCCGGAAAACAGCCCAAGAGCGCGGCCGACGCCGAGACGGCACCGCTCCGCCATCCGGAGCATTACCAGTACGATCTGAACCTCGCCGACATCACAGAGACCTGGCGACACGGCAGCGTCATCGGTTCGTGGCTCCTCGACCTCACGGCGGCAGCGCTGAAGAAGAGCGCCGACCTCAATGCGTTTGCGGGCCATGTGTCCGACTCGGGCGAGGGGCGCTGGACTCTCAAAGCGGCCATCGACGAGGGAGTGCCGGCCCCGGTCCTGAGCACCGCGCTGACGCAGCGCTTTGCCTCGCGCGGCGACGAAGACTTCGCCAACAAGCTGCTCTCTGCGATGCGATACGAGTTTGGCGGCCACAAAGAGAAGCACTCATGAAGGCGAGCAGGCTCACGTGAGCGTCGCGCCGCGAGCCCTGAGTCATCGAGCCAGGTGCAACTCCGCCGCGCGGCGCGGCGAATACGGGTCTGTAACGGAAGGGCATGAGCCATGAAGACGGATCTGCAGTCGCCTGCCAGGCCTTCGTCTCCTCCGGCCCAGCGAAGGGCCTCCGGGTCAAAGTCCGGCTCCGCGCGCGACGCCCAGGACGGAATGAAGACCATGCCCATGCCGGAGCTCCAGACCAAGCTGGGCTGTTCGGCGGATGGGCTCAATCAAGCGGAGGCTCAGAAAAGGCTCGCCCAGTACGGGCCAAACGAGATCGAGGAGAAGAAGACCAATCCGCTGCTGAAGTTTCTCACGTACTTCTGGGGGCCGATTCCGTGGATGATCGAGGCGGCCGTGGTGCTCTCGGCGGTCGCCCGGCACTGGCCGGACTTCGGCATCATTCTCGTCCTGCTCTGCGCCAACGCCGTCGTCGGATTCTGGGAGGAGCGCCAGGCCGGCAACGCGATCGCCGCCCTGAAGGCCAAACTGGCCATCAAGGCCAGGGTGAAGCGTGATGGCAAGTGGGTCACTTCGCCCGCGCGAGAGTTGGTGCCGGGCGACGTCATACGCGTGCGCCTCGGTGACATCGTACCGGCGGACGCGCGGCTGCTCGAGGGGGACCCGGTCCAGGTGGATCAGTCCGCCCTGACGGGCGAGTCGCTGCCTGCCGAGCGCAAGGCAGGCGACGCGGTGTTCTCGGGATCCATCATCCGCCAGGGCGAGATCGGCGCGCTGGTCTACGCCACGGGCGACAAGACGTACTTCGGCAAGACCGCGCAGCTGGTTCAGGGGGCGCACACGGTCAGTCACTTCCAACGCGCGGTGCTGAAGATCGGCAACTACCTGATCATCCTGGCGGTGACGTTGGTCGCCGTGATCATCACCTTCGCCATCGTTCGGGGCGACCGCATCCTCACCACGTTGCAGTTTGCCCTGGTGCTGACCGTGGCCGCGATTCCCGTGGCGATGCCNNATCGAGGAGCTGGCGGGCGTCGACGTGCTGTGCGCCGACAAGACCGGGACCCTGACCCAGAACAAGCTGACGCTCGGCGACCCGTTCCGCGTCGACGATATCCCGGCTGCGCAGGTCATCCTTGCGGCGGCGCTGGCGTCGCGCGCCGACGACAACGACACCATCGATCTGGCGGTCCTCGGGGGCCTGAAGGACGGCGACCAGGCGCTAAAGGGGTACCACGTGGAGCACTTCCAGCCGTTCGACCCGGTGCACAAGCGCACCGAGGCCACCGTCAAGGCCCTCGACGGGAAGACGTTCAAGACGACCAAGGGTGCACCGCAGGTGATCTTGAAGGTCTCGGCGAACGCGGACGCGGTGAAGCCCGCCGTCGACAAGGCAATCGCCGAATTTGCCGTGCGCGGCTTTCGTTCACTCGGCGTCGCGCGGGCCGACGGCGACGGAAGGTGGCAGTTTCTCGGTGTGCTGCCGCTGTTCGATCCGCCCCGCGAAGATGCGAGGGCCACCGTCGCGACGGCGAGCCAGATGGGCGTGAAGCTCAAGATGGTCACGGGCGATCAGCTCGCCATCGCCAAGGAGACCGCGAAGAAACTGGGAATGGGGACCAACATTCTCGATGCGAGCGACCTGGGCGACGTCAAGCGCCAGGAGACCCCGCAGATGTCCGATACGATCGACAAGGCCGACGGCTTCGCGCAGGTGTTCCCCGAACACAAGTTTCACATCGTCGACGTCCTTCAGAAGCGCGGGCACATCGCGGGAATGACGGGCGATGGCGTCAACGACGCCCCCGCGCTGAAGAAGGCGGATTGCGGGATCGCCGTGTCGGGCGCGACGGACGCGGCGCGCGCCGCGGCCGCCATCGTTCTGATGACACCCGGTCTGTCGGTGATCATCGACGCGATCAANNATGAACAGCTACGCGATCTACCGGATCGCGGAGACGTTGCGTGTCTTGCTCTTTATGACGCTGGCGATCCTGGTCTTCAACTTCTTCCCGCTGACGGCCGTGATGATCGTGATGCTGGCGTTGCTCAACGACGGCGCCATCCTCTCCATCGCCTATGACAACGTGCACTACAAGGACCAGCCCGAAGCGTGGAACATGCGCACGGTGCTCGGCGTTGCGACGGTGCTGGGCGTCTTCGGGGTGTTGGCCGCGTTCGGACTCTTCTATCTCGGTGAGCGCGTCTTTCATCTCGACCGCGCGCACATCCAGACGTTGATGTACCTAAAGCTGTCGGTCGCGGGGCACCTGACGATCTTCCTCACGCGAACACGCGGCCCGTTCTGGTCCATACGCCCCGCGCGCATTCTGTGGATGGCGGTGCTGGGCACGCAGGCGGTGGCGACGCTGATCGCGGTCTACGGGCTGTTCATGACGCCGCTCGGCTGGGGCTGGGCCGGGTTCGTGTGGGGCTATGCCATTGCCTGGGCCCTGGTGAACGACCGCATGAAGCTGGCGGCGTACTGGGTTTTGGACCGGGCCGACAAGAAGGCCGTGACGAAGCGCGAGGCAGAACCGAAGCCCGACGCCAAGGCGGAGGCGAATCTGCGGCCGTGGCGGGCGGCAAGGCACGAGGGAGGCCCGAAGTGAGGTACATCGATCGGTTCCAGGTGCACCAAGGCGACAAGGTTCGGCTGAAGGATATCGATCCCGGCTTCAAGGACCACCACGAGAGCCACAAGAAGGCGGCGGATGAAATCGAACGGGACCGCGACAAGCTGCGCGCGCTCCAGGCGCGTCTCTACGCCGACGGGCGTTGCTCGCTCCTCATCTGCCTGCAGGGCCTGGACGCGGGCGGCAAGGACGGGACGATCAGTCACATCCTGGGCGCGATGAACCCGCAGGGCTGTCGCGTGACGGGGTTCAGGCAGCCCTCGACCGAAGAGGCGGCACACGACTTCTTGTGGCGCGTTCATCAGGCGACGCCGCCCAGAGGGCAAGTGGCCATCTTCAATCGATCGCACTACGAAGACGTCCTCGTCGTCCGCGTCCACAAACTCGTCCCGCAGGCGGTCTGGTCTCGCCGGTACGATCGGATCAACGATTTCGAGAAGGAGCTCGTAGACGGCAACACTCACATTCTCAAGTTCTACCTTCACATCTCCAAGAAAGAGCAGCTCACGCGGTTCGAAGCGCGGCTCGACGATCCGATGAAGCAATGGAAGATCAGCGAGTCCGACTACAAGGAGCGAGAGTTTTGGGGCGACTATATGACAGCCTACGAGGAGGCCCTCTCTCGCTGCACCACGCCCCATGCGCCTTGGTTCATCATCCCGTCCGACCACAAGTGGTTTCGCAACCTGGCGATTGCACGGATCGTCGTCGAACATCTCGAGGCATTGGACATGAAGCTCCCGAAGCCATCGGTCGACCTGGGGCACATTCGCCGCGAGTATCACGCGGCGAAGGCGGGGTAGGCGGCGGACACGATGACCCAATCGTGCGGGTCGTCGGCGTGGCGGGACATGTGGTTCACCGTAGGTCCCATGAAGTGCACGCCTGGCGTCTTGGATCTCTACGTGCAACTGACCGTCCCCCGATTCATCATTCCCTCCAATTGCGCTGGCGCTTCGTCGATCACCAGAGCGCCGCGTCGAGCGCAGCGCGTCCTCCACACGGAACGATTCCGCGAGTTAGCCATGCGCGATGGCCAGATGGACGTAGAGAGCGAGGAGCCTTTCGAGCTCGATCCAATGCTCGACGGCCAAGTCCGGCGACGGCGCGCTCCACATTGCGGTGGCCGCAGCGATGGCGGATTCCGCCGGCCAGCCGCTCGATCTACTGGAGCTCCGCGCGATGAGAAGCGCTCGTGCGCCCGACGCGCAGGGCTACGGCGTCCCGGTGCTCGAAGCCAGCGTCCACCATCTTGCGAAAAGACGCGAGGCGAGCCGTCGCCAGCCCGGCACCGATGAACAGAGGAAAGCGCACGCTCCAGTGCGTGAGCGCGGCGCAGTGGTACCGTATAAAAGGCCGCTTCCGCTTCGAGGGGACAGGCATGCGAGCCTCCTCTTAGATCCAATTGGCAATGAGGCATCTTCGCAAGGTGCATAGGCCGAGCCAGCAACTGTGATCGGGGGGCCCTGGATCAGCGCGCATAGGGCTCAAAAAAAAGCGACGCCGGCCTGAGATTCATTTCGCCTGGGGATCGACGAGTCCAGCGTCCCGATCCCACGCGGCTCGATGCCGAGCGCGTTGCGGTGCGCACCGCGTCCACTCCGATGCCCCGCAGGCCCATCGAACGAGCGATGCGGGTAGGCATCGATCGAGATCTCCGCGTGCCGCCCATGGCGCATCTGGTCCGCCACGGACTGGCCGGCCGCCACAATCTGCGAGATGCGCGCGGTCAAGGTCGGCACGCGCTCGTCGATGGAGGCCGCGACGTGCGTGTATCCGAGTTCGAGGGCGAGATCGCGGGTGGCGCGCGCCGCGGTCACCTTCCCGGTCGCCAACGCCTCTGCGCCGTGCGCGGCTGCGTCGACGCGGCGAGTTTGCAACAGCCGGCCTTGCGCTGCGGTGACTCCCAGACCGGCAGCCATCTGCGGCTCTCACCCTCGCCAGGGTCTGCCGCAGGCTTGCGTGCGCCGAGTCGGACGCGAGACGCCTCGCCGGCTTCGAGCGCGACCGTGCAGCTCAGCGCCACAAGATCGCCCAGGCCGCCCAGAAGATCCCGATGAGAAGGACCATCCACACAAAGTCCCCGCGCCACTTCCAGGAATGGTGGTTGAAGTCCGTGGGCCCGGCTCCGGCGGCAGCCCGCTGCGCGCGGCGTTTCTGAATATACGTGGGGTAGGGTGGCCCCCACCCGCGGTAGCTCCAGCCATAGCCGAGCGGAAGTACAAGCAATAGAAACATGAATGTCATCCACGCCAACCACGCGGTCATCATGGGTCGAACCCTCTCTTTACGGTCCCGCGGCTTTCCACTGATTCATCATGTTGGCTAAGCGTGCGAGCTGCTCGGCGACCTGGATGACGACGTCGGATCGTGTCCGCTCATCGTCCGGGTCGTCCAGCACGGTCTCGAGTTCATCCAAAAGAGCCCGCGCGCACGCGAGCGCGGTCAACACGTGGCTCGGCGCGCGGCGCGCCACGGGGTCGGGGTCGACGGCGCAGAGGCTCGGTCGAGAACGCCGCTCCTCGCCAGCCCGCGGGTCGTGGTGTCCCCCCGGTGCTCCGGTCGGCGGGAGGCTGTCACGCGGCAAGAGGAGCCCCCCACAGCAGCGGGCATGGGTTGCCCACCGCGGCGACGAGGCAGGTGAGGTCTGTGCATGCGAATGGCCTTTCCGGCCGGGACCCGCCCAAGCAAAAGAATGCGGTGGGCACCGCGGACCAAGGGCGGGCCCCGGGCGCTTTCATGAAGGGAGCCGCACAAGGAGGTGTTCTCGCCGGAGCTTCCGCACGACCTTCGCGAGGCGGTGCGCACGAAGATCGAAACGGTGCTCGGGGAGCACGCTCTCCGCGTGGTCGCTGCCGGTGCTGGACGAACACCTCGAACGAGGTCGCGCATGGGCATCGGCCTGCCGAATCGCCTCGGCGGGATCGCTCAAATCGGTTGCTGCGAGGATGCGCGGAGGGGCGGCGCTAAGGTTCATCCCGTGGGCCATCCAGTGCACGACCCACGCCAGGCAACAAAGGGGGAGCTCCGGTCGGCGCGATCCTCGCGGACCGCATCAAGCGCTGCCATTCGCATTCGCACCTTGCGAATCGAATCGGCGAAACGCGCTATTTCAAGGTTCCGTTCGAACCCCAGTGAGAACCGACTCGGCCGCGTGCCGCGCGACGAGCAGCGCGGGATCCTGCCGATAAAACGCGGAGAGCTCGGCGTAAGGCCCGGGTGCTTTTGCGCCAGCTGGGTGGGCTTCTCGAAGAACATCTCCGTCACGACCGCGAAGAACTCCGCGGGGCTCGTCGCGCCGTAGGGGTCGACGTCGGTCGAACGGCCCTCGCGCAGACGCCGGGCGAGTTCGGCGCCCTGCGTGGCGCCGAGTTACATCCGGCACGACGAATCGGGCACTCGAGCGGTGACGCCCGAGGATTACGCGACAGAGATCGCGGCCGCGCAGCGGGAGCGCCCGAAGACGCGATTCGTCGTGTACGAGCACGACTTCTCGGACAAACGCGCGTGGTTTCGCTTCAACCTGACGTGGACCGACGCGAGCACGGGAGAGACGCAGACGCGGGCGGGCATGCAGCTCTATCGCATCGAGGGGGGCAAGCTCGCGGAGACGTGGCTCACTCTGCTCAAGCTGGGATCAGCGTGGCCGGACGCCGTCGGGCAGGAGCATTGGACGAGCAAGCGCCCGTAGCCCGTCGCCGGCCGCGCTTACCTGCACCGTTAATTCTATCTCGACGGCGGTGCACTAAGGCGCGGCGCATCATGCCGAGCGGCGGCGGCCGGACCGGATGCAGAGGCACTACTCGACGGCGCAGCGCGAGGAGATGCTCTCGGCGGTCGACAAGGTCGTGTCCCTCTTTGCGTCGGAGAAGGAGCTGGCGAGTAGCCGCTAGCATGGCCCCGCGGGCTCTTTCGCTTTCCCGGCTAACGTCGATGAGACGCCGTCAAGCCACGACCTTGTTCGTCACGGTTGCCATGGCGGCCGGTTTCGCCGCGTTTGGCTTCCCCTGGAGCGCGCTCAACGAAGGTTGGCACCGAAGCCCGGAGATCACCGTGATCTCCCCCGCGGCAGACCCGCGGCTTCCCGTTCTTGAAGAGGCGCTCGAGTTCTGGAATCACACCTTCGCCGGGCTGGGAACCCCGTTTCGGCTCGGAACGATCCATCGCGTCGTCGACGAGCTCCCTGACGCCGATCTTCAAGCCCTCTCAGGGGTGACGGCAGGCTGGTTTTCCGACGGGATGCTCCGAGGCGCATGGCTTCGTCAACATCCGGCGCCATTCGATCGCTTCGGAGGAGATCTTCTTATCTGCCTTTCCAGCGCAAAGTTCATCTCTTTCAGCTCTCGCATCGGCAACCGTCGCCTCATCGCCATCAAGAACGCCCAGCTCGAGCCGCTAACGATGCCCAACGTCCTCCGCAACGTCATCGCCCACGAACTCGGCCACGCGATTGGCCTTGGCCACAACTCCGACCCGACGACGCTCATGTGCGGCCGCCCAGCGCCTTGTCGCCCGAACCTCTACGCTTCCGAGACGCCTCACTTCTTTCCTTTGACGGAAGCGGATCGCGATCGACTGCGCCGGTTGTATCCGGCGAACTGGGGCCGGTGAGGCGGAGCGGTTCATCGGCCCCGCGGTTGACGAAGCGATGTGGCGCTTGAAGCGGGTGAGGTCGACGATGCGGGCGATGGCCTGCTCTTGCTCGTGCCCCTGCGCCGTGGAGTAGCGTTGCTCGGCTACGCCGAGCGAGTTGGGCTGCTCGAACGTGTACGTGCGGTACCCCTTCGTGGAGATGTCCGTCCGGCTGGCCCGTTACGAGGCGCTGCCGGTCCGAGGGCCCGGGGTTGGCATGCACAGCGGGTGACGGGGGGATGCGAGCGCGCCGGCGCACACGATCCCGACCATCGGCACGATTGGCGTGTTCACGTTGGACCTCCGTTCACCAGTAAACGGCGCCATGGACCATCAGTGTCCGCGGAAGACCGGGAGTGAAGCTTATCCCCGCGGGCGGGTTCGGACCCTCGTTCGGGAGCCGCGAGTTGACTTCGAACTGACCCTCGCGCCACTTCACGTCCGCCACGTTCATCAAGTCGGCCAGGAGCTCGACGTGCCTCCAGCGCACCCCCGCCGCGAGGTTGACGACCGTCCAGCCGGTCTCGACGAGGGGCGTCGGCCCCGAGTCGCCGTATCGGCGCGACATGGAACGGACGGTCGCCGATCCCAGGAGGGAGACGCCGTTGCCCACGGGCTGCCGGATGCCCGCACCGGCGCTGAACGTCCGGATGGGCGCGTCGGGCAAATAGACGGTCCCCGCGTCGATGTCGGCCGCGTCGACGTAGCGCGAATGGGCCGCGGTGAACGAGAGGTCGGCGTACAGGCGATCGTTGAAGTTGTAGCGCCCGGTCGCCTCGAAGCCGTAGCGGCGCGTCGGCCCCGACGGGGTCGTCGACGCCGTGTCGCCGTCGATCGTGAGCTCCGAGGTGAGATCGATGAGAAATCCCATCGCCGAGAGAGCGAGCCCTGGCAAGGGGCGTACCGTCGCGCCGACCTCGGCTCCGACGGCGGAGGCGATGAGCGTCGCCGCCTGACCCATCGAAAGCGTGCGTGCGTCGTTGCTGTGAAACCCGCGCCCGTAGTTGGCGAAGAGGTCCACCTGGTCGACCGGCGTCACGACGGCCGTCGCCTTCGGCGAGAGTTGTCCCTGGCCGGCGTACCCGGAGACCTGATCGACCGCCGTCTGGCTCTCGTTGTTGACGGCGGCGTCGATGCGGTCACCCCGAGCTCCGAGCACGAATCGCAGCCAGGGGGCCGGATGGAGCTCTTCTTCGATGTACGCGGCGCTCTCGGTCTCGTTGATATGGCCGTCGTAGATCGGTCCGGGGATGTTGGCGTCGATGCCGTCGAGGCGGCGGCGCGCCTCGGTGCGATGCAGCTGCGACTCGATGTCGTCGTCGCGGATCTGCACGCCGAGCGTAGTTTGCATCGACATGCCGCCGACGACGGCGCGGTGCGTGAGCGTGATGTTCGCGCCCGACTCCGTGCGCGTGTCGTCCTGCTCGATCTGCGAGCCGTACTTGATCCCGTCGGGCTGCAGGACCGACGAGGCGATGCCGTCGTTGGGGAAGAGCTGGAGGTTCGAGTGCACCGAGTACGCATTCGCCCGAAAGGTCCAGTGCGTCTCGAAGCGAGCGCGGTACTGCGCCCAAGCCATCACGCGTTGACTGGCTCCGCCCTGCGTCGGGTCGACCGAGTCCCACCGGCTGATGCAGTTGGACCCGGAATACGCCGCCGGCCGGGGCGTGCCGTCACCCTCGCCGCAGACGGCCCGCGCCGGGAGCACCCCGGACATGCTCCACGAGCCGCTGTAAGCCATGGCCATGAACGACAGCTCGCTTTGCCCGTCGAGCACGCGCGTCACTTTCGCGTAGCCGTTGAGGCGCCCGTAGTTCTCCGGATGGATGAAGGGGCCGTTCTCGTGGAACGCCTCGACGGCCACCGCCGTGCGCCATTTGTCCCCGAAGTCGGGCGACTCGACGACGACGAACCGCTCGTGGCCGGTCGATGGCGCGAGCTCGAGCTTCGCGACGCTCTCGGCGGTGTGATCGGTCATGTGGAAGTCGACCGAGCCCGCCGTCCCGAAGTCTCCGACACTGGCCGCGTACGTCCCCTTCGTGGAGTCCACGCGTGCGACGGTCTCGGGGATGAGAAAGTGAAGGTCCGAGTAGCCTTGCCCGTGGGCGTGGCTCACGGCGTTGATCGGCGTGTCGTCGACGAAGAACGCCATGTCGGTGCCGTGGTCGAGGTTGAAGCCGCGCGCGAAGTCCTGCTGCGCCTTGCCGCCGCCCGCATGCTGTACCGAGAAGAGGCCCGGGACGACCTCGAGCATCCCCTCCGCGCGAAACATCGGTCGCAGCGAGAGCTCCGCCTGACCGGTGCTCGAGTCGGAAGCCGCGCGGCTCGGCGGCGCCACGTCGAACGGCTGCTGCGCGAGCACCAGGGTGGTCTGATCGGGACCGACCTGGACGGGCGTCGGCGGCGGGGCCGCCGCGGTCATGGGCGCGGCGACCGGAGCCGGGACGGGTGGAGGCGGCGCCGGCGCAGGCCGATGAAACTCGTACGCAAATTGGACCGTGGAGCGGATCGCGACGCCGCCTTTGCGCGCCGGCTCGAAGGTGAACTCGCGCGCCGCCGCGACGGCGGCTTCGTCGAAGCCGTGACCCCCCGGCGCCGTCACCCGCGCGTCCGTCACGCGCCCGCTCTCGTCGACGGAGAGCTCGATCCCCACCGTACCTTCGAGCCCGTCGCGGAGCGCATCGGGCGGGTACACCGCCTCCGGGTGCGTATGAAGCACGGGAGGCGTGATCGCGTCGGCGGCGGGCGCAGGCGGGCCGGGCGGCGGCACCTGTCCCCAGGCCGCCCCCGAGGCGAGCGTCGAGAAAACAACGGCAGCTGCCGACGTCCTTCCGCGTCGACCCATGGCGGTCCAGAAATCTCGTAACACGATGCCTTGAAACGGTGCTACGCAAATTCGCGCCAGCTCGAGAAAGCAACGACGCGTCGTGATTCGACCGGGCTCTATCGCGGCGCGCATGTTGATCCTGACGGCGGCATGACGACCCGACCCCGTGCGCCGCGGACCGAGCGTCCCCGCCGCTGCTCACAGGAGCGTCACCGCAAAAGCCCGCTCCACCAGCCATAGTCCGGCGACTCCGGCGATCGCCAGCGATCCCCCGACGAGCCCGACGCGCCGATAGAACCACGTCCGGCGCGCGACGTACGCGAGCGGGACGAACGCCGCGACCACGCACATCTGGCCGATCTCCACCCCGACGTTGAAGCCGAAGAGCGTGAGGGCCAGGTTTTGACGGGGCAAGCCGAGATCCATCAGCGTGGCGCTGAAGCCGAAGCCGTGCAGCAAGCCGAGCGCGAATGCCGCCGCCCAGCGATCCTCGGCGAGGAGGGGGTATACGTTGTTGAGCGCCGCCACGACGACGGACGCCGCGATCCCCGACTCGACGAGCCGGCTCGGCAAGCGCAGCACCTCGAGCGCCGAAAGGGTGAGCGTGATCGAGTGAGCGAGGGTGAACGCCGTGACGATCTTGAGCACGTCGATGAGCGCCGGCCGCAGGTGCGGCACGGGTTCCCACCCCGAGTGTCCGCGCCGCACGAGCACCGAGGGCAGGAGCAGTGCGACGAGGAAACACAGGTGGTCGATCCCTCGAAAGATGTGCTCGATCCCGAGCCGGATCGCCGCCCCGAGCTGGTGCATTCGCCGCAGCTCGGTCCTCTCGAAGATCTGCTGCCGCTCGCGCGGCCCGAAGATCGCCGTCCGGGTCCCCGCGCCGTCGTCGATCCGGACGATGCCGCGATGCTGCGGGTCGATGTCGAAGAAGAGCGTGTACGTGACGGTCAGCGCGCGCGCAGCCGCGGGGCAGGCGGCATCGAAATCGATCACCGCGTAGGTGCCGTCCGAATGGGATGCGACGCGAAGACCGCGCGTGGTGATCGGACACGGCGCTCCGTCGGCCGCGAGGGCAAGGTGACCCAGCGCGGTCGACGTCACCTCGGTCGCGCGAGCGCTCAGCTCGCCCCACGTGACGGCGCCGTCGCCGTCGGGGTCCAGGTCGATCGCGTTGTCGAGATCGCGGAGCGCGATGTCCCAGCGACCGTCCACGTGCGTTCCCAGCGTCTCGAGCGTCAGATAGCTGTCGCTCGGCTTGTGCGCGAGCGCTGGCAGCGCGAAGAGCATCGCCGCTGCCGCGAACAGCAGCGCGAGGACGCGGCGGGTGAGCCGTCGCCCCCTCACCGCGTCGCCCGGAGACGCTGCGCAAGCGCGCGAATGGCGGGGTCCTCGAGGTGGTTCTCGTCGAGGAAGGCCAGCGCGGGCGCCGCCGTGGCAGGCTTTTTCGCGGCGAGCGCGGCCTCGAGAAAGACGCGCAGGTCCCATGGCTCGCGCTGGACGTCCCAGTTGGCTCGAGCAAGGTCGAGCGCCGCGGGCGCGTCGTGCTTGACCCCCAGGACGAAGCGCGACTCCTCGCGCCGGTGCACCGTGTCGCCGCGGAGGCGGCTCGCGCCGTATCGGGCGGCGAGGAGGTCGGCGTGGTCGCGGGCCTTCGAGTCCCCCGATGCGGTCTCCGCGAGCACGAGGCGAAGCAGCAGATTGTCGTTGTCGGTCCTGCCCGCGACCGCGCGCGCCGCCTCGGCCGGGCGCCCTTCGTCGAGGAGCAGGTCGGCGTACGCCGCCAGCGCGTACGCGTCGTCGCGGTCGAGCGCGAGCGCCTGCTCGAAGAGCCGCGCGGCATCGTCGTTCCGTCCAAGGCGACCCTCGATCTCGGCGAGGGTCGAGAGGCCCCATTCGCGCAGCTCCGGGCTGGTCGCCGTCCGGACCGATCGCTCGATGCGATCGGCGGCCGCCGACGCGTGCCCCACCAAGGCGTCGACGGAGCCGTCGCAGATCGAGAAGACGATGGAAGCCGCCAGCCTCTCCACGGGTTCGCAGCTGGCCTTGGCTTCGGCGTATCGCCCTCGAACGGTCAGCACGACCGACCGCGTGATCCAGGCTTGCACGTCGCCGGGGGCCTGGACGAGCACGCGATCGAGATCCGCCAGCGCACCGTTGAAATCGTGCAGCGACTGACGGATCGTCGCCCGCAGCACCAGCACTTGCTCCGGCGGCGACGGCGAGTCCCACCACGGGGCGAGCGCCGCCTGGGCCTGACCAAGGTACCGCGGGTCGGCCCGCTTGCGAGACGCCTCGATGTCGAGCCGCGCGAGCCACACCGCGGACTGCAGATCATCGGGCCGCGAGGAGAGCGCCTTTCGGAGCTCGCCCCGCTGCCGCTCGCCCGGGTCGCGCGGCGGGAGATGCTCGAGCACCTCTCCGCTGTCGGTGGGCAGGCGGGGCGCGTCGGCGCGCGCGCTCGGCCTGAAGAGAAGAGCCCCGACGAGGACCAGCGCCCCCGTCACGCCGAAGATGGCCCGTGTCCTGTTCAGAACGACCCGGGTACGGAGGTTATCAACGTCCCGTTGTCGGCGCATCCGCACAACGGGGCGCTGCACGCGACGGGCGTCGACGGGGGCGTCGTGATGAGGCCCGTGACGAGCGTCTCGAAGACGCACGCGCCCGCGTCCCCACTCGACGAACCCGATGAGCCGCCGGAGGACCCGCCCGACGACGAACCGCTCGATGAACCGCTGGAACCGCCGGACGATCCGCTGGAACCGCCGGACGATCCGCCCGACCCGTCAACACCCGGCCCCCCCCCGTCCTCGGGGCTGGGGCTACCGTTGTTGTTGCTGCTGCCGCAGGCGGTGACGACAAGGCTGAGAGGCCCCGCCGCGAGAGTCGCGCTGAGGAGCGCGACCGCGCCACGCATCGAGGTCCTCATGTGCCGTTACCGTTCGCGCCCTGGTTGGGCGTATTGAGAAATGGGAACGCGGGGGGAATCGTAAACTCCCCGGCGTTCTGCCACACGCCGTCCGTCAACGGCGTGACCTTGCCGTTGTAGAGCGGGTTCGCGGCGTTGGCGGGCAGTAGGAAACCCATCACGACGTCGAGTGCGATGTCGACGACGTCGTCACCCGGGCGCCGCCCGTTGGGAAAACCACCCAGGTCGCAACCCGGAGCCGTCGGGGTGACGGTCCCGTTGACCGCGCAGAGGGCGGCGCCGAGATAACACTGGCCGGTCGAGCCCGCGCTCCCGTTGTCGACGCTGCAGTCGTACGTGGTGCCCGCGGGCGTCGCCGGGAGCGCCGTGTTGAGGCGCAGCATGTCGCACGTCCCCGGGGCCGCGCCGGCGTCCGTCGTGGGGAATGCGTTGACGCCAGGCAATCCCGTCAGGAAGGCCGCGACGAGGTCGGTGCGAGGGAACACCTGCGGAGCGATCTGGGCGCCGCCGCCGAACAGGATGCTGATGAGCTCCGGCAACGTGGGGTATTCGACGTACTTGGCGAAGTTCTGCACGTCCTCGGCGGGCGCGCTGCCGTTCCACTTGTCCTTGTCGGGCAAGCCGATGACGACCTCGTTGACGAGCGGATTGCCGAGGCGCGAGACCTCGACCCAAGGACCTCCCTCCGCCGCCGGCACGGTGTAGCTGGCCGTGGGGTTGAGGACGCGCCCCTGGTGCAAGTACGCCGACGTCCATCCGCCGATGACCGTGCCGCCGCCCGTCGTCAGGCACGATGCGGGAACCTCGAGCTCGAGGGAGGTGATGTTCTTGCCCTGAAGCGGGTTGCTGACGCAGTTGTAGGTCGTCGCCCCCGGCAGCGGGCAACCGGCGGGGGACGCGCCCGTGACGATGCTGCCCGGCGCGTCGATCAGGTCGAACGTCGGTCCGAGATTGACGGCGAAGGGCTCGGCGCGCTGGCCGACGAACATCTTGCCCGTCTTGCCGGCGCAGCCCGGGATGTCGATGTCGTAGACGTACTGGCTCGCGTAGGCCGCGTAGCCACCCGCATCGACCGGGAAGGACTTGACGCCGATGTTGTCGGTGGGCTTCGTGAACGTGGTCACCGACGACCCGTGCACGTTGATCGGCGTCGACGTGCCGTTGACGACCATGTTGACGGTATACGTCTCGCTGACGTTCAGCGTGCCGGCACCGACCGCGCCGATGTTGACCAAGGGCACGGGCACGCTGACGCTGGCGTCGGCGGGCCCGATGTCGAGCGACAAGCCCGCGCCCCCGGCGGCCAGCGTGTTCTGAAAGTGGAACTGGAACGCGATCTTGGAAGAGCACGTGCCGGTGTTGTCGACGTCGATTTCGTACATCGCTTCGGGATCGAGCGTGAAGTAGTTTGGTCCGCCGAACGGGTCCTGCAGAGGCAAGTAGTCGGCGATGAGCACGACGTTCGTCGGACCGGCGCTCTCCGACGGATCGTAGCTATCGAACATGTAGAAATCCGTACCGTCGACCTTGGGACTCTTGGTGACGAACGGGGCTTCGCGATGGCTCGAGGCCTGCGCGACAGTGGGCAACGCTACGAGCGCACCCGCGGACAACACCACCAGCTTTGAAGACAGCCTCATTGGGGACCCCTCCTTTGCTTGCGACGGGTCCGGAAGTGGACGCTCGCCAACCACAGCTATCCGTTACGGCGACCCTTGGTCTGCGGTTTCGGAGCTCCTGTCGGAAAAATGTGTCGAGGGACGGGCGGGACGCGAGTAGCGTGCGGGGCCGTCATGCGGACATCCGATCTCGTCGTCACACTTGCGATCTTCACGTTTGCGCCGGCCGCGTGCTCGAAGAAAGCGGAGCCAGCAGCGGCGTCACCGCCCGGACCGGCGGCGGAGAGCGTCGCTGCGTCGTCAACTGCGCAGGCAGCGAGCGCGTCCGTGTCGCCGTCGGCCTCGGGTCCGTCGGCGATCGCTATCACGCTCGGCGATCGCCTCCTCAAAGAGGCGCAGAATCGCCCGCACATCCAGCCCAACGCCGACGACGTTCTAGCCGCTTTCGCCAAGGCGGGTGGCGGCGTGGCCACCAAAAAGCAAGGCCTGGCCGCGACATACAAGGCAAACTTCTGCGAAGGGGGAACGACGGGCGACGGTTCGGTCACCGTGAGTGTCTGCGAATACGCCGACGACGACTCGGCGAAGACGGGCCTCGCCGCGCTGCAGTCGATCTACCCGGCGAAGCAGGCAAACCACGCATTGCGCAAGGACACGGTGCTCACGACGCTGCGCCTGAAGGACGGGCCCGATGCGCAGGCGCTGGAGAGCAAGCTCCTCGCGGCGTACGCGGCGCTCTGAGCGCCGGCGTCACCACAAACGAAATTGCATGACCCAGCGCATGCGCACACGGACGGGGACTCCGTCGCGCATGGCCGGCCGGAAGCGATATCGCCGGACGGCGGCGACCGCCGCGTCGTCGAGCCCGTAGCCCGATCGGGAGAGAGCGCGCGCCTCTTCGACGACGCCCGACGACGATACGACGAGCTCGAGGGGCACATCGGCTTGCACGCCTTGACGGCGCGCGCTCTCCGGGTAGGGCGAGGGCTCCCCGTGCGACAGTCGCGCGGGCGCAGAGACGCCGTCCTCGGAGATCGGCGCGTCGTCCCCCCCCTTGGTGGGGGCCCGCCCTGGGGCCGCAGCCACGAAAGACGGCGCGCTCGCCGCAGCGGGTGCCAAACCAGAACCGATCGCGACCGTGAAGCGAGGCGGGGCGTCGACGGGCGGGGAAGCGCCCGGAACGGCGTCCGGGGCCATGGCCACGTGCGGAGCCGGGGCTGCCGCGAAGGGACGTGACGGTGGGGTGGCCGCGCGCGACGGTGGAATCGCCGCGCGCTTGGCGTCCGGGAACGTGGGCGCGCCATCGCGCGTGACGTCCGGCAGGAGGGGATCGCCGGGCAGGTCCACCGCGACATCCGTCTCCGCGGGCAGGGCCGACACGACGCTTTGCGCCTGCCCAGCGTGGGGGGTGCCCGTCGCGACGAGCAACGTCGCGTGCACCGTCAACGACGCCGCGATCGCGATGCCCCGGCCGTCAATCAGCACGTCACAACCCGTGGATCGCTGTCGTTCGGCATGGGAAGGCCATTGGCAGTACGGTCGAGACGGCGCGGAGTTTCACTCCGGGGAGCACCCACGCGGGTGCGGCGAAGTTGGTGATGGAACATCAGACAAATGATGATGAGGACGGGGATCGGGACGCCCAGGAGCCAGAGAATTCCGTAGCGCATGAGCGACGGGGAGAGCAAGGCGCGAGCCACCGGCCGCGTGTCTCGGGGTGCGCATTTCCGGGGAGCGGCATCTCTCCCTCCAAGGCGCAGGACGATGTGAGAATGCGCGAGGGGCGCGGGCATCGAGATCTACATGACGATGGCGAGCCTCAGTGTCTCGAGCCACGACCGCCGGCGGCGGCTCCATGGCTACGAAGCCCTCTTCCACAACGCGGAAGACGCCCCGACTCGCACGGTCACTCGCTTCGTCGATCGAAGTGTGAGCTTCAAAAGGTCGGTAGCCGTACAGGCGCCCTCCTCTTACTATTCGATGATCGCGCGGCTCGCCCTCGTCGAGGCCAAGGTGCCGTTCGAGCGGGTCGTGGTCGATCCACCGGAGGCGCGCGCAGCTCCAGCCGGACTACGTGCGCCTCAACCTGAATATGACGGTGCCGACGCTCGTCGACGGCGAGCGTGTGCTGGCGGACAGCCGGGACATCTTGCTCTTCGCGTTCGGAAAGACGCGGGAGCCGCTCGACGCGGAGACGGTGCGGTGGGTCGCGGCGCAATACGCGTTTCCGATCGAGGAGCTCACATTCGCGTGGCTGCTCGGGTGGAACGCGCTGGCGCGACGAGCGGTGCCGCGGAGCCTCGTGAGCGCGGAGGCGCAGCTTCGGACGCTCGCGAAGGAGCATCCGGACCTGGCCGACGCCTACCTGCGTGCGCGCCGAGGTGTTCGCGGCGCGGCAGCGGACCTTCGACGCGAAGGCGATCGCGGGCCTCTTCGACGATCGACGCAAGGCGGCGCTCGCGCTGCTCGACACGCTCGACGCGGTCCTGGCCGACGGACGCGACACGCTCGCGGGCAGGGCTTACGGGCCTGCCGACGTCGTCTGGACGGTGCTTCTCGCCCGCCTGCACTGGGTGAAGCTCGCGCCGGAGGTCGCGCGGCGGACCGCTCTCGCGCGCTACTCGCCGAGCGGATCATTCGGTTCTTGCGCGAGCGGGTGCTCGTCGCGTAAGGCGTCGAAGAGGAGTCACGGGGCCTCCGGGCCGCCCCGCAGGGGAGGATCGTCGATGAACTTTCGTCGCGCCGGGATCGCTCGCGGGACGTTGGCGCTCGGTGCGCTCGTGGCGAGCGGCGCCGCCGGGTGCGGCCACGCGGCGCTCGTGACGGCGGAGGCTCTGCCCGTGCACCGCGTCGTCGTGTACCGCAATGGCGTCGCGTACTTCGAGCGCGCCGGTCACGTCGCCGAGAGCGAGGTACGCTTCAAGATGAAGCGCGCCGAGGTCGGCGATTTCCTCGCGACGCTCGCCGTGATGGAGAAAGGTGGCAGCTCGGTGCGCTCGGCCGCGTTCCCCCTCAAGGGCGACGAGGACACGAGCGACGACGCCGATCACCCCGCGCTGACGCCCGACCAGAAGAAGGGCCTCGAGACCGTCGTTCTGTCGCTCGACGGGCGCGAGCACGACCTGCAGATCGGCTACGTGGCGGAGTCACCCGTGTGGAGGCCGTCGTACCGCCTCGTCCTCTCTACGGGAGCGACCGCCGATCTCGAAGCCTGGGGGATCGTCGAGAACCTCTCCGGCGAGGACTGGAAGAACGTGAGCCTGTCGCTCGTCGCCGGCGCGCCGCTCGCCTTCCGCGCCGACCTCGGGACGCCCACCGTCCCCGAGCGCCCGTCGGTGACGGACGAAGGAGAGGTCATCGCGGTCGTCCCGCACGCCGAGACGTCGCTCGAGCAGGCGCCTCCCCCACCACCGCCGGGGCCCGCTGCGATGGCTCCGTCGCCCTCGGAGGAGCGGGACGGGGCCGAAGCGCCCGCGTCCAAGAGTGCGCTCGGCCACGGGGCCGGGCTGGGGTCAGGGCAGGGCATCGGCAACGGCCGCGGGAGGCTCGGCGGCGGCCACAAGGCGGAGGCCCCGCGGATCCGGGAGGGGTCGGTCACCGTGAACGGCCGCCTTCCGCCGGAAGTGGTCGAGCGGATCGTGCGCCAGAATCTCGGCCGCTTCCGCCTCTGCTACGAGAACGGTCTTCGCCGCGACCCGAACCTGCAGGGGCGCGTCTCGGTGCGGTTCGCGATCGACTCGAGCGGCAGCGTCGCGACGACCAGCGACGGTGGGAGCGACCTGCCCGACGGCGGCGTCGTGCAGTGCATCGTCCGCGGCTTCGGCAACCTGTCGTTCCCCCAGCCCCAGGGCGGCATGGTCCAGGTCGTGTATCCGATGATGTTCTCCCCGGGGGACGTCGGCGGCGATTACGCTCCGCCGCCGCCGGCGACGTACGCGAGCACTCCGCAGGCGATGCGGCCCCCCGTCGCCGTGTCGCCCCCGCGCAACGTGCAGGCGCTCGCGGCCGTCGCCGTCGAGGGCGGCGCGACCAAGTACGATCTCCCGCTGCCGGTCACGGTCCCGGACGCGAACGCGACGATGGTGCTCCTCGTGTCGCGCCAGATCCCGGGCGAGGCGGAGTTCCTCTTCGCGCCGAACGGCGGCGTGCCCGATTCGAGCAGCCACCCGTTCCGCGTCGCGCGCTTCACGAACGCGACGGACGGGGCGCTCGAGCGCGGACCCATCGCGATCTTCGAGCAGGGCTCGTTCCTCGGGCAGGGCGTCGTCGATCCGCTTCCCAAGGGCGCCACGGCCACGGTGCCGTTCGCCCTCGACCGGGGGGTCGCCGTGGACGTCGACCACAAGTTCGATCAGCGCGGCGAGCGGGTCGACAAGATCGAGGACGGCCAGCTGACGGTCCAGCGCGATCGCGTCACGCAGACGATCTATCGCATCCGCAACGGCGGGGACGCGGCCGCGAAGGTCCTCGTGAAGCACGCGCGGGTCAACGGGGCGCGCCTCTTCGCGCCGCCGCAAGGCACCGAGGACAACGTCGGCACCGGCACGGCGCTCGTCCCGACGACCGTCGCGGCGCGCGCGACGTCGGAGCTCGTGGTGGAGGAGCGCGCGGTCTCGACCGAGGGCGCCTACTGGTTCGGCGCGATCGCCGAGAACGCCGTGAAGGCGTACCTCGCCGACCCGAAGGCCGACGCGAAGGTGGTGCCGAAGCTCGCGGCCGCCTGGATGACGCGCAACGAGATCGTGAAGAACAGGACCGATCGCGCGGACCTCGAGAAGCAGGTCCAGGACCTGTCCCGCTCGACCGAAGAGACCCGCAACAACCTGCAGGCCATCGAGAAGAACAAGACCGCGGAGGTGCTCCGCAAGAAGCTCACCGCGCGCCTCGCCGACGCCTCGACGCAGCTCGACGAGTTGACCAAGAAGGTCGTCGAGCTCGACGCGAAGAGCGCGGAGCTCAACGTCTCGTTCAGCGAGGCCGTGCGCGAGATCCACGTCGAGGTTCCGCCGACCACGCCCGCCGGCTGAACGTCCGGCGAACCTCGACCAGCCGGCCTGCGATGGAAGAGTCGCCCCGCCCGTGGCGACCCACCTCGCCCCGCGGCCCGCTCGAGCCTGGATGCGGGGCAAAAGCCGCAGCGCGTGGCAAACCTTCCGCGTGACGCGGCCCGAACTCTCCGCAGCCCTTCGGGAGCTTCCCGAGGACAAGGGGTCGCGACCAAGGACGTTCGGGGCGATGGGGTGGGTGTGGTTCGACTCGGTCGTTCTCCGGAAGCGCCGCTTCTGCCGTCCGACGATGCCGCGCTCTCGCATCAGGCGCTCGACGCGTTTCTTCCCGACGCGCAGGCCTCTCTTGCGAAGCGCGCGATGCACCCGCGGGCTGCCGTACCGCTTGCCGCTCTTGGTGTGAGCCGCGGCGACTTCGACCGCGAGCTGCGCGTCTTGCTTGGAGCGGGGCTTGGAGCGCGTTGCCTCCACGCGTAGTAGCCGCTCGGCGAGACACCA
>PLIR01000540.1 GCA_003139415.1 Myxococcales bacterium | reverse complement strand
TCAACGCGGTGCAGATCGCCGAGGGCGTGAAGTAGCCGGCGCGAGGCGCGTCGGCTCGGGCCGTCACATCCCCGCGAAGATCTCCAGGAGAGGCGGGCACGTCACGAGCAGCTCCTGGGCGAGGTTTCGGTCTGCGACGAGCATGAGCGCGCCGCCCTTGGCCGCTCGCGCCGTATTGGGCGCNNCCCATCGTCACGCCGACCAGGGCCTGATAGCGGTTGCCGGCGGCGCGGAGGTCGTCCTCGACCCAGGGGCACGCGTGGAACGCCTTGGTCACGGCGTCGTCGTCCCATGTCGCGACCCGCGCGCCGTCGGACACGCCAATGAGTCGAATGGGCGCGAAGGCGCCGATCGTCCCGCGCGAGCGCAGGATCGCCCCAACCTCGAGTCGGTCGGCGGGGGTGTCGACGATCGTTGCGGCGAGATCGAAGCTCCCTTCGAGCACCAGCGCCAGCGCAAAACCGGAGACCTCGTCGTCGATGCCGACGTCCTGCACCTTGGCCGCTGTCGCGAACGCGTCGCGCGCGTCATCGGGCAAGTCGCCGAGCGCCTCGACGTGCGCGAGATCGACCGTCGGCCGAGGTGGTGGGGGTGGTGGAGGCGGCNNACCGGGGCCCGTGGAAGTGGGGGCTCATGGTGGAAGCTCGGCGTCCTGGGCGGGGGGGGCGCGACGCGTTCGAGGTGGACGGTCGACGGGGCTTTTGGCGCGGGCGGCGGAAGGGGCGGCGGCGTTGCGGCGATCGCTTCGCGGGTGGGCGCCTCGGACTCGGCCCAGGGATCGAGCATGCCCGCGTGCACCTCGGCGGCCGTCGGGACGTGATCGTCGGCGACGGGCGCAGGGGGAGCTTGCGGCGCCGAAGGCCTGGGCACGGCAGCCACGGGGGGCAGGGAGGCCGCTTCGGCCACCGGCGTCGGGGGGGGATCCTCTTGGGGAGGAGGCGGGGGCGCGATCGTGGCGACGTCGTCGTCGCCGTCCTCGTCCTCATCGAACGCCGTGTCTACGACGATGTCGCTGGCGACCGGCGTCTCCTCCGTTGCATCGGGGTCGCCGGGCGCGTTCTGCTCGAGCCACTCGGCCAGCTCGGCGGCACCACGCGCCAGGACGAGGGCTCGGTCGTCGTCTTCGGCCTCGCCCGCTGCCTGGGCCGCGCGTCTCAGCCACACGATCGCGTCGACGCGCTCGCTGCGCTTCCACAGGGCCTCAGCCGTCTGCAGAGCCCACGCGACATCCTCCGAGTCCGTTCCGACCGTGGGCGGAATCCCGCGCATCCCGGGGTAGTCGTACCACCCGAGGCCAGCCTTCGCAGCATTCACTGCGGCGCGCCGTGACCCTCAGCGCGGCTTGGAGCGCGCCGTCTGCAAGCGGCGCTCCGACTCGCGCGCCTCTTCGACCCCGATGGCGTGCGGCGCCTCGTGCGGCCGCCGCCGCGCGAGCCACCCCACGAGCGTCATCCCGGCCGTGCGCGTGCCCGGCGGCATGGACGGCTCCCGGATCAAGCGGATGATGTCGGCCATCAGACGCGTGCGCTGCACTTCGTCGTAGTGCATCCAGCAACCATCCCCTCCGGGGTCGCCCGCGCCCTCGGCCGCGATCCGCCGCTCGATCGACGAAATTCGCTCGCCCGCGCCGGATCCCTCGTCCTGCGTTGCGGCCTCGTTGCCCTCTTCGCCGAGCCATCCGCCCGGCCCCTTTTCAACGCTGGGCGCCACAGTGCGTGGGCAAGCATAGCGCGCTGGGGGCTCCCGTCGAGTTTGGCGCAGGCAACAGGCTCAGCGCGTTCAGGGCGCTTGGGGAGCCAGCCCAAAGCGCCGATCAGAGCGGGGCGATGAGGACCTCGCGGTCCTTCGCGCCGTGCGCGGCACCCACGAGCCCCCGGCGCTCCATCGTCTCCACGATCCGGGCGGCTCGATTGTAGCCCAGTTGAAGCTTTCTCTGTAGCCAGGACGTGGAGCATCGCCGCGTGTCGGCGACGAGGCGCACGGCCTCGTCGTACAGGGGATCGAGCTCCGCGTCCCCTTCGTCGGGGGCCTCCTCCTCGTCGTCGCGGGGCTTGAGGATGTTGTCGTCGTACACGGGCTCGCCTTGGGCGCGCAGGCAGTCGGTCACGCGCTGCACTTCGTCCTCGCTGACCCAGGGGCACTGGACGCGCTTCGTCTCGCCCGTTCCGTTCAGCTTCACGAGCATGTCGCCCATGCCGAGCAGGTGCTCTGCGCCCTGCTCGTCGAGGATCGTCCGCGAGTCGACTTTCTGCGCGACGCGGTACGCGATGCGCGTCGGGAAGTTCGCCTTGATGGTCCCCGTGATGACGTCCGTGCTCGGACGCTGCGTCGCGAGGATCACGTGCATCCCGGCCGCGCGCGCCTTCTGCGCCAGCCGCGCGACTGCCGACTCGACTTCCTTCCCCTGCTGCATCATCAGGTCCGCGAACTCGTCGACCACGATGACGACCCAGGGCATCTTCTCGGGCAGCGGCGCCTCCCCCTCGTCGGTCCCCCGTTCCGCGGGGATCGCGTCGGAGAAGCCGTTGTGGTCCTTGGAGATGACCACCTTGGCGTTGGGGTTCTTGATCTCTCCGCGCGCGACCCGCATCGACCACGCGTTGTAGGTAGCGATGTTCTTGGTGCCGGCGTCCGCGAACACCTGATAGCGACGCTCCATCTCATCGACGGCCCACTTGAGCGCCGTAGCGGCCTGCTTCATGTCGGTGACGACCGGCAAGAGCATGTGCGGAATGCGGTCGAAGGGCGCAAGCTCGACGACCTTCGGATCGATCATCAGGAGGCGAAGCTCGTCGGGCGATCGCCGGTACAGCAGCGACAGGAGCATCACGTTGAGGCCGACGCTCTTTCCGGCACCCGTGGCGCCCGCCACGATGACGTGCGGCATGCTGGCCAGGTCCGCGTAGACGGGGTTTCCGAGGATGTCCCGCCCCATCACGATGGGCAGCGGCACGTCCAGCGTTTGAAAGCGCCGGTCCTCGATCAAGTCGCGCAGCACGACCTTCACCCGCCGATCGTTCGGGAGCTCGAAGCCGATCCGGTTCTTGCCCGGAATGGGCGCCACGATACGCACCTTGCGCGCGAGGGCGAGCGCGAGATCATCGGCGAGGCCCGCCACCTTGGAGACCTTCGTCCCCGCGGCCGGCGAGACCTCGTATGTCGTGACCGTCGGCCCGGGGAGGATGTCCTCGACTTTGCCCTGAACGCCGTAGTGCGCGAGCGTCTCGACGAGGGTCTGCGCGTTCGCGAGGAGCTTGTCGCGATCCATCGAGAGCGTCGGTTCGATCTTCTCGGCGACGAGCAGGTCCACGCTGGGCAGCTCGAACCGGGACGCCGCCGACTTGTGCGGCCTCTGGAGGTCTGCCACCTCCGCGCGCTCTTTCTCGAGGGCCGCCGATGTGTCGACGATCGTCGGAGCCTTGCGCAGCCGCTTGGTCCGGGCCGCCGAGGCACCATCGACCGTCGGGGCGGCCCCCTCTTCGGGGATCGCGGCGGGGACCGGCGCTTCGGTCGCGTCGGGCGACGTCGATGAAAGGGCGGGAAGCGGATCGGACCTCTCGCCGCGATCGACGGCGGCTTCCGGGTCCGCGGCGACTTCGATCGGCGCCGGGGCCGCGCTGGTCGGCTCGGGGGCGCGGCTCTTCGCTCGCGGCTTGCGCGGCGGCTCCGGGATCGGGTCTGCCGCGGCGAGCGCGTCCATGACCCCCTCGTCGAGGTCGAGCGGGAGAGCGGCGACGATCGCCGTGTCCCGCGGCGACATGTCGATGCGAGGCTCCCGCGCGGCGCGCTCTTCGGCACGAGCACGCTCCAGCCGTTCTTGCTCGAGCGCGCGCGCCTGCCGCCACGCCTCACGAACGGCGCGCGACGCCTCCGCCAGCCAGGCGCCCGCACGCGCGGCGAAGCTCACCACGAGGCGGGCCAGCGCGATGAACGAGAACGCGGCGCGCCCGATGAGCAGCAGCCCGAGGCAGGCAAAACCGACGAGAAAGGATCCGGGCGTCGAGAAGAGCGAGCGCGCGAGCTCGCCGAAGAGCTCTCCCACGACCCCCCCTGCGGGATAGGTCCCAAATGCCGTGCGCGTCGCGCCGCCGACCTGAATGAGCGCCGCCGTGACGACCGCCAGGAGCAGATCGCCCGCGATGCGTCCGGGCGTCGCCGGGCTCGCCCTCCCGCGAAGGAGCGGGATCCCCAGCAGGGCGATCTCGAGCGGCAGCGCCCACGCGACGACCCCGACGAGTGACACCAGGCCTCGAGCGCACACGCTTCCTACGGGGCCGACCCAGTCGGGGCCCGCCGGCGTGACCGGTCCGAGCGCACTCCCCGTCGGGTCGCCGCGGTACGATGCGAGCGCCAGGGCGAGAAAGATCGCCAGCGTCCAGAGCACGAGCGCGGCAACCTCGTGTTTTGGCCCATACGCGGTGGCTCCGCGCCCCAGCACCGTGGGTGCGCGCGTGTTCGACGGCAGATTCATCGCCTACGTTGTCCCACATAACGACGCTACGCTGCGAGCTCGAATAGGGTCAACTTCCCGAAACAATTCCGCTCCGGCGCCGAGCGGCGTAGCATCCGGTGAGCTTGGCGGCGTCCCGCACGTTGATGCGCGCGGGCGATGCTCCACCGCCTTCAGGAGAAGAGAGCACGATGAGGCAGCGGCTCGTAGGCAAGGATCGGGCGCTCGGACGAGCGTGGGCGAAGGGTCTCTCGGTAGCGACCATCGGCGCGAGCGCCTGGCTCGCGGTGGGAGCGGGCGTCGCGGGATGCGCCGTCAGCGAATCGGACGCACACCGCTGGGAGACGACGGAAAACGGCCCGGAGAAGCTTTACGCGGTCGTCACGCACGACAAATACTCGTGGCCACTGCGCGAAGAAGCGGCGCTGTCGCTCGTGCGCATGAAGCCCCGCAACGGCAAGCGCGTCGGCCTGGAGTTCCTGGTCATCGGGTTCGACACGCCGCAGGGTCGCGTGCAGGGCGCGCTCGCGGTCCTCGGAGACGACGCGCGGCGACGCATCGTCGACGGCATCGCGCCGAAGCTCCTCGAGATGATGCGCCAGCCTCCCCCGCCGAAGCCCGCGGAGGGTGGCCAGGTCACGCCGGACGCGAGCATCCCTTACAAGGACGCTGCGTTCGCGATCATCTCGCACGAGCCACCGCTGGCCGCCAACGAGGCGACGAAGTCCGAGCTCTCGGTCGAGCTGGCCAAGTGGGTGCAGACGGACTTCGAGGCCCGCATCGACAACTCGACGCAGCAGTTCGGCGTCGAGCAGATCATGCGCTTCCTCGGACCGTCGAGCGTGAAGTCGCTGCCGAGCCAGATCAACGACACGTCGTCCAAGGTCGACGCCGCATGCAGGCTCATTGCGGACCTCGGCGACGACGAGACGAAGAAGCGCGCCAGCGATGCCCTCGTCGTGCTCGCCAAGCACTACGACTCGCAGCAGTGGATCGACAAGCAGCGCGGCCTCGCCAAGGAGGCGAACCAGCGCGCCAACCTGAAGGTGACCGAGGCCCAGGTCAACGGCCAGCTCTCCGCGTACCAGGAGCAGGAGCTCGAGAAAGTCTTCGTCGACATGAAGCGCGTCGGCGGGCGCCCGGTCATCGACTTTCTCGTCGGCTTCGCGGGCGACGCCAAAAATAGCGAAAAGAGCCGCATGACGGCGCTCGCCGCCCTCGAGAACCGGGTCGACAAGAGCGTGCCGACGGACGTGACCCGTATCTTCGACATCGTGAAGGACGACGGCACGCCCGACGGCGTCCGGTCGCTCGCGATGGCGCGCCTCGGCGAGCTGCCCAAGGAGATGATCGTCCCCAAGCTCTACTCGCTGTTCGACAAGAAGTGGCAGGTCCGGATGGAAGCCGGAAAGATGATCCTTCGCACGATGACCACGAAGGAGCTCGGCGAGTTTTTCACCCACCTGCCGACGAACGACAAGGCCAAGATGGGCCTCAGCGAGCCCATCACGTACGGCAACGTGATCTTGCAGATGGACGAGAAGAGCGTCCCCAAGCCGCGCGAGGCGCTCACGCCCTTTCTGCAGTCCCCCATGCTCGGCGCCAAGCTGACGGCGATCGGCTCCTACTACGGCGGCAAGAAGAGCGACATGACCGCGCTGAAGGCGCTCGAGGAAGACAAGGCGCCCGTCCCCAAGTGCGAGGAGAAGGACGGATGCGGCTGGTCGTGCGATGTTCCCAAGGCGCCCGGATCGCAGGACAAAGAACCGAAGGCCGTCGCGACCGTGGGTGAGTTCATCCGCTATTGCGTCGAGCCTTCCGGTACGTGAAGCGAGACGTGACGGTGCAGACTGGGCAAACTGGCCGACCGGCGGTACTTTTGGTCATGGGTGACTCGAGCAGAGGGGCCGGCCCTCCGGCTCCCTCTCCGGCAAGGCGATGAGCGCGGATCCGAACAAGAAGAGCGCCCGCACGTTTCAGTGTCGCGACGTCCTGTGGGAGACGTTCGAGCAGATGGCGCGCGAGCTGGAGTGCAGCGTCGACTACCTCGTCAACGAGGCGATGAAGCAATACGCGAGGCAGCGCAGCTACGGCGGCTCGCGCACGCCCTATCCGGCGGCCCCTGGCACGGACTCGCAAGCCGGACGTGCGCCGGCCCCGGCGCCTGCGGAGATCCCCGCTCCGCTGCCTTCATCAGGTCGTCCCGTCGGCGGCGG
>PLIR01000350.1 GCA_003139415.1 Myxococcales bacterium | reverse complement strand
GAACTGGTGGACGACGAGCGCTACACGACGCGACGAACCGCCGAGCACTCGATCGGCCAGTACATCGAGACCTTCTACAACGTCGAGCGGCTGCACTCGCATCTCGACTACGTCAGTCCGATCGAGTTCGAATTGAAGATGCGAATGAATCGTTTTGCGGCATAGTCAGACCGTCCGTGAGAACGGGGGAGGATCACATGAGCACCGTCGTCCCGTCTTGGTGGCACGCGTCCGCCAACTCCTCGCCCAGCACCCGCTCCTCGCGGTGGGGTATAGCCTGACTGATCCCGACTTCCATGCACTCTATCGGCGCACGAGCATCCACATGCGGGGTCGTCAGCCGCTCGGACTCGCTCTTCTCGTCAGCCGGCCCGACCCGGCGAGCGAGGAGTATTGGCGTAACCTGGGCATCCTCGTCGCGACCCTGGGTAAAGGAGACCCGGCCACCGCCCTGAGTGGCTTCTTCGGGTCCGCGCGTCCGCGACTCAAACCGGCGAACCTCCTTGGCTTGCTCAGGCCGGACGACACACTCGCTAATCGGATGGCGATCCTCGGCGAATATATCGACGATCCAGAACGCGCGCGCTTCGTCGATTCTTCCCCGGAGTCCGACGAGCAACACCTGTGGCAGGCCGTTGAGGGGCGGTTGGAACCGCAGCGTCGGCAGGAGCTGCGTTCCGTGCCCTTTAGGGCCAGAAGGAAGCGTCCGGCGACAAGAGCGCGCGATGGATCAGAGCAGGCAGAGCAGACTGAGAACGCCAGTCCGCCCCTACGTCACTTCCCCTCGAGTCGCTTCGAACAGAGCAGCTACCCCGTCCTCGTTTTGAACGAGGTTGTGGGCTTCGAGGCGACTTGGGAGGGAGTTGCGGCGTGGAGTCGCCTCGTTTTCGAGCGGGAGACGCTTCGCGACCCCGCCGATGCGCGATTCGGTAAATTTGAAAGCTTGGTCTCGTGGATTTGGCGCCAGGCCGCCGAGCAGATGCCTCAGCTTCGTCCCGAGGCCCAACGCATTGGGCGAGCCTGCCTCGACTATGCGACACACTACGGCCTGCCAGGAGTCGACGACATTCGCGCGGATCTCACCGCCATCGGCGATGCGCCGCCAGAGACCGCGCAGGCTCGGGCGCCCGCAGCCCAGAGCGAGATGGGGCAGGCACTCGAGCGTTCACTCAACGGAGATTGGGGTGGTGCAGAGGAAGCTTATGGCCGCGCACTCGATGCCGCCAAGAGGGCGCGTGACGCCCTTGGCGCGTGGATTGCGGCATTCGGACGTGCTTGGGCCGCCGCGCGTGCCCAGAACGACACGTATCTGCGCACAGATTCTCCTCCTCCGGCGCGCACCCAGCTTGACGAGATGTGGGCGGAAGCGAGCGCACTCTCGGACGTGCCAGAGGTCAAGGCGTGGCGAGAGCGTGCAGAGCATCGGGTCAAGGAGGTCACGAAGCAGGCAACCGAACGGCTTCGTGACGAGCTTCGAGACGTTGATCGAGACGCTCAGCACTTCTACTGGAGCAACGCTCCGCACTACGCATGGCGAGCGTGGCAGGACCTGCAAGAGCGCGCCGCGCCCGCCGACTTGCAGCGCAAGTATCTGGAGCCGATCCTCCGCGCGGGAAGTTCCAAGGACACGGCCGCGGAGCTTGGCGTGCGGCTTCGGCTGGAGACCAAGGGAACCGACGAGTGGATTCACGATCTCGCCGCTGACCCGACCAGACATCTCGACGGAAAGCTCGAGGCAGCCGTGATGGGCGCCCTGCGGCACGCCACCGATCAATCCAGCAGCACGCGCACCGAGCGTCTCCAAGCCCTCAGCCTCGTGGCCCCCGCCGTCGAGCTCGCGCGCGACAGCGACCTGTCCTTCCTAGAGACCTTTGTCACCGCAGCCCAACAAGAGTTTCGTGATCGAGTCGAGACTCCTCGTGGGACCCAATGGCCCTACCGTGAGCAGGCGGCAGCGTGGCGCGCAATCGCGTCTGCGAACACCGGCGATCGCGCGTTAGCTCGACGCGACGCCATTGCGGGCGGCGGCTCGGACACGAGACCCTGCTGCACAACGAGATTCGCTTCATGGAACCTGTCGTAGGCGGCCACGCGGGTCCGCAAGGACCTCGGAACCGCCTCATCGCGAGCACGCTGAACCCCGACACGAGGAAATCCGTCCCGTCGAAGGTGACCGAAGGCGACAAGCACACCGATCCGGCACCGAGCGAGATCGGGGTCGTATCGGCCACCGCCCCGTCCGAGGCGACGCGGACGGCCTCGCACGGGTCCGGCGTGACCACGAGGAAATATCCTCCCCCGGCTCCGACCGCGGGGGATCTGCCCGCCGAGGTGACGACGATACCTCCCTCGTCGAGCAGCGTCCCACTCGTGTACCCGAGTGCCAAAGAGGAGGCCCGGATCGTTGATGACGAAGTAGTTCGTTCCGTCCCAGGCCATCGCCGTGGAGTACGCATAGGTCGGCAGGAGGACGGTCGGATCGAGGAGGATCTCCGGTCCGACGACCGGCGCAGCACCGAGCGCGCTCGCGGAGACCAAGGCGCAGACGACCGCAACTGCGACGGCGAGCAGCGAGCGCATCCCTCCGGGTACGGTCAATTCCCCGCGCGTCAAAATGCTCCGCTCGGACGGAGCGCAGGCACATCTAGGGCTCGGCGACCACGACGTGACGCTCGATCCCTGAAGGGATTACTTGGGCAGCGGGATGGTGACCGCGTCCGCGACCTGCGCGAGCGAGGTGTTCCCGACGCCCACGTCCGCCGCCCGGAAGAGCGAAGCCGAGGCGCCGTCGGTCTGCTTTGTCACGACGATCTCGCTAACCGTCGGTGTGCCCGAACCACCGGAGACCGCGTCGAGCTGTTCGTCCGAGAGCTCTTGGTCGGGCGGCAACTCGCCCACCGGACCTTGCGCGCGGGCTTTCGGGTCATCCTTCGTCGCCGGCTTCTCGGTGCTCATGGGTCGTCTCCTCGCGTTGGCGCCACTGTAAGCGCAGTCGCGCATCGGCGCGAGGGGCGAACGGCAGGAAGTGCCATCGTGGGGGTGGAGGCGCTCGAGGGCAGAGGCCGCGGGTCCTCCAAATCGGGGGGGGCCCGCGTTTCAATGTTGTTGCAACGGCCGCAAAAGAGCGTTCCGTGAGCTCGGCCGGCTTCGGTCCTTGGCCCGGCGGGGCCCCAGGGAGGGGGCCGCGCAGGCTTCGATTGGCGCTTCCGTCCCGCAGGGCGTGGGGGTACGCGTTCGGTTCTGACTCAGCTCGGGCCCGTCTCTTCGCAGCTCACGCGCCGTTTGGGGAGACACCTTCCGCCGCAGGCAGGGGTCGGGTAGTCGTGGGCCATGTTGGACGATCCGGCGCTGCGTCTCTTCGTGTACGGAACGCTGCTGTCAGGCGAGCCGTCACACGACCGCCTCGCGAACGCGGAGCCCCTCGGCGCATGTCGCACCGCGCCGATGTTCGACCTCATCGACCTCGGGCCGTATCCCGCGCTCGTCGCCGGCGGCGAGACGTCCGTCAGCGGCGAGCTTTATCTCTTGAAACGATCGGAGCTCCTCGCGCTCGACGTCTTCGAAGAGGTCCCCATCCTCTACCAGCGCGTCGTGATTCCGCTCGACGACGACTCCCAGGCGCATACGTACGTCATGGCGCGAGACCAGGTGCGAGGTCGCAGACGCTTGCACGGCGGCGACTGGCGCAAGCGATTCACCCGCGAACCGCGGCCGGAGTTCACGTTCCCCTCGCGCCCGAAACGGGGCGAGTGAATCGCCTCGCTCACTCGCAGGTGTACTCCGTGCCGATGCACCCCCAGAGCGCCGCGTCCTGGTACGGGACCAAGCCGGCGTCCTGGCAAGAGCACGTGAAGCCGGCCCCCTCGTCGCATCCCATGCAGGAGGGCACGCTGTCGTCGCACGGCCGCTCGCCCTGGGCCGTGCTCGGACACACGGGCCATGTCCCACCGAGGCACGTATACGAGCCGTCGTGCGGGACGCAGGTCGGCCCGCCGGCGTCGCTCGCGGGCCCGCCGTCCACGCTCGCGTCGATCATGGGCCTCCCTTTCCAGGCGGACCGCGCGGCGAGGGTCCTCCCGGGCCGCCCCACTTCGATGCCGACCATCCGCCCCCGCGCCCCCATCCAACGCTCCAGACCGAGGACGGCATCTTCGGCCGGAGCGGATCCGGCGGGATGCTCGCGCTGGCGATGGGCGACGACGGCTACACCGGCGCGGTGACGATCGGGATCGACCCGACCGCGTCGCGCGCCCCGATGCGCTGACGGCGCAGCGCAGGCCCGCGGGATTCACGCGCCCGGGGCGGACGGGAGCGGGCACAAGGGCTGGGGTGCGCACGGTCACCGCGTGTCGAGCCGGTGAACGCGCTGCTCCGCTCGGCGGCAACCATACGGGAACGCGTCGTGGGCCACCCAAGTCTCGCCCAGTGCAAGGGTGGTGTCTGAACGGCGCAACCTCCGAGCCGGCTTCCGCATTTTCCCTCATCGCAAAATGTTCACTGACGCACCGAGCCCGTTGACGGCAAGCGCGCCCGGAGCCCCTAATGCTCGCGCCGCGGCGAGTGCTGCCCGCGCGACCAGGAAAGGACTGCGCTCCATGAGCTCCTCCAAGTTGCCTCCCATCGCCTTGGCGCTAGGGTTCGTCATGTCGTCCATCGCAGCCGACGCGAAGGCTCAGACGGCCGCCAGCGCTGGCGCTGCCGCATTGGTTCCGACGTCCCTACCCGGGCTCCAGCCCGATTTATCTCGAAGGCGCTGGGGTATGGACCGTGCCCAGTGTCGCTGCCAACGGCGACAGCAACTCGTTCGCCTCCGAATGGATCGGCATCGACGGCGATGGCTGCAACCGACCCTTCAACAACGATCTGCTTCAAATTGGAACGGAGACCGATGTCGCGTCGGGCTCGCCAAGTCAACCATACGCCTGGGTAGAATATCTTCCATTCAACCCCACCCAACTGCCGCTTACCGATTGGATAACGATCTCTGCTGGGGACGAAGTACAAGCCCAGATGTTTCTCGGGAACAGCAGCGGCGATCCGGAGCAAAACGGGACCTATGCGTTCTTCTACTTCGAGATCTTGAGCCCCACCAGCGCGTCGACGGGGCTGGCTCTACGAATCGGTGTCCAGCGCGCCCACCAATTTCGGTAGCAGCGCAGAGGCGATCGTCGAGCGCACGGCAGAAGATTGCAACGGCAGCGACTGCATTCTACCGTTCCTCGCGGACTACGGCGTCGTGGAGATCACGATGGAAGCCCTCGACTCGAACCGGAATCTACA
>PLIR01000441.1 GCA_003139415.1 Myxococcales bacterium | reverse complement strand
GCGGTGTTGATGCCGACCACGCGCCCGCGCCAGTCGACGAGAGGGCCGCCGGAGTTTCCGGGATTGAGCGCGACGTCGCTCTGGATGATCTCCTCCATCGCGCGACCGTCACGCGATCGCATCGTGCGACCGAGCGCGCTGACGACGCCCGCGGACACGGTGGAGCTGAAGCCGAGAGGATTGCCGATGGCGACGACGAGCTGACCGACCCGCAGCCGCGACGAATCGCCGAAGGCGGCCACCGCTGGCGGCGCGCTCGAGGTGCGGACGACGGCGACGTCGGTCGCGTGATCGACCCCGACCACGTGCGCGGGCGACGTGTTGCCGTCGGTGAACCCGACCTCGAGGCGATCGGCCCCGGCGACGACGTGCGCGTTCGTCAGCACGTACCCGTCGGGCGCAAACACGACGCCGGAGCCGGCGCCCGCCGGACCGCGCTTCGAGACGCGGCCGATGCTGACGACGGCGGGACCGACGCGGTCCACCACCCCCGCGATGACCCGCGAGTACGCGTCGAGGGCTTCGGACTCCGACGGGGTCGTGTCGCCTTGGGGCTTTTCGGATGAGGTATCCAGTTCGCGGGGAGCGTCGTCGAGAACGAGCGCGAGGGGCATCCCCTAACGGGTGCGCACGCCGGGGCGCAGCGTCAAGAACGCGTCAGCGAACGGCCGGCAGCTCGATGACGAAACGCGTGCCGCCGCCGAGCCGACTCTCGACCTGGATGTCGCCGTCGTGGCTCTCGACGATGCCCTTGACGATGGACAGGCCGAGGCCCGTGCCGTTGCTCTCCGCCTTGGTCGTGAAGAACGGCGCGAAGATCTGGGGTAGGTGGTCCTCGGCGATCCCGGATCCGTTGTCCTCGACCTCGACGACGACGCACATCGAGCCCTTCGCGCGGCTGGACGGCCGCAGGAAGGTTCTCACGACGAGGCGTCCGTCGGCCGCGGGGGCCGCCTGCGAGGCGTTCGTGACGAGGTTCACGAACACCTGGACGAGCTGTTCGCTGATCGCGTTGACGGTGAGCGACTCCGACGAGTATTCGCGCTCGACGCGCATGCCCGCCGCGGCAAGCACGTGCTCGCAGAACGCGACGGCCCGGTCGACGATGCCGCCGATCGACACCGGAACGGGAAGGCCCACGGAGGGGCGCGCGTAGTTCACGAGCTCCCGGGTGAACCGCAGCATCCGGTGGGCCGCTTCGCCGATGCGACGCAGGCGCTCCACGTCCTCGGCGTCGCGTCCGTCGGCGTCCGCCTTTCGGATGAGATAGTCCGAGTAAGACACGATCGACGTGAGCGGGTTGTTCAGCTCGTGCACGACCCCCGCAGCGACCTGTCCGAACGTCGCCAGCTTGTCGGCCCGGACCATCCGCTGATCGAGGGGAACGGAGTTGCGTTGCGGCGGCGCGGACGCGGCGCGCACGCCGGGAAGGATTCGGCCGAGCGCCATCGCGGCCCGCTCGAGCAGCCGCGCTGCAGGGGGGCCTTCGGGTTCCAGGTCGGCGTCGGCCGAGCCGAGGCGCAGCGTCGATCCTTCGAGCCCCGGAATGGCGATGACGTGCTCGTGCTCGAGGCCCGGAAAGATGCGCGCGGGATTGCTTTCCACGGGACGCTCGCGCATCACGGCGGGCACCCGCCGCAGCACGACGGGGGCCCCCGCGCCGGGGTCTTGCGCGAGGCAGATGCCCACGGCGTACGACGGCAGGATGCGGGCGAGAGAGTCGAGCAAGGACTGGGCGACGGCCATCTCCCCGCCTTGCGTCGGAAGATCGAGCACGGCAAGGAGGAGCTGATCGAGCCACAGGGTGGGGACGTCGTCGAGCAGGCGGGTCCTGGCCGACGAGCCCTCGGCCTCGCCAGGCTCCTCCAGGCGGGCACCGCTCGCGGGCGGGATCGTGATCTCGCCCGTGTCCCGCCCGCTCCGGGTCGCGCTCTTTTTCATGTGCCCACCTTCGGGGCACCCACGCTCGCGGGGTTCGCGGGGGCGGAGCCGGCGGGCAGCGGCAGCGGTGAATCACCGGAAGCGTCCACCACCGGGGCCGCAGGCGCAGAGCGATCCAAGTCGAGAATCCGCGCGCGGCCGACGTACGACTTCGTCTCGTACTTCGTGATCGTGCCGATCTTCTTCACGATCTCGGCCATCCGTTCGGCTTCGTTGAAGATGATCTCCGCGGCCGAGTACGCGTTGGTTCCGCGGTCGAGGCGGCGCTTGAGCAACTCGGCGTATCCCATGACGCTCGTCAGCGGCTGGTTGAGCTCGTGCGCGGCCGCGCCGGCGAGCTCCGCGACGATCGACTGACGCTCCTGGGCGAGGATCTGCTCCTGCGCCTGCGCGAGCCGCTGCTCCATCCGCACCTTCTCGCGCAGATCCGTGAAGATCCCCACGCTGCCGATCGGCGTGCTGCCCTCGTAGAGCAGCGCCGCGGAGAGCGAGACAGGGACGCGATCGCCGTTCGAGTCGAGCAGCTCCGTCCGCAGACCCTCGACGCGGCCGCCCCCGGCGCGAATGAGGCGCATGATATCGCGCGCGACGCCGTCGGGATACCGCTTGCTGACGTCCTGCCCGAGCAGCTCCGACACCGGGATGCCGTACGTGCGCTCTGCCGCCGGGTTGGCAAGCAAGATGCGGCCCTTCAGGTCGGCGCTGACGATGGCGTCGACCGACGAGTCGATGATCCGCTGGAGGAAGTCCTTCGTCTTGACGAGCTCGTGCTCGACGGCGCGCTCCGCCGTCACGTCGCGGAACGTGCAGAGCACGACGCCCTCTTCGCGCAACACGGGATTGAGGTTCGCGCTGAGGATCGCGACGTCGCGGTTCTTCTTGCGGATGCGCACGTCGACGTTCTGGGGGTAGTGGCCACGCGTGAACCCGACCCGCAGCTCGTGCGCGATGTTCACGTCCTCGAGGGCGAAGATGTCGCCGACGCGGCGGCCGCTCAAGTCGGCCTCCGAATAGCCCGTGATCGCCCGGGCGCGCGGGTTGGAAAACAGCAGGTGGCCATCGGCGTCGATGACGATGATCCCGTCGGCGGCGCTCTCGAAGAAGTCGGCGTAGCGCTGCAGCGTCCGCAGCCGACGCTCGGCCTCGAAGCGCGCCACGTTGACCTGCTGCGTCTGATCCTTGAGCGTCTGCATCACGCGCGCGTTGCGAAGCGCGATCGCCATCGCGTTCGAGACCGTGCGGCACAGGGCGAGCTCGCGGTCGCCGAACGTGAACTCGTGGCGGGCGCGAAGGAACAAGACGCCGATGGGCCGGTCTTCGTACAGGATGGGCAGGATCGCGAGCGAGCTGAAGGCGCTCTTGAACTGGCCCTCGTGGCGGACGATCTCGAGCAGTGGGTGGGTCGCCACGTCGGGAACGACGAGGGCCTCGCGGCTCGAGAGCACCTGCAGGATCTCGGGGTACCTGGAGAGATCGATCGGCAGGTCGCGCAGCGTCTCGTCGTCGCTGGCGGCGACGACGTAGCCGACGTCGCCCTCCTCGCGCACCAGGACGATGCTCACCCGGTCGACCTTGGCCACGTCGGCGATCCGCTGGACGACCGTGAACAGGATCCCGCGAAAGTCGAGGTTCGACGCGAGCGCCTGCGTCAGCTCGAGCACGAGCCGGCTGTCCTGCTCTCTCTTCGCCAGCGCGTCGACGAACCCACGCACACGGAGTTGCCCGCGGATGCGCGCGACGAGCTCCACGGGCTTGAACGGCTTGCGCACGAAGTCGTCGGCGCCCGCCTCGAAGACGCGCGCGATCTCCTCGTCGGCCTCGACGCCCGTCAGCACCACGACGGGCAGGTCGCGCGTCTCGGGGCGGCTCCGCAGGATTCGGAGGATCTGATAGCCGTCCGGCGGCGGCATCACGAGGTCGAGCAGCACGAGCGATGGCGCGAGCTTGTCGATCTGCTCGAGCGCCTCGAGCCCGGAGGTGACGGCGACGTGTGGGAGATCGGCCTGCGCGAGCGCCTGAATCAGGACGTGTCGACTGACGGTGTCGTCGTCGACCACCAGGACGGGACCGCCAAGCACCGACCAAGTGTACTCGGCATGAAACGCAGGGGCCAACCCGCGCCCGCACGTTCCTCCCTCGCGCGCTGCGTCATCAAAAGAGGTCGCCCTGCTCGGAGCCTTCGGAGGGGGTCCCGCCGCCCGGTCGCACGGGAGGAGCCTTGCCTAAGGCCTCGTAGCCCTTGCGATTTGCCACGCGCCCCCGGGGGGTGCGCCCCACGTAACCCTGCTGGATCAAGAAGGGTTCGACGACGTCCTCGAGCGTATCCCGGGGCTCGGCCAGGGCGGCGGCCAGGGCGTCGACGCCGACGGGGCCGCCATCGTAGTGGTCGATGAGCACCGAGAGGTACCTGCGATCCATCTCGTCGAGCCCCGCGTCGTCGACCTCGAGGCGGCTGCACGCGTCGAGGACGGCGCGGAGATCGATGCGGCCGTTCCCGAGAACCTCGGCGAAGTCGCGGACACGGCGCAAGAGGCGGTTGGCGACCCGCGGGGTGCCGCGCGAGCGGCGCGCGATCTCCAGCGCGCCTTGCGGCTCGATCTTGACGTTCAGTATGTCGGCGGAACGTCGCACGATGGTATCCAGTT
>PLIR01000516.1 GCA_003139415.1 Myxococcales bacterium | reverse complement strand
CCCTCCGTCTTCGACTCCGGGTCCAGAGATTCCGGTTGGTCGCGAAGGCAGCCCACGGATGGAACGGAGGATCGACCGGAGGCGGCCAGGGCGCACATCCTCGACGGCCATGGGGTATCCCCGGTGAACGAGACGTCGCGGCAGCGAGGATGGAACGGAGGTTGGACGGAGGCGGACAGGAAACACATTCTCGACGGACACGGGGTATTCCCGGTGAACGAGACGTCGCGGCCGCGTGGGTGGACCGAGGCGGACAGGGAACACATCCTCGACGGCCACGGGGTATGCCAGGTGAAGGAGACGTCGCAGCCGCGTGGGTGGAACGGAGGCTGGACGGAGGCGACCGCGGAGCATGTCCTCAACGGCCACCGGATATGCCAAGTGAGCGAGACGTCGCAGCCACGTGGATGGAACGAGGGTGGGACTGAGGGCGGCCGCCGAGCCAGTCCTCCGGCCACCGGACCTGCGAGATGAACGAATTGTCGCAGCCGCGCGGGCGTAACGAGGATGGGGCCGACGCTGCCGGTGAGCATGTCCTCGACGGCCCACCCTTTGGCCCACGCATCGAACGATCCCACGCACAGCCCCTTGCCCGCCGCGTGGACCGCGCTCCTCGTCGGCGCGGCGTCGGCGCGGGGTGTGCCGTAGGGGAGTTCGGACGTCGGAAACTTGGCCCCCTCGTGCGTCCGGGCGAACGGTGCTCGAATGCCGCCCTGTTTTCAGCTTGCCCAGACGGATGCCGTGACGTGGCTTCGGTCCCTCCCGCCAAGCTCGGCGGGCCTCATGATCACCGACCCTGCATACGAGTCCCTGGAGAAGCACCGGGCCATAGGGACGACGACGAGGCTCAAGCACTCGAGGGCGTCGAGCAACGACTGGTTCACGATCTTCCCCAACGCGCGGTTCCCCGAGCTATTCGATGCCGCGTACCGCGCGCTCAAGAAGGACGCGCACTTGTACCTGTTCTGCGACGCCGAGACGATGTTCGTGGCGAAGCCCCTCGGCGAGGCTGCGGGCTTCAAGTTCTGGAAGCCGCTTATCTGGGACAAGCGCACCATCGGAATGGGCTACCACTACCGTGCTCGCTGCGAGATGATTCTCTTCTTCGAGAAGGGCAAGCGCCGCCTGAACGACCTCGGCGTGCCCGACATCATCGAAGCGCCTCGCGTGCGGAATGGCTACCCGACCGAAAAGCCGGTCGAGGTCGGCGAAGTCCTCATCCGCCAGAGCAGCGCCCCAGGGGACATCGTGATCGACCCGTTCGTCGGGTCCGGCGCCTTTGGCGTGGCGGCGGTCAGTCAGGGTCGGAACTTCGCGGGGACGGACACGAGCCGGCTCGCGTGCGACGTCGCTAAGGGTCGGCTGGACCAAGCGGGCGCCCGTCCCGGGACGCTGTTCGCCCCGGATTCCCGGGAAACTTGGGTCCGGCGCCCGCGGCCCAATACGATCCAGGGCGGTGAAGCCGCATGAGTACCGCGACCTGATCGCGGCGTACGTCGACGTGAACTACGGTCCGAGGGAGGTCGTCGTTTACACCGAGGTCTCGCTCGGCAAGACGATCATCGGCAAGAACCGCAAGCTCGACATCTTCGTGCTTCGTCGGTCCGACCAGCGAGCCCTGGCCGTGGAGACAAAGTACCAGGAGGTGCCGGGCACGACCGACGAGAAAATCCCGTACGCGCTGCAAGACCTTGAGGCTCTCTGGATTCCCGGATGTCTCGTCTATGCTGGCTCCGGGTGGTCGAAGGGCGTCCTCCACACGCTCGAAGGCTCACGCCGAGCCGTGCACTGCCTGCCCGAGCGGCCCGATCTCGCTCGCACCAACGCAACGCGGGAGCTAGACCACGTGCTCGCGGCCGTCTTCGGCCTTTGGGATCGAGTGATCCCCGAAGAGCGGCTGTTCTCCACGAGCCCGCAGTTGTCGCTGCTGTCCAGGGGGCCGAAGAAAGCCGAACCTCGCCCAGCGTCGCCCGAGAAGAAGGTGGTGGAGGACAATCGCTAACGCCACGGCCCTGGAGCCGTGCCGGTGGTCCGCCCCCGGCAGGTGCGCGGCAGTCTCCGAGACTGACGTTGGCGTGGTCCGGGCGAGTCGAGGCCGTGAACCGGGCCGCTCGTCACCGCGCGCGCCTCTCAGCGTGGTCCTCGCGTGGTGCGGCACGCTGGCGATGAATATGCCCACGCAAGAGCCGCACCGCAGTGTCACGCGTGCTCGTCAAGCCCGATCTCGACGCGGCAGTGATCGCTCGGACCCCACTCGTCGGGCTTGTTCGCGGCGCGCACCCGAAGACGAGGAACGAGTTCACGCGACGCGAACACGTAGTCGAGCTGTCGGGACGCCACTCCGGAGGTCGGCCTGAACGTGGGCACGTTCTTGCTCTGACGTGGCAGCTCGTCGGGCCAGGGCTCCGCCTGTAGGCCGTCCGGGTGCTGCGGGCCGACGAACGGGAGCCCAATCGCCGCCATGCGCGTGAAGACCGTTTGATACCGGCCCGCCCAGTAAGGGCTCCTGTTCTCGCCGTAGCCGTAGAGGAGGTTGAGATCGCCCGCGACGATCAGCCGATGCCCGCGCTCGCTCCCAACGAGCAGGGAGACATCCGAGATGAGTCGATGCACCGAGGCGTCCGCGACGATCCACCCGCTCTCGGCGGTCGGATCCTCCCAGTGCCCGTAGATCGACACGAGCGTCACGACCTCGCCGTTCGCGAGGTTCGCTTCGACGGCCGCGATGGTTCCGGGCCGGGACTCGGACACAACCCCGCGCCCGGCTCGGCCGATGGGCGCCGTGGGGAGCGACGTCATGGAGTGTCGACCTGGACGGCGGACAACCGCTGTTCGGGGGCTCGGCCCCCACCCCGCGGGATCGGGGAACACCTCCAACTTCACGTCGGCCGGGGGCGCCTTCGCCTCCTGAAGCAGTGCGACGTCGAAGGTCTCATCCTTCGCGAGGGCGTGCCACGGCTCGACGCGGTGGGCGATGTTCCACGAGAGGATGCGCATCGGGGGGGACGAGCCTACCAGTGCGCGCTCGCGTGGAGTCGCCCTCCCACGTTTGATCGTCGCGCTCCGCGGTGCCTATGCCGAGACTTCAATGGGCCCCATCGACCGTGACGGGGATCGGTACATGCCTCTGATTCACTTGGTGTTCTCCAACCTGCTTCAACGGGGCCCCGTCGACCGTGACGGGGATCGGCTGGTCGCCCTCGTCGACCGCGCCGCGTACTACGGGCTTCAACGAGGCCCCGTCCACCGTGACGGGGATCGCAAGGCGGCGGAGAAGTGCCTGCGCTGCGGGTTCGGGCTTCAACGGGGCCCCGTCCAC
>PLIR01000374.1 GCA_003139415.1 Myxococcales bacterium | reverse complement strand
ACAGGAGCGCCAGAGCCGACGTCATGGGCGGAGTCGGACCCAGTCCGAGGTCGCGCACGTGCTCGCCGAGACGCAGAAGGCTGGCGCGATGCTCCTTGGTCTGGACGACCTCGTAAGGGATCACCGCGCTCGGGTGCGGTACCGCCGACTTATCACCACGTTTCAGGTCGAGAACGCCCTCGCTCGCGTCGACAGCGACTCTGGTACCCGCGGCGGCTTTCGTCCGTGGATCGTGAATTTCCCGGGCCCTGTCGATCGTCTGGTCCTGCGGAGGAAAGCGATACCGGTGGACGAGCGAGCGGGCTTCCCTGCCCACGACGCCCTCGTACGTCACGCCGCCGATCGCGGTCCGGTCCTCTAGGAGCTCCTCCTCGGGCTGCTCGCAGAGGCGGTAGTACACCCAGTGCGTCGACTTGTCCTCGCGCCGGTGCCACTCGAGCAGGTGCGCGAGCACGAACCGAGCATTCTGCGCTTCGTCACGGAGCTCCGGCTCCTCGGGGACGCCGACGAGCAGGGCGTTCATGACCGCTCGGACGCGACCGATCTGTTCCTGCAGGTCGTCATTCGCCTTGCCCGACTCGGGCTGCGGTCTCGGCAGCGTCGCATCGCCCTGCGCTTCGAGCTCGGTCCGCCTCTCCTCGAGCCACGCGTGCAGCTGGAGCGCTGACAGGCAGTCGTCCCGGTTGTAACCCTCAACGGCCGCGCGCAGCTCTGCGGGGAGCTCCGACGCCGCTCCTCGCTCCAGCCACGCGGCGAAGGCGGCGAGGTTCCGGTTGGCGACGGGCAGGGGCACGTCACGCTCGTACCCGTAGAGCGGCTCGAGGCGCTTGATCGAGTAACTCTCGACCGACGCGCGCACCCCCTGCTTCACGACCGCGTACAGGTCGACGAACACCTTCGCGCACAGCAGTTCGTCGAGCGCGTCAACGCACGTCGCGTATCGCCCCGCGAGCCGCTTGAACGCCGTCGGCTCATAGTGGGCGTAGTGGTAAACGTGCATGTCCGGGTGCCGCGATCGGTGCTCGGCGATGATCGCCATGAGCTGTTCGAAGGCGGCCCGCTCGCTCGCGTGATCGAGCGCCCACAGCGCCGTGTAGCTGGGCGAGCCTCCCGCAGTCGGCGGCCGCGCGGCGATCCCGAAGAGGTACTCGATGCCTTCCCCAAGCGCGAACGAGTCGCCTTCCAGGTCAACGAAGAGATCGCCCGGTGACGGCTCGGGCAAGCGCATCAACCCGTGCCCGTCCTCGACGTCCGGAATCAGGTCGTAAACGAGCGCGCCGAGGTCGCGACCTCGCAACTGGATGCCCGCCTGCTCGCGGATCCGCGCGAGTGCGGGACGCCCGATTCCCTCGACGCGTGCATCGGGCGTAAGCACGGCGAGCTCACCGAGCTTCCGCACCGCAACGAGATCGAGCGCTCGTCGCTGGCTTCCGCTGATTCCGGCGACGAGGGAGAGGTGGTCGTCCGCGCGCCGGCGCGCCTGGCAGTCACCGAACCAGTCGCACACGTCGCAGTGGTCGACTGGCTCGGGATACGTGGCGATCGGCGAAGTGACGGCCTCCTCCAGGCGCCGTCGCACCCAGCGGAAATACGCCTCGTAGCGCGCCGTGGCGAACGTCTCCTTCCGCATGTCGCCGAGGACGAGCGTCATCTGCTCGGGCCGGACCCCCTGCAGCAGAGAGAGCAGCTCCGAGTAGAAGCAGAGCTGCAGAAGGCCGTTCACCTTCGCTGTTAGCGCGAGCTTCGCGTCCGCGGGCTCGTACGACCACGCCCACGTGCCGCTCGGCTGTGGGACGCGGATCAGGAAGTCGGGGCGCCCGAGCCATCGGCCACTTCGGAGCATCCCCTGGTAGATGACGTCCACCCCGCGTTGCATCGCTTCGAGCGTTCGCTGCGCGGCGTCCGTGGCGCGATCGGGGATCTCTTCCACGGTTCGCGTCTTGCGCAGCTCCGCGACGTAGGCCGCCTCGTGGGCCAGCCCCCGCTCACTGAGCAACTGGGCCGCGACGTCCGGGTACCGCGGTGGGGGTGGGCGCGTCCCCTCGGCTACGGCCAGGTTGAGCGCAATGGCATGTGCGCACGCCGCGAACGTCGTGACGTCTGTCGCCGCGAGGCGCAGCTCGTCTCCCTTGCGCTTCATCGGCAGTCCCCCGGGCCATCGTACTCTACCGAACCCTCCAGCGACGCCATCACGCGCGCTCCTTCCTCAGCGCCTTCATGTGGTCCTGCAAGGCCGCCACTTCGCGCTCCAGCGTCTCGCGCAGCCTCTCTCCGCTGCTCACCACCTTCTCGCCGCGCCGCTTGATAAGCCTCCCGCTGTGGATGATCTCGTCCAGGACGGCGACCTGGTTGGCGATGCTCTCGATGTTCTCGTCGAGCTTCTCCAGGTTCGCTTGGGACTCGCTCTCGGCCACGTTCTCGCGCACGCACAGGGCACGCGTGACGGACACCGCAAGCCGCAGCACCAGATCGTTGGCAGGGTCGTCAGAGTCCCAAACAACAAGGACGTCATTCCCCACCTTTCGCAGCGGCTCGATCCCTTCGGGCGCCGTCGCGCGCTCCATCACGACCAGGCCGATTTGGGCGCCGCGGTTCTTGCGCGCGCGGGCGATTTCTTCGAGGGCGTCGCGCTCGACGTATCCCTTCCGGGCCTTGGCCTCGCACACGATTCGCGCGCCGGGCGCACCGCTTTCGGAGCCCAGGGTCAGAACGTGGTCCCCCGTCTTGCGGTCGATCTGGCCCTTGAGCGTGCCGACGGCTTCGTAGAGGTCTCCGAGGCGCTGCGCTTCGTGGCGCACGAAGTCGCCGACGGCGCCCTCGAACGTCGTGCCGTGTCGTGTAGAGCGTGCAGCCTCTTCGCGGCGAGCCTTGAAGCCCTCGAGCGTGGCGCGCACTTCGCTCTGAAACTGGGTGTTCGCCGTGGCCATGCCGTCCATGACCTCGCGCAGCTCGCGTCGCATGCGAAAGAGTGGTGAGCCCTCGTCGTCGAGCGTCAGGCTCGTCTGGACGGCCTTGCAGGTCTGGTCGATCGCTGTGGACAGCCGCCGCAGGGCGGAGTCCTCGTGATCGAGCGAGAACTCCTTGGTCACGGCGGCCACGTCGTCGGCCAGCTCCTTGCGCAAGGCACCGTTCCGGGTGGCGACCTCGCGCAGCAGGCGTGAAAGCGCCGAGTCCTCGCTGTCGAGGGAGAACTGGCCGAGCACCTGCTCGCTCTGCGCCTGCAGGGCACGGTCGATGGTGCGGACGAGGGTCGAGACAAGTCCGTCGCTCTGCTCCGGCGAGAGGAGCTTGAACAAGGGGCTCTGGCGACCGACGTGGGAGGCGAGGGTCTGCGCAAGCACGGAGCGGTCGCCGTCAAGGTGACGGGTCAGCAAGCTTTCGAGCTCGCCGTCACGCTTCACGAGCCGCTCGAGGCGCTGCGGTAGCGAGCCGCTCTTCGGGTCGAAGTATGTACCGAGGAGGTTCGTCACGCCGTCGGTGACCTGGCCGGTACGCTCGACGAGGAGAGCCCGCACGGCGCCGAGGAGGCGCTCGCCCTCGCGTTGGATCGTCTGCGAGTCGAGCGCGCCGCTCGCCTGACGGAGGGCGAGAACGCCGAGGCGGAGCGCGCTGACGGCGTAGTCGTCGCGCTCGCGTCCCGTCGTGCGCTGCACAAGCTCGTTGGCGATCTCGGGATCGCGGACGACGAGCTCGAGCCGGATCGGCTCCGCGTTGTGATTGGCCGGGAGGCTCGAGTCCGCAGGAGGGAAGGTGGCGGGACGAGGCAGCGCGGGGGAAGCGGGGACGGGAGGATGCGAGGCGTTCATGGGGTTCCTTTCGACGCGGCCTCTCGGGCCGACTCGGAAGGAATGCGCGCTCGACTCCGTCGAAACGGTCCGGCGTTTAGACGCGGCTGCGCAGCTGTTCACCTGCGGCGGCGATCGCCTCCAGCGCCCCCTGCGCGAGGGCCGCGACTTCTCTTGCAAGTGCGGGGGTTTCCGGGGTGGCCGCGGCACCAAGCGCCACGACGTAGCGGGCCATCCGGTTCAACGCCGCAGTGATCACCGTCACGCGGATGCCATCGGGCGCAGGCCCGAACTCCATGCCCTCGAGGAGGTTCTTCTTCACCCAGCGCGCCTCCGGATTGCGCACGAGGAAGGAGAAAACGGACACCGGCCCGTCCTCGTGAAACCCATCGAGGCTCCCCTTCACGTAAGCGTCGAGCACCGCGTCATCGGCCGCCCGGAACGGCTCCTGCGGCTCGAGCCGCGCGTCGAGGACGCCATCGACACGAAAAGTCTTAAGCTTGCCGTCGCGATGGCAGGTCGCCGCGAACCGCGCAGGCGGTCCAAGTAGCACCCGGTGCACGGAAGCCTGGCGGATTCCTTCGTCGACGCGCCCCGCCGTGAGGTAACGCATGTGCAACGTCGTCCTGCGGTTCGCCGCGTCCTCGACGACCTCGAGGTACCGCTCCTCCTGCGGACTCGCTTCGCGGGCGAGGACCACAGAAGGCGCCGCCGAAGCTGCGGTGTGCGAAGGGAGTCGCTCCAGGACGAGCGCGAGAAGGCGCGCGCGCCCCTGGCCGTGCGGAATGCGCCGAAGCTGCCGTAGGAGATCTGGAACCTCCTCGCTCTTGAAGAGGACACTGCCCGGGAACCAGTCCTTGCGCACGCTCCAGTAGACCTGCGGCGGCTCGTCCTCGCGCTCCAGGGGCATCCCCTTTTCCTGCAGCTCGTGGAGCGTGCGGCGCAGAGCTTCTGTGCCGATTCCGAGCTCGCGTGCGAGGTCGGCCTGCTTCCAGACGCGGCGTGAGAGGAAGGCCTGGTAGATGCCGGCGAGAGTTTCGGTGGCGGAGCGCTGGCCCACGGACAGCATCATACGCGCCGTGCCGCCCACGGTTGGCAGCGACAAGTCGGGCCCAAGTGGTTCTCGAATGCCGTTAGCCGTGATGTGGCGCTGATCGGCGCCAGAGCCGCCATGGGTCTGCTCGGAGTCGTCCCACGGCAGATCATCCCCCTTGCCGTCACCGCCTTGGCGCCGTCTACTCGCAGATCGTCGAGCGAAGGGGCGGAGATGGAAGCAGCCGAAGCGAAGATCCAGAGGGTGCTGGAGGGCACGAAGCAGTTCCTGGTGCCCCACTATCAGCGCCCGTACTCGTGGACGGCGGACCAGTGGAAGACGCTCTGGCATGACGTCCTGGAGCTGCTTGAGGAGCCGGAGGCCAAGCCGCACTTCCTTGGTTCCATCGTCACGTCCCCGGCGAAGTCGATCCCCGAGGGGGTCGAGAAGCGCCTGCTCATCGACGGTCAGCAGCGCCTGACGACGCTGCTCGTCCTCCTGACGCTCATCCGCGACCGCGCACGCGAGAAGGGCGCGACGAAGCTCGCGGACCGCATCGACGACCTCGTGACGAACCGTCACGAAGACGGGGCCGACCACTACAAGCTCCTGCCGACCCAAAGCGAAGATGCTGCGGAGAGCGACCGCGAGGCGTTCGTCCGGCTTGTGAGCAGTACCCGGACATCCACGAGCAGCGGCATTGGCGCGGCGTACGAGTTCTTTTCCAGCAAGCTGCGGCGCTCGGATGCACCGGACCTCGAGGAGCTGCTCCGGGTCCTCATCAGCAAGCTGACCCTGGTCAGCATCATCCTCGATGATCGAGACAACCCGCACCGGATCTTCGAGAGCTTGAACGGCAAGGGCCGTCCCCTTTCGCAGGCAGATCTTATCCGCAACTATTTTTTCATGAGGCTGCCGGAGAAGGATCATGAGCGCGCGCACATCGACCTGTGGCGCCCGATGCAGCGTCGGCTCGGCGAGGACTCGCTCACGGACTTCGTTCGCCATTACCTCACGCGGTTCGCGGGGGTCATCCGGGAAACCGACGTCTACGCAGCCCTGAAGGCTCGCGTCGACGAGGACCGGACCCGCGCCCCGATCGAGCACCTGAAGGAGCTGGCCCAGTTCTCCGAGTACTACGCGGTGCTCCTTAACCCCACGCAGGCAACCAGCGAGCGCATTGGCATTCGCCTGCAGCGCCTCAACCGGCTGGAGGTGACGGTCGCGTACCCCTTCTTACTGGCGCTCTTCGCCGATGTTGCGTCCGGGACCAAGACCGAGGACGAGTTCTGCGCGGTGCTGGACACCGTCGAGAACTACTTGGTGCGCCGCTTCGTCTGCGGCGTTCCGACGTACGGACTGAACAAGGTCTTCGCGCCGCTCTACGAGCAAGCCACGCGTGGTGGCGTCGACGTCGCAACAGGAGTTCGCAAGACGCTCTCCGCGAGCACGCGCGGCTACCCGCGAGATGAAGAGTTTCGTGAGCGGCTCGGGTCCGCGCGCCTCTACGGAGGTGGAGACCGCCGGGAGAAGACGAAGTTCATCCTCGAACGTCTGGAGGGCGGGCTGGGACACAAGGAGGTCGTGCCGGGAGCCTCGCTCACGATCGAGCACGTCATGCCGCAGACCCTCAGCGACAGCTGGAAGGAACATCTCGGCGCCACATGGGAAGAGGATTACGAGCAGTTCCTGCACACCCT
>PLIR01000080.1 GCA_003139415.1 Myxococcales bacterium | reverse complement strand
CCAGGATGCGGGTCGGAAAGAGGCCGCGGGCGGGCTTCGCAGAAACCGATATTGATGAGCGCTCGTCGGTTTCCGTTGTTCCGGGTGGTGTCATTTGGGCTGTCATTTGAGGATTAAATGACCGCGAGCAGGAGGCACGCCGCGGCGGACCCGATTCCAAGTCTCTTGGTCTTTCGCTCCATGCGCCGGCCCTCAGAAGTACACGCCGAGACCGCCCGCGATCGTCTGGGCATTCTTGTACGAATCCGCGGTGAAGACCGAGAGATTGGTCGCCTCGATGCGGACGAGGATCCGGTTTCGCAGCGCGAAGAGGATCCCGCCGCCAGCGCGGACCACGTAAAGATCCTCGCGCTTGAGGACGAACGACTCGGGGTTTGGCAAGACGCTCAGGCCACCGCCCCACAGCCCCACGAACGGGCACACGGGCCAATCCGGCGCGAGGTAGATGGCAAGGCCAGCCCCGTAGAGGAGCTGCGCGCCGTCGGTCGTGAGCGCATCGCCGATGAAGCCCTCGAGGCTCACCGTCTTGTGAAGAACGATCGACGGGCGCGCCTCGACGTAGCTGAATCGCTGTTGGCCCTCGCCCAGCACGGGGATGTTGAGCACCCCACCGACGAGCGACAGCCCGATCCGCGATCCCTCGAGCGGGGGCGGCGCGAAGAACCCCGGCCGGCTCGGCGCCCCCTCGTCGTTGCGGTTGACGGCGAACGGCTGCACCTCGTCGCCCAAGGCGTAGGCCGTTCGACCGTCGGCCAGGAGAACACGCAGCCAGAACCCGGCGCTCGGGCGGCCGTCGAGCGCGAAGGTCTCGCCGCGATGGGCGACGTAGATGACGCGCGCGCTGACGCCGGGCGAGGTGCGAAGCTCGGCCGAGTCCACGATGACCCGTGCGAACGCTTCTGCCTCCTGCTCCGCCGCTTCGGCCGTGGCCGAGATGCTCCCGAGGGCCGCAAAGAAGCCCAGGGCGGCTGCGTGCAGCACGGTGAAAGGGTGCGTCACTTCGACGCCCAGGTGCTTAGAAGGAGAATGACGTTGGGGTCGCTCGCGCTGAAGACCTGTCGCGGATGGTAGTGCCCGCTCGGGCGAACGTAGATGGGGGCGAGCTGGTAGTCCGGGCTCATCTCGAGTGACACCGCCTCGTAGTTGCTTTCGGCGGGGCTGCCGGGCCCCGTCGAGGCCGTCGTCAGCGGGACGTCGCCGCCCCCACAATCGACCGGCGGGTGCTGGAGCAGGGCCATCCCGCTCACGGCCGACGGGTTGTAGTGACAGCCGTTCGCCTTGTCGCCGAGGGACGGATCGCCGGGGCCGCAGTTGTATTGGAAGATGAGCTTCGGCTCGACTTGGCAGTAGAAATAATTGGCGTCGAACGTCACCTCGGCGACAACGAAGTTCGAACCAGGATCGATCGTGGTACAGCCGCCAAGTGGCGCCAGGCAGGCCACGACGGCGGCCATGGAGGCAGCCCGCGGAGTCCTCGACGGGGCCACCTTGGCGACGATAAACCGCCAGCGCACGGGCTCGCAATCATTCGTCCGCAATGGCCAAACGGCCGAACGCTGGTCGACTCCGCGTCGACTCCGCGCCGATCCCGCACCATCGACACACAAGCGCGCACGAGCCCGCTGCAAAACATCGACGCATGAGGCTCTAGGGTCGGTTTCGCTTGCGCCGGTTGGGCCAGGGTCTGTAGAAATTGGGATCCGCGGTCATGGATGTCGTAAGTTGGCTTACATGTGAGTCAACGGACTCGCGAACCCATAACGGGCTGACATCCCCGCGGAGAACGCACGAATGAAGCTGACGCCCTGGTACCTGGTTGCCTTCGCCCCCATCGCCGTCGCCGGCTGCTCGGGCGCGTTTCTTGGCCATTGCGCGGTACTCGGGGTCACGGTTTGCATTTTCGTTGGCACCCTGACGCTCGGGCGGCACGCCGGCGCGCAGGCGGCCCCCGCCACGGAAGAGATGCAAGAGACCCCCTGAGGGCGCGGCGGCCACGCCGACCACGGTTCTGGCCCCCTTGCGCTAAGGTTCTTCGCCCGATGCGAAGGGGGATGCCATGAGCGATGTCAGGCGCGAGGGCGCCGAGCGCCTCAAGGCGCTGGCCGACTTCTCGCTTCTGGACCTCGAGTCGATCCGACTGATGCTCCGGGGGGACTCGGTCATCGATTGGCGCAGGCTCGACTTCGCGGACGAAGCCGAGGTCCGCGAATTTCTCCTGTCGCAGGAGCTGCACGCCGACGACCCGGCCGACCGCGCACGGCTGGAACACGTCAAGTCGGAGGCGATCGCCTACCTCCGCCGGCAGTTCGACTATCCGATCCCACGCCCGGTCGAGCAGGCTTCGGTACTCGATCTGCTGATGACGGCGGGCGGCCGAGGACATCGCGCCATGTGCGCCTGCACCATCCTCAAGTGCATGCACATCATCCATCACCTCGACGGGCGCGAGCTGCTCTTTCTGCTCCCGATGTCCGACCAGGACGTCTTCCACATCGTCGAGGAGAAGGTGTACCGGGTGATCGGCGCGATGCTGGCCGCCGGCTTCCCGGTGGTGGAGTTCGTCGGCGGCCGCAAGAACAAGGACTCCCTCATCACGAAGCTCTTGTCGAAGCAGGAGACGATCGCGGCGCAGATCTTCGACAAGTTGCGGTTTCGTGTGGTCACCCGGTCGCAGGACGACATCTTCCCGGTGCTGCAGTACCTGACCAAGCGGCTCTTTCCGTTCAACTACGTCGTCCCAGGGCAGAGCGTGAACTCGATGCTCGGGTTCGAGTCGTACGTCGAGCAGACGCCATTGAAGGACCTGCTCGAGAAAATGCAGGCGAACACAACGGCCGGCGAGGCGCTCAATCCGGGAGACAACAAGTTCTCGTCGGATACGTATCGCATCATCCACCTGGTGGTCGACATGCCCGTCCGGCTTCCGCGCCGGATGACGGAGAACGCGCCCCCGGACGCCACCCTGCTCGGCAACGTCATCTTCGTCATCTGCGAGTTCCAGATCGTGGACCGCGACACGGAGGCCCACAACGAGCTCGGCGAGGCATCCCACGAGCGCTACAAGGAGCGGCAGAAGAAGGCCGTCATCCGCCGCCTGCAGCTCGGAGGCGCCAGCGAATCGGCCGGCGCCATTCCGGTAGCGCCGGACGTGCGGAAGCGCAAATAACGGGCTACAAAGGCGCTCGCCTTCATGCGCCTCTATAGCGGCAAAGTCTCTGCCATCTCCGCCGAAGTCGTTCGCGCGCTGCTCGTCTCCAAGGACATCGAGGCCGAACGGCCGAAGGAGGTCGAGAGCGACGTCACGGCTGTCCTCAACCAGTACCTGGCCGACGAGCGCGACGTGAACGAGCGCGCCAAGGACATCATCGAGCGCACCGGCAAGGCGCAAAGCGATTACCAGCGCGTCCGCAAGCTGGTCGCCGACGAGAAGAGCATCAAGGTCGGGGACGAAGCCCTCGACTACCTTCTCGACCAGGTCGTCGAGATGCTGATGCATTCGGGGAACGTCGACGAGGTGTACGTCGCCGACGTCGAGCTGCGCCGGCGCATGACCCCCGCCTTCAAGAAGCACATGGCCGTCGACGACGGCCTCGAGGCGGAGGTGCGCGCCCAGCTCAAACACGTCCGGGAAGGGACGCGCGAGTGGGAGGTCGAGTACGCCAAAGTCCTCGAACAGACCAAGCGCAAGAAGGGGCTGTAAGCCAAAAGGCGGTCTGGAGACGCCGGACAAATCAGCGTACCGTCGAAGGGCGCATGCGCAGCATGACGGGTTTCGGCCTCGGCGACGTGCCCATCGGAGGCGGCAAGCTCGGCGTCGAGATCCGGGGCGTGAACCACCGCTTCCTCGACGTCCGGGTCCGGTTGCCGCGCGAGCTCGCCGACCTCTCGGGCTTCGTCGAGCAGGTGGCGCGAGAGAGGCTCGTCCGCGGGCGCTACGAGATCGCGCTCCGCGTCGAGGGGACCCTGCTCGGTGCGCCGGTGCTCGACCGCGAGCGCGCCCGGGCGGCGTTCCTGGCTCTGTCCGAGCTGCGCGACGAGCTCGCGCCCGGCAGCGACGTCCCCCTCTCGCTGCTCTCCGTCATCCCGGACCTGTTCGTGTCGTCCGTGCAGCGCGACGCCGACATCGTTCGCGACGCTGCGCGTGCCGCCTTCGAGGCGGCCGTCGTCGCGCTCGACGCGATGCGCCAGCACGAAGGCGAGTCCCTCCGGCAAGACCTCTCCCGGCGCTTGGCAAGCGTGCGCACGCTGGCCCGCGGCATCGAGTCACGGGCGCCCGCGGTCCTCGATGCGCACCGGCGCCGCCTGCGCGAGCGCGCCGAACGGCTGAGGATCTCGGCGGAGATCGACGTGGACGCGTCGCGCCTCGAGCAGGAGCTCGCCATCTTCGCAGACCGCTGCGACATCACCGAGGAGCTGACCCGCCTCGAGAGCCACTGCGCGCAAGTCGCCGTGCTGCTCGGTAGCTCGGAGGCCGTCGGCCGGCGGCTCGACTTCCTGCTGCAGGAGATGGCCCGGGAGGCCAACACCCTCGGGGCCAAGAGCCCGGACGCCGCGATCTCGCACGCCGTCGTCGAGGTCAAGGCCGAGATCGAACGCATGCGCGAACAGGTTCAGAACGTCGAATGAACGCGTACGACGGTTTTCTCCTCTTGATTCTCTCCTCGCCGAGCGGCGCAGGAAAGACGACGCTCACCCGCATGTTGATGGAGCGGTGCCCGGAGCTGCGCTTCAGCGTGTCGCACACGACCCGGTCGGCGCGCGCCAACGAGGTCGACGGCCGCGACTACCACTTCGTCGACCGTGCGGCGTTCCTGCAGCTCATCGACCAAGGTGCGTTCCTCGAGTGGGCCGAGGTGCACGGAAACCTCTACGGCACGTCGATCGCGGAGATCGAGCGGGCGCGGGCCGACGCAGGGTGCGCCGGGATGATCTTCGACATCGACTACCAGGGCGCCCGGCAGATCCGCGCGAAGGTCGCCGACGTGATCTCCGCCTTCATCCTGCCGCCGTCGATGAACGAGCTCGAACGTAGGCTCCGCGGACGCGCCAGCGAGACGGAGGACGCCGTGCAGCGGCGCTTCGCCGTCGCCAAGCGCGAGATCGAGCACTATGCGCTCTTCGACTTTCTCGTCGTCAACGACGACGTCGGTCGCGCGTTCGAGGAGCTTCGCGCCATCGTCACCGCCGAGCGGGCGCGCCGCGGCCGGCGAGCGGCCCTCGCCGAGTCCCTGCTCCGTGTGGGGCGCCTTGCCGGAGGCCCCTCGTGACGCCTCCGGTGCTCGCGGTCATCGGCGGCAGCGGCCTCTACGACGCGCCTGGGCTCACCCACATCGAGGAGATTTCCATCCGGACGCCTTTCGGCCCGCCGAGCGACGTGATCGTCCGAGGCCGCCTCGGCGAGGCGACGCTCCTCTTTCTCCCGAGACACGGGCGCGGACACCGCATCGCGCCCCATCGCATCGACTTCCGCGCGAACATCTGCGCCGCCAAGATGCTCGGCGCGACGCACCTCGTCAGCATCAGCGCGGTGGGGTCGATGCAGGAGAGCATCGTGCCCGGCGACTTCGTCGTCGTCGATCAGTTCATCGACTGCACCAAGACGCGGACGGCGACGTTCTTCGACGACGGGATCGTCGCGCATGTGGGCTTCGCCGACCCGGTCTGCGAAAAGACGAGCGCCGCCCTCGCGGCCGCCGCAGAGCGCGCGGGCGCCACGGTGCACCGCGGAGGGGTCTACGTATGCATCGAGGGCCCGCAGTTCTCGACGCGCGCCGAGAGCCGCCTCTACCGATCCTGGGGGGCTTCGGTCATCGGGATGACCGCCATGCCGGAAGCCAAGCTGGCGCGCGAAGCCGAGCTGCCGTACGCCCTGCTCGCGCTCGCGACCGACTACGACTGCTGGCACGCGACCGAGGGCGACGTGAGCGTCGAGGCCGTGCTCGCCGTCGTCGCGCGCAACGTCGAGCGCGCCCGCGCCGCGATCACCGAGCTGGCGACCACTCTGCCCGACCCGGCCGAGAGCCGCGCGACGGGGGCCCTGGGCGGGGCCATCATCACGGCCGCGGACCGCATTTCTCCCGAGGCGCGCGCGCGCCTGGATTGGCTCGTCGGCAAGTACGTTCGGTGATAGTCAGGGACGTCGTGGGAGGCGTCTTTGAGCGCGAACGCTGTGAGTCCTAGTTCCGGTCCCAGTCCTCTTCTGATCGTCGGGTCCATCGCCTTCGACGACCTCGACATGCCGACCGGCGAATACCGGGGCGTCCTGGGCGGCGCGGCGACGTACGCGGCCCTGGCCGCGTCGGCGATCACGGCGTCGGGCGTCCGCATCGTCGGCGTCGTTGGCGACGACTTCCCGGAGGCCCACATCGGCGCCCTGCGCGCCCGCGGTGTCGATACGGCCGGCGTCGAGCGCGCGGCGGGGCGTACGTTCCGGTGGCACGGCCGCTACTCGAGCGACCTCGCCAGCCGGACGACGCTCGACACCCAGCTCAACGTCTTCGCCGACTTCTCGCCGAAGGTCCGCGCCGAGCACCGGTCGAGTCCATTCGTCCTCCTCGGCAACATCCACCCGAAGCTTCAAGTCGGCGTCCTCGAGCAGGTTCAGCGCCCCACGCTAGTCGCGGCCGACACGATGAACTTCTGGATCGGCGGTGAGCCGGCCGCCCTCGCCGAGATGCTCCGCCGCATCGATCTGCTCATCATCAACGACGAAGAGGCGCGAGAGCTGTCGGGCGTGCACAACCTGGTGCGCGCGGCGGCCGAGATCCGCCGGCGCGGGCCGAAGATGCTCATCATCAAGCGTGGCGAATTCGGCGCCCTGCTCTTCGACGCGGCGGGGACCTTCTTCGTCCCGGCGTACCCGCTCGAAGAGGTCTTCGACCCGACGGGCGCGGGCGACTCGTTCGCGGGCGGGCTGCTCGGCTACCTCGCGGCGCGCGGCGACGCGTCCCCAGCGACGCTCCGCAAGGCGATGTTCTTCGCCGCGGCGCTCGGGAGCTTCTGCGTCGAGGGGATCGGGCCCGAGCGACTGCTCAAGATAGGCCGGTCGGACGTGGCGTCGCGGATCGCTTCGTTCGGCCGTCTGGTCGACCACGGGGGCGAGCTTGCTCTGCCGTCCTAGCGAGAGACAAAGGGATCGATGCCGACGGACCGGGAGCCCCGCGCCTACGACGCGCTCTCTCTCCACCCCCGTATCGCCGACCTCGCGGCGCTGACGCACGCCCTCGTGGGGCGGCTCGCTGCCGACGCGGCCGGAGCGCGCGACGACGCGAAGCGGCGCGAGTGGGTCGCCCAGCAGGCCGCCGCACGCGGACTCACGCGCGACGACGCGAACACGCCGTTCGGCAACGCGCTCGACGTCCTCGAGCGGGGCCCGGAAGACGGCGCGGCCCGCGCGCTGGCGCGGGCGCTCGCGGCGCAGGCGCTCGCGCACCACCCGCCCAGCACCCCGCAAGACGACGAGCGCGGGGCTCATGACCTCCTCTGGCTGGCGGCGCACACGGAGTTCGACGCCACCGGCCTGATCGATCATGCCCTCGGCACGTCCGCCTCCCCCCTCTGGGCGGCAATCGCCGACTGCGTGCGCCGGTTCGACCATGGGACGCTCCCCTCGCTGGGCCGGGGCGAAGCCCTCGTCGGGGCTGTGGCACTCTCGTCGGCATCCGCCGCATCGGAGCGGGCCGCGACGCTCGCCGTGGAGATCGAGGATCCCATGCTCCTGCGCGTCCTCGAAGCGCGCTCGAGCCGCGCTCCGGTGGATCCGATCTCCGGTGAGATGACGGCGCCGCCTCGCGGCCCTCTGGCCACGGCCCTGCTCGCGCTCACCGGGTTGTTGCTCGTGGCGCGTGCCGCGCAGATCGTCGCGCGCGCGGCCCTCTCGTTCCGCAGGCCCGGCGAGGTGTCCGTGACCACCGCCGGCGACGTCCGCGTGCGCTGGCGGGTGCTGCTTCTCGGCACCACGCTGCGCGAACACGACGTCATCATCCCGCGCGCCGCGCTGGCGCGGGCCGAGCGGGAGATCCGCCTGGCGGGCGCGAGCCTCTACGCCGGCCTCCTGGCGCTCGTCATCGGGAGCTACGTCGGCGTGGGGACGTTCGTCGACGGCGTGCGCGCGGCGTCGCCGGCGCTGCTTGGAGTAGGCCTTGCCATCGTCGCGGGCGGCCTCGCCATCGACTTCTTGCTTGGCCGCCTCGTCCCCGCAGCCTCCGGCCGCTGTCGCGTGGTCTTCGCGCCGCGCTCGGGCCCGAGGCTCTGCCTCGGGCAGGTCGAGATCGCTCGCGCGGACGCTCTCCTCGCACGGCTGGCGGAGCGGTGAAGGCTTCTCGCGTCCGCGGGATCACGAGCCTGGGCCGATGCGCTCTCCCAGGACAGCCTCGAGATGCCCGGCCGACGCGCCCGCCTCGAGGCGCACCGGGCGCGGGGCGTCCGGGCCCGCGCATACCCTGACGCTCGCCGCGTGCGCGTCTTCGGAGCGATCGACCTCCACGCCCTGCGCGTCGAAGATGCGCACTTCCACCCCGGCGCCGTCGCCTTGGCCACCGACGGTCGCGCGCAGACAGGCTCCGGCGGGGACCGTCTCGGTCCACGAGATGGCGCGCTGGCCGTCGAGCGTCAGGTCGCGAAGGGCCAGCTCTTTGCCTTCGAACAGCGCGTCGGGGCCCGTCGCCGCGCGCGCGAGCATGCGCGACGCCGCCAGTGGATGGGCCGACAGCGCGGCGCCTTTCCAGCGCTCCGGCCGAAGGGTCACCGCGAAGGGCCCGGGACGCCCCCGGGTCTGAAGCTCGAGCCGCGCGGGCCCGTGCGCGCACGCGAAGAGCGCCATCGAGGACGCGGACGCACCCGAAGCGACCAGCTCTCCCGCGTCGCTCCACACCTGCGCGTCGACGAGCGCGAGCGGCGCCCCGGCCACGACGTCGACGCGCTCGCATACGCCAGCCCCGGCGACGAGGTTCACGGGCACGGCGATGCGTCGTCCCAGCGAGAGCGCTCCCGCCAACCGGGCAAGGGCCGAGCCATATCCATCGTGCGCAAGGACCGCTTCGCGTGCCGCTCCGGCCCGGTCGATCGGCTGCGATGTGGCGACCCAGACGGCGTCGGCTGGGGCCGAGAGCGCGTGCTCGCCGCTGGCCGCCGAGCGCGCAAGCACCACCGCGACTAGCCCACGTCCCACGTGCGGCCGGAGCGCCAACGTGCCCGCTACCGCGACGGGCGAGCACACGACCAAAGTTCGGGCCCCAGGCCCATCTTTCGCCCGTCCGACCGACCGCCCCTGATCGTCGAACGCTTCGACGTCCAGCAGGGCCACGTCCTCGTCGGGCACGACGATCACGTCGACGCATTGTCCTGCGTCGATGGGGAGCGCCATCACGGTGGGCAAGCGCGAGTCTGCGGCGAGCGCGACACGCCTCACCTCTTCCCACGGCCCTCCCCCCACCTCGGCGCGCCGCGCCCTCACGGCGTCGTCGAGCCCCGGCCATCCGTCGGCAGGGCGCGGCCCCTGCCCCACGACGCCGCGGGCTCCCAGCGCCCGCGCCACGATGATCGCCCGGTCCTTGGGCACGAGCTGGGCGCCCACCGCAACGAGCCCCTCCCCCTCGACCACGTGCGCCGTCACGTAGACGCGGTCTGGATGGGGGGCGCACACGAGCACGGTCGGATGCACGTCGCGGCCCTCGTCGACCGCGAGGGTGGTGCCCTCTTCGGAGAAGATGGCGACGTCGACATCGTCGACGGACGACGAGGCGCGCGCATAGCCGAGCAGACAGTCGTCGCGCGGCACGTCGACGAAGCCGCCCACCCAGCCGTTGTCGAGGGCCTCGGCCGACGCGACGAGCGCGGGCGCCCCGGCACCGAGTCGCCGAGCGCGATCGGGCAGATCGCCGAGCAGCGTGCGTCCCTCGAGCTCCCCCATGGCGACGAGGGGCGGAGGCAGCGGAGACAGCGGGCGCGTCTCCGCGGGGGTGCGCGCGCCCGGAGTGCAGCCTGGAGCCGTCGCGACGAGCACCGCCGCGACGAACCAACCGACGCGCGCCTCGGTCACCGCGCAAGCTCCCAGATCCCGTCGGCGACGCGGTAGAGAGCGAGACCCCACCCGAGCAGCGGCGTCCCCCGGACGTCGACATCCATGACGACAGCGTCCCTCTCGCCCGAGCAGAACGCCACGACGGCACCGTTCTCGTCGGGCCCGCGGTCGTCGATCGACTCCTGGCCCCCGACGCGGGCCCGCAGCGTGATGGACCGAGCCGCCCCTTGCGTCACGGCCACTACGGCGACGTAGCAGGCCCCCGGTTCGACCGGCGTCGGCATGGCGGTGAAACCGGAGCCGCCCTGCGTCAGGACGGCGGGCTCGTGAAGCAGCGGCATCGCGTGCCGCGTCAGGAGCACGTGCGCCATGCGCGCCATGGCCTCCGCGCCCCAGAGCGAAGGCAAGTGCGCTGGCAAAGGCCAAGCCCAGTGCGCGACGGTGACCGGACCCCCGGGCGGCGAACCAACGAACCCGACTTCGACCGCCGTATCTTCGCCCACGCACAGGGAGAGCCGCGCGTCGGGCGCATCGGAGCGATCGCGCGCCAGCACGCGATCGCCGGACGCGTCGCGCATCTCGGCGTCGAGGTCGAGCTTTCCGTGGCCGGGAGGGTCGGAGGCGCGCGGGTCCGGCGCCAGCAGTTCGAGGACGTGGCAACCAGGCGTCAGCAGGTCGGCGCCCGAGCCGGAGCCATCGGCGCGAGCATGCCAGGTCGTCCTCGGCGCCACCGTCGCTCCGTCACGGCGTCCGCGCAGCTCCGCGACCTCGGCGCGCCGAGCTGGAGGTGGCAGGGCCGGCAGGCGCCCTGGCTCGGTGGCGGCGAGCGCCAAGCCGCCAGCCCGCTCGGGGAGGATCTCGCGCAGGTGCTTCACCGCCTTCGCCGACCGCGCGACCACCGTCTCGAACGCCCCGCGCCCGGAGTCGGCCGTCACCACGATTCGCCGCGGCATCGGCTCTCCACACCGCGCGAACGAGACGACCCCCGCTTCGCTCGCCACGCGATCGGCTGGGTCGTCCGAGTCGGTCCCGGCAAGGTTTGCATGAAAGCCCAGGCCTCGCGGCCCCAGCAGCACGACCGTCGTGCACGAACCGAGGGGCGACTCGGGCATGGGCGGCAGAAGCAATGGAAGGGATTCGTCGTCGTTGATGAACCGCGTCCGGGCGATGACCACAGCGGCACCGCCCTCCCGCCATGACTGCGCGACCCGCTCGGCCGTCTCCCGCAGCTCGGCCCGGGCGGCGGGCGCCCACGCCATCGTCAGCAACACCGCCACCGTGCCGGTCGCGCGCCACGCCATTTCAGCGGGCCTCGTGCACCTCGCCCGCGCCGTCGACGATCTCCAGCGCACTCTCCACGAAGGCCCCGCCATGCGGGTCCCACACGAAGAGCTTGCGATCGTCGACGCGCCCCCCGCGCACGCTCGTCACCAGGTACGCGAGATCCCACGGCGGCTCCCCTTGCCCCATCTTTGCGACCTCGGCGTCGGTCGCCGAGAAGTAAGCGCCGACGTCGAGGTGTGAGTGGTAGAGGATCTTCACGGGGCGCCCGGCGGCTTCGCCCTTGGCGATGGCGCCTTGGAACTTCATCGAGTCGATGTCGAAGTACGTGCGGCCCGTGCGCGGATACTGCTCGGGATCCAGCCTGTGCAGCGCGTTCGCCCGGTTGACCATCGGGACGATCCCGTCGACCCGGCGCGCCTCTGCCGCCGGCCCGACGAGAAACCCGCAGCTCTCCTCGTCGGCGGCGTACGCCTCGCGGGCCTCGTCGTCGACCTGCTCGATGACCGAGCGCAGCACCAAAAGGTCGCCGGCGGCCCACGGGTGCTTCTTCAAGTCACGCATCGCTCGTCCTCGGCGGCAGTCTACCAGACGTAGCGCCGCTCCCACTTCATCGGCGCGAAGTAGCGGTCGCCTCGATCCGCCACGATGGCCACGATGCAGCCGCCTCGGCCTCGCTTCTGAGCGTCCTCGGCGGCCTTGATCGCGCCGAAGACGTTCGCGCCCGACGAATGCCCCACGTGCAAGCCTTCGTCGTGCGCCAGCCGGTCGGCCGTGTCCCAGCCGTCCTCGGTGGTGACGGGCAGGATGCGATCGGGGACGCTCGGATCGTAGATCGGCGGGACGATGCTGCTCGCCAGGTGCTTGAGACCCTCGAGGCCATGCAGGGCGTCGGACGGCTCGACGGCGATGCACTCGATCGGCCGCCCATGCTCTTTGAGCCGCCGCGTGCAGCCCATCATGGTGCCCGTCGTGCCCAGGCCGGCGATGAAGTGGGTGATCCGGTCGCCCAGCGCCTCGAGGATCTCGACGGCGGTGCCGTCGTAGTGGGCGCGCCAGTTCGACGGGTTGGAGTACTGGTCCGGGTAGAAGTATTCGTCCGGGCTCTTCGTGACGAGGTCCCGCGCGAGGCGGATCGCGCCGTCCGAGCCCTCCATCGGGTCGCTGAAGACGATCTCGGTGCCGAAGCTCCGGGCGATGTCCTTGCGCGCCTTGCTCACGTTCGACGGCATGACCAGGCGGACCCGCACGCCGAGCGCGGCGCCGAACATCGAGTACGCGACCCCCGTGTTGCCGCTCGTCGAGTCGATGAGGATGCGATCGCGCGTGAGGCGGCCGTCGGCCATCGCGTCCTTCATCATGCGCAGGGCTGGCCGGTCCTTGACGCTGCCGCCCGGGTTCGCGAACTCGAGCTTGACCCACACCTCCACGTCTGGGACATGCGCGGCGACCTTGCGGAGGCGCACGAGAGGCGTATGGCCCACCGCGTCGACCACCGATTCGAGGCGGCGGCTGCGGGCAAGCCTCATGATGAACGGCCGTCGGACGGCGGCGAAGGCTCGAGGATCGCTCGCAGCGCGTTCAGCGCGGACCGCGCACCTCGCGCGACCGCGCGCGCGGCGGGGTCGCGAAGGTCGAAGGCATCGACATGAGCCTCGGCGGCTCCGGCGCGGTCGACCTCGACGTGGACCGCGGCATCGACCGGCGCCACGGCGGCGGCGAGGGCCTCGCTGCCCACGCACACCGACCCGACGCCGGCGCCGGCCAGGTAGCGGGCGGCGACGAACGCGTCCAGCCCGTCGCCGGCCACCTCGACCCGCGCGGATGCAATCCTCGCCTGCCCGGCGGAGCCGACCTCCGCGAGCCTCGTCTGCCGACCGTGGCGGTTCATCGCCCGGGACTCAGCCGCCCGCGATCGCGGGGATGATGCTGATTTGATCGCCCGGCTTGAGGGCTGTCTTGAGGCCCTCGAGGAACCGCACGTCCTCCTCGCCCACGTAGATGTTCACGAAGCGCCGGACGCCCTTGTCGTCGAGGAGCCGATCGCGGATGCCGGGATGGCGGCGCTCGAGGTCTTCGATCACTTCGCCCACGGTGCCGCCCTTGGCGGGCACCTCGTCGGCCCCTCCGGTCAGCGTTCGCAAGGGCGTGGGGATGCGCACGATCGTCTCCATGGGACTTCCTCTGCCTTTCAGCCCGCGGACGCGGGCGCAACGTTCTCAACGTAACCGACGGGGCCCATATAGCGGCCCTGCTCGATGGAGCGAATCGACGGCTGCCCGCCGCAGAGCGGGCAGTCCGAGCGTCCATCGAGGCGACGGCGGCGCAGCACGCCGCGCCGGCCGTCGAACGTGACGAGCTCGCCCGCGACGGACGCGTCATCGACGATCGCGAGCGCAAGATCCGCCTGTGCCGCCGCGACGATGCCGACCACAGGCCCCATGACCCCGGCTTCGGCGCAGTTGGGAGCGCCGTCCTGGGGCAAGTCCTCGAAGAGGCACCGGTAGCACGGCCCTCCGCGCGACCCGACCGCCAGCGCGGTGCCGACCCATCGAACGGCCGACGCGTGCACCACCGGGACGCCCGCCAGCATGCCGGCGTCGGCCGCCAGGAACTTGGTCGCGAAGTTGTCGCTCCCCTCGACCACCACGTCGTAGTCGCGTACGAGGGCCACCGCGTTGGCGGGCAGGAGACGCGTGCGATGCAAGCGGACGTCGAGCGCGGGTGCAGCGGCGCGAAGGGCCTTGGCCGCCGCCTCGAGCTTCGGCGCGCCGAGGTCGCGTTCATCGAAGAGGATCTGCCGGTGGAGGTTGCTCTGTTCGACGGCGTCGTCATCGCAGAGCCCGAGCGTGCCGACGCCGGCGTGGGCGAGCGCCAGGGCGCAGGGGCAACCGAGCCCTCCGACTCCGACGACGAGAACGCGGGCCGCCGAGCGCCTCACGCCCGCGCCTCGGGCGTGAAGTACTCCTCGAGGCTGAAGTAACGCTCTCCCGTGTCGGGGAGCACCGTTACTACGTTCTTTCCCGGCCCGAGCTCCTGCGCAACGGCCAGGGCCACGTGCACCGCCGCGCCCGAGCTGATGCCGACGAGGAGCCCTTCGCGGCGCGCGAGCTGCGACTTCATGCGCCACGCGTCCTCGTCGGTCACGGTACGGACTTCGTCGACGACCTTCGGGTGGTAGTTGTGCGGCACGAAGCCAGCGGCCAGGCCCTGGATCTTGGATGGACCCCGCTCGCCGCGCGAGATGGTGGCCGAGCTCTCCGGTTCGACAGCGACGATACGCGGGGCCGGCGACACCTCCCGCCGAAGCACCTCGCCGACGCCGCTGATCGTGCCACCCGTACCGACGCCGCACACGAAAGCGTCGACCGTCAGGCCACGCATCGCGTGGAGGATTTCGCGGGCGGTGGAAGCGGCGTGGATGCGGGGGTTGGCCTCGTTGTCGAACTGCTGCGGCATGAAGGCACCGGGGGTCGCCTGCGCGATTTCGATCGCCTTCTCGACGGCGCCTTCGAGCTGCTGGGCTTCCGGCGTCAGCACCACTTTGGCGCCGAACGCCTCGAGCAGCTGGCGGCGCTCGAGTGACATGCTCTCCGGCATCGTGAGCACGCAGCGGTAGCCGCGGATGGCGCACACGAGCGCGAGGCCGATGCCGGTGTTGCCGCTCGTCGGCTCCACCACGACGCCGCCTGGCTTCAGCTTCCCGGTGCGCTCGGCCTCGTCGATCATGGCGAGCGCGATGCGATCCTTGACTGAGCCGGCGGGGTTGGATTGCTCCATCTTTCCCCAGACCTGCGCCCGCGGGCTGTCCCACTCTGGCGCCCGGATTGCGATCAGCGGCGTGTCCCCGATGAGGTCGAGCGCGCTCTGCGCCAGCACAAGCAGTGAAGCCATTGTCTTTCGCAAAAGACACGTACACTTGCTCTCGGAGCATCTCAAGGCCCACGCCGTGACCCACGCTCCGACTCCCCAGACGGCCTCCGACCAGGCGAGGGCTCTGCACGCGGCGCACCCGGCGATTGACCTTCACGCCGACACCCTCATGTGGACGCGCTGGCTGGGGTACGACCTGCACTCCTCGCACGAGCCCCCTCTCTGGAGATCGGTCTTCGGCGGGCACGTCGACCTGCCGAGGATGAGGCAGGGTGGCCTCGGTGCGCAGTTCTTCAGCCTCGTGTCCCTTCCCGTCGCCAAGGGCATCCGAGGGCTCGCCCGCGTCGTGCACGAACAGATCGACGCGCTCGGGGATGCGATCGACCGACAGCCCAGCGCTCTACGCCTCGCTCGAACGGCTGCCGACGTAGACGCCTGCGCGCGCGACGGCGCCATTGCGGCCCTCCTCGGCATCGAGGGCGCCCATGCCCTCGAGGGGGATCTCGATCAGGTCGACGTCTTCGCGCGGCGGGGGGTGCGCTATCTCGGGCTCCTTCACTTCAGCGCCAACGAGGCGGGCCACCCGGCGTACGGGCACGGCCGGCGCGATTCGCAGGGGCTGACGCCCTGGGGGTTCGACCTCGTCCGACGGTGCGAGGCCGCGGGTGTGATCGTGGACCTTTCGCACATCAACCGGGCCGGCTTCCTCGACGCGTGCGCGGTGGCGACGCGCCCGCCCATCGTGAGCCACACGGGCGTCGTGGGCGCCTTCGAGCACTGGCGGAACATCGACGACGCTCAGCTGCGGGCCGTCGCCGACAAGGGCGGCGTCGTCGGGGTGATCTTCGACCGGCGCTATCTTGGGGGCGACGGACTCGAGCCTGTCGTCAAGCACTTACGCCACATCCTTGATGTCGTAGGTGAAGACACCCCTGCCCTCGGAAGCGACTGGGACGGCATGATCATCCCAACCAGCGGCCTGGCTGACCCTCGAGGCCTGCCGAGCCTCACCGACGCGCTCCTCCAGGCGGGCGTTAGCGAACGGACGATCGCCAAGCTTCTGCGTGAGAACGCGCTACGCGTCCTCGCGAGCTAGCCTCCGGTCGCTCACCCTCTATTCGGTGAGGCCAAGGTGAGCCCTCAGACGATCTCGACCGATGAGGCCTCGAGCCCCCTGGCGGCGAGACGGGCGGCGATCCGGTCGCGCCAGGCCTCAAGATCGACCGCCGCGTGGACCGACGCGGGCCCGGTCACCGAGACTCGAACGCGCCCGCCGTCGGCCTCGATGACGACGCGGGCGCCCGACAGCGCCCCCGCGCCGAGCTCGAGGTGGACAACGCCGCGGGTCCCGTCGCCGCTCCATGCGACGTTGCGCACGAGCGCGGGGAGCAATTCTTCGAGCGACGCGGCGGCGCGGACCTCCACGTTGCCAGCCGAGATGCCGGCGGAGACCGAAATACCGCCGTCCACGACTTGCACCGCTTCGGGCGCGCCCGGCGCCGCCTGTCCGGGCGCGTGCGCCAGGGGCCCCCACTGCGCCGCATGACGCACCGCGGGGTGAAGAGGATCGTCGGCCGCGCCGTCGTCCGTCGAAGCTTCGATGTTGGCCAAGGCCTCGTCGGGCATCGCGCGCGGCGCGTGGAGCAGCTTCGCGAACGCCCCGCCCGCTCCCATGCCCGCCATGCCCTTGCCCCCAATTGCCGTAGGCACCCCGACAAGCCCCACTAGCCCGGGCGTAAGGGCGCCTGTAAGGCCCGCCGGCGGCAAAATATCGCTCATTGTGGCCTACTTTCCCCATCGGCCAAAGGGGCATGGCCGTTGCGGCCCTCCCTTGACCCGGGCTCCCCCTGGGCTAGGTTCCCGGGCCTGTGGGTGGGCTCGTCCGACACGGTTACGAAGGCCAGGTGAGGTGAACATAGGTCCAGCGGGACTCGTCTTCGACATCGCCGTGGCCGTAGTCTTTACCGCGGTCGGCTCGGTGTTTGCGGCCGGGGACGCAGCGCTCTCGGAGATCCCTGAGGGCCGGCGGCAGGCGCTCAGCGCAGAAGGGTCGCCGGCGGCATCCGCGTTCCGTCGCTTCGTCCAGGACCCGACGGGCATCATCGCGCGCTGGCTGGTCGGCCGCATCGTCGCCATCACCCTGGCCGCGATGCTGCTCGGCGAAGCCGCGCGCATCGCTGGCATCGCGCGCTACGCCATCGCGGCCGCGGTCCTCGGCACGGTGCTGCTCTACGGTACCTTCACGGAGATTCTCGGGACCCTCGCCCGGCGCCGCCCGGAGCAGCTCGGCGCCTTCGTCCTCGGCCTGCTGCGGCCCGTCGAATGGATCCTCGCGCCGGTGGCCGATCCGTTGGCCATCCTCGGTCGCGCGGTCGGCCGCCGCGTGCCCAAGTCGCGCATGGTCGACGCGCGCGTGACGGAGAACGAGGTCGAGTGGGCGGTCAGCGAGGGGGAGAAGGCGGGGTCGATCGCGCCCGCGCCGGCCGAGATGATCCGCAAGGTGCTCGATTTCAAGGATCTCACGGCGCGCGAAGTCATGGTCCCGCGGCGGCACATCCTCGGCATCGAGGTCAACATGCCGATCGCGGACGTCGTCTCGCTCGTCGTGTCCGAGAAGCACTCTCGCTACCCCGTCTACCGCGAGAACATCGACAACGTGGTCGGGCTACTTCACGCGAAGGATCTCTTCGTCGTGACGCGCGACGGCAAGGTCGGCACGCCCAAGCTGTCGGAGATCGTCCGGACGCCGGTGCTCTTTGTCACGGAGAACCAGCCCGCGGGCAAGATCCTGCAAGACATGCGCTCGCGGCGCGTTCACGTGGCCATCGTGAGCGACGAGTTCGGGGGAACGGCGGGCCTGCTCACGCTCGAGGACATCATCGAGGAGATCGTCGGTGACATCCGCGACGAGCACGACCTCGAGGCGCCGATCCAGTCGTTCGGCGACGGGCACCTCGTCGCCGACGCGTCCGTGCCGCTCGCGTACGTCGCGCAGGCGCTCGGCAAGGCGTTTCCGATCGACGGGGGGTTCGAGTCGCTCGGGGGCCTCATCGTCAGCCGCGCCGGGCGCGTGCCGCCGGGCGTTGGTNNATGCGCCTCATAACGACGGCGCCCGTCCGAAAGCCTCCAAGGCCGCCGTTCGGGCTGCCGGAGTGGAGCGCGGAGGCGCAGGCGGCCGCGGTGCTCCTCGACGCGGACGGCCTGGACGGCGACGACGACGTCCGATCCGTTGCTGGGCAGATCCCGGGGGCATCGACCTTGCCGGCCGGCACGGTCGTCGTGGTGCTTGGTGGGGCGGCGCGAGGAGGGCGGTTCCTGAGCCACCTCTTTGGAGGCAGCACGGTCCCGGTGAGCCGCGCCGCACGATGCGCTGCCCTCATCGCCCGTGGCTACGTCGCCGTGGGCGCCGCCATCGACGAAGCGACGAAGATCGAGATCGCGTGGGGGCGCGCGCCAGACGCGGACGGCGCCTAGCGCCCATTTCACGNNCCGCGACTAGTTCACCTTGGAGAGCGAGTCGGCGAGCTTGGCCGCCATCTCGGACAGGCCGGGCTTGCCCTCTTGGATGCCTTCGCCGCCGCCCTTCGGGCCCTCGACTTCTTCGACGAGCGAGTTCATCGAGCTGACGAGCTGCGCGATCTGACCGCGCGTCGCGCTTGGGCACACCTTCTCGAAGGTGTTGGGGACCACCGTGATGGCGGCGCCCGTCGGCGGGATCTTGTCCATCGCCGTGAGGCGCGGCAGCTTGACGTTGCCCGACCCGCGCGGGTTGAGTGACGTCAGCGTGTCGGGCACGCCGTTCTTGTCGTCCGGCGCGATGGGCGTGGCGAGGGAGGCGAGGAATGCCCCGGAGGCGGTCGTGTCCTTGTAGACGACGACGACATACGAGATGGGCAGCTGCCCCG
>PLIR01000533.1 GCA_003139415.1 Myxococcales bacterium | reverse complement strand
CCCGAATTCGGATTTGTCATATCTCGCATCACCCGCTTGACGGCGTCCCCGCCGAAGAGCACGCCTGCCCTCTCTTCATCGCCGAGGTTTCCATCGCTCCGGTGGGCAACCGGGTCGACTAGGCGGCGACGCGGCTCAGGAGCCCGGAGCGAACGGCTTCACGTGCCTGCCTGCTCGGCGAGCGTCCGCGCGATGACGGCGAGCAGGTCTTTCTGCTGCAGCGGCTTCTCTGCCTTGAGGTTGGACACCTTGTCCAGGAACGCGCGCGCCGNNCCCGTCATCTCGGGCATCATGAGGTCCGAGAGGATGACGTCGAACCGCTCGCCGGCCGTAATTCGGGCGAGCGCCTCCTTGCCCGTGCTGACGGCCTCCACGTCGTGGTCGTCCTCGAGGGCGCGCACCAGGATCCGGCAGAGCGCGACTTCATCGTCGACGACGAGGACCCGCGCGCGTCGAGCCACGGCGGGCGGCCCAGACGACAGAACGGGGACCGCCCGCTCTCCGGGAACCGCCGGCCGCTGCGCGCGGAAGAAGCTCCCCATTTCGAGCTCCCGAACGATGTCCCGGATGCGCTCCAGAGCTTCGCGCGAGTCGCGCATCGGGTCGACCAGCGCGGCGATTCGGCTCGCGTCGCGCGCGTCGCTGGCCGTCTTCGCGTACTGCACCAGCAGATCGCTCATGAACTCGATGTTCGTGATGGCGACGGCCAACGGATTGTTGATCTGGTGAGCCACCCCCGTGGCGGGGGTACCCGCGGAGGGCATCCCCTCCGGGATGACGTGCGTGCCCGAGTGCGGGTCCGCGACCGCGTCACTGCCGGATTTGACTGACTTCGACAAGACTTGCGACTTCGCGCGCGCGGCCCTTATCGGATGAAGCGTGCCCTGCCTCATCCGACTTCGCAATATTTTTCGTCGCTCGAAACGCTATTGTTATGCTGGCTTTCGCGCGGCTTCGGGCCCGAAGTCTTTTGGCGCGGCGAAGACGTCGCGCAGACGACGCAGCAGGGCGTCGGGCACGATGGGTTTCTGCAGAAACGCGACGCCCTCGTCGAGAACGCCGTGGTGTACGACCACGTTTCCCGTGTAGCCGGAGATGAACAGGACTCGCATCTCGGGCCGAAGCGCCTTGAGTCGCTCGGCCAGCTCGCGCCCATTCATCTGCGGCATCACGACGTCCGCCAGCAACAGATCGAGGGTGCCGGGATGCTGCTCGACCAATGCAAGGGCCTCCAGCGGACTTCCCGCCACGAGAACGCGATACCCATCGGTGCGCAGAATGTCGCACACGAGCTCGCGGACTTGCTCTTCGTCCTCGACGAGCAGGACGGTCTCGGTGCCTCGCACGGGGGCCGCGGAGTGCACCGTGCGCATCGACTCCGATTCCCGCGGTTCGACGACGCGCGGCAAGTAGACCTTGAACGTCGTGCCTCGGCCAGGCTCGCTGTAGACCCAGATGTTGCCCCCGCTCTGCTGGACGATGCCGAAGACGATCGAGAGGCCGAGCCCCGTCCCCTTGCCGGGCTCCTTCGTCGTGAAGAACGGCTCGAAGATGCGGCCCTGGATCCCGCGGTCCATCCCGACGCCCGTGTCCGAGACCGCCAGCATCACGTGTGGGCCCGGAGAGACCCCGAAGTGGTCACGCGCGTACGACTCGTCGAGATCGACGTTCGCGGTCTCGATCAGCAACTTGCCTCCGCGCGGCATCGCGTCGCGCGCGTTGACGGCCAGGTTGACGATGATTTGCTCCAGTTGCCCCGAATCGGCGAAGACAATCCCCAGGTCGTGAGCGGGTTCGATACGCAGATCGACGTCCTCGCCGATGAGGGTCCGGAGCATCCCGTCCAACCCGACGAGGACGCCGTTCACGTCGATCGACATCGGCCGAATCGGCTTCTGCCGGCTGAAGGCGAGGAGCTGGCGCGTCAGATCCGCCGCGCGGTCGCCCGCCTGCTGGATCTCGGCCAGGTACTCGCGCACGCGGTCTCCCGCGGGAAGCTTGCGCTGGCCCATGGCGGCGTAGCTGAGGATGACCGACAGCATGTTGTTGAAGTCGTGCGCGACTCCCCCGGCCAGCCGTCCCACGGCCTCCATCTTCTGCGTGTGCCGTAGCTGCTCTTGCACCGTGTCGAGCGCGGCTTCTGCGCGCCTTCGCTCGGCGAGCTCGCTCTCGGCCGCGTCGAAGAGCCGGCCATTGGTGACGGCGAGCTCGACGCTCGATTGAGTGAGGACTCGAAGACGCGCGTTGGTGGCCTCGAGACGCGCGAGCTGATCGCGCAGGCGTGTCCCGAAGTGGGTACTCTGCATCATGATGAGCAGGCTGACCGCCGCCACCCCCACGACGTGCAGCGAGGCCGCGAACCATAGCGGGGCCTTGCTGGGGTCGGGCACCAGTTCGCCGACGACGGCGGCGACGACCGCGACCGTCCAGGCGGCGAAGAGGGTCGCCGGCATCCAGCGCCCTCGGAGGTACGGGTGCATCATCCCGACGGCAAAGATGGGGAGCAGCACGACGCCCGTGCGCGCGGCCGGCATGAGGAGCGCGTAGACGGGCACGGAGACCAGGACCCCGTAGCCGGCGACGAGCATGGCGGGTTCGACGCGACCGCGACGCGCCAGCACGAACGCGACGGCGGACGTCCCCCCGAACCCGCATGCCGCCATTGCCGCGATGCCGGCGTTCGTGTCGCCGAACGCGGCCCACGCCGCGCCCAGAAGGATCGCAAAGAATACGTAGTTGGCCGCGATGGCCGCGATGAGGCGACGCGTGCGGACGGCCTCGGCCGCCGCGTCGCTCCCGGCCCCCGACTTCATGAAGGCAAGGTTGGTCTCCTCGAGCTGACGAACGAGGTCGTCGGTGGCGACGCTTGCCACCCGCGCGCCGGTAGTGTCCTGCCCAAGCCCCATTCAGCCCCCCCACGCCGATCGCGACCAGGCGACGCGTGAACGCCGCCCCGTCTGTCGATGCTCCGACGAACAGAGCCGTCGTGCAACTGGCCCCATCCCCGGGTCTTTTTGGCGTCTGTGCCCGATTTGCGCGGCGTACACCCGGAACCGGGCTGCTACCGTCACACCATGCTTCAGGTGCCGTCCGCCCAAGGTCCGGGCAACAAGGATCCGCTCGCCCGAGTGCGAGGGCGAAAGCTCGGCACCGCGGCGTGGGCGCTCGCGGCCTTGCTGGCCACCGCCTGTGCGAACTCCGGAAGCGAAGGCTTTGCCGGGTCCGGCTCCGGGTCGGCGAACTCGACGCATGGCGGTAGCGGTAGCGAGGACGCCTCCACGTCGGGATCGCAGTCCGAGCAAGGCAACCCGTGCACGTCGTGCGCCGGTTCGGACGATGGCAGCGTGTCGTCGTCAAACCCGTCGGGCGACGACGGCGGGGCGGCCTCGGGCGACGACGACTGGGCGACCGCGACAAGCCCCGACGACGAAGCGGGCTCCTCCCCTCCGGCCTTGCCCGTGCTCACGTTTCCCGATGGGGGCCTCGGTGGATCCACGCCGGTGTCGAGCGACGATGGCGGCGCCAACGCCTGCACGTCGAAGATCTGCGTCGACCCGGTGTTCGACTGCCCCTTGCAGGGCTGCTTCAACGGCTGCACCAACTTTCACTGCGACTGACGGGGCCTGTCCCCGGCTAGCGAACAGTCGCCAAGGCGTGTGCAAGGCGCTCCGCCGGGACGAACTCGGTGAAGCGCACGGCCTCCTTGCCGTCGCTGCCGAAGGCCACGAGCACGGGCAGACCCTCGAGGGCGCCGTACTTGCGCCGCAAGCGCGTGACCTCCGGATCGTCGTCGTCGGTGGCGTCGACGTGAAGGGCCACGAAGCGCCCGCCCTCGACCACGACGCGAGGATCCGGAAATGTCTTTTCCTCCAGCTCTTTGCACGCGCCGCACCAGCTCGCGCCAAAATCGACGAGCAGTGGCTTGTGCTCCGTGGACGCTCGGGCCACGGCGGATGACTCGTTCGACTCCCACGCGAGGACCGGCGTCGCCCCTGCCCCTCGGTCGGCGGCAAGCGCCTGCCCCTGTCCTTGCCACCACGTGAGCACGACGAAGAGCCCCGCCACCGCAGGCGCGATCGACGCAAGCTTGGCAGTCTTGGAGAAATGCGCGATGGGCGACCTACGCCGTTCGGCAGCCACGTGCACGGACGCAAGCACGACGCCTACCGCCAGGACTGCAGCGCCCCCGAGGGCCACGATGGGGCTGGCCTGCAGAAACCGGATCACACCGCCGCGCGGCATGCCGTCGCGCACGTACGCGAGCGCCATGTACGCGAGGGCGACGCCGCCGAGCCATTTGATGCCCATCATCCAGGCGCCCGCCTTGGGCAGGTTCACGGCAAATGCGCCCACCAGAAAGAAGAGCGTCCCCAGACCGAGGCCGTAGCTGGCCATCGCCGCCGACCCGAGGCCCACGTTCCTCGTTGTCGCGATCCAGCCGAGCAGGCCGAAGAGAAACGGCCCGACGCACGGAGCGGCGACCAGGCCACACAGCAGCCCGAGGACGAACGCCCCGCGGTAGCCCGATCCCCCGGCGGCGGCGAGGCGGTTGTTGAGGCTCGCGGGCAGCGCGAGCTCGAACGCCCCGAACAGAGAGGCAGCCAGCGTCAGGAAGGCGATCGCGATGAACGCGACCACGAACGGGTTGCCGAGCGCGCTGCCGAAGCCGCGACCCGTCAACGCCGACGCCACGCCCATCGGCGTGAACAGGCACACGACGCCCAAGACGAACGTCAGCGACAGGAGCATGCCCTGCAGGCGCGTCTGCGCCTCCTTCGCGCCGAAGACAGAGACGGTGATGGCGATCATCGGGTAGACGCACGGCGTCAAGCTCGTGGCCACGCCGAACGCGTAGCTAGCCGCGAGGGCGATGACGACGCCGCGCTCGAGCGCTTGTTGAAAGGCGCCCGTGTCCGAGCCGGTTGTCGCCGCAAGGCCCACAGCGGGCCAGAGAGCGACGGCGAGCATCAACGTGACCAGGGCAACGCCCAGAACCGGCCGTTTCATGGTGATGCAGCTCGTCGGGTAACTCGGGCTAACTAGCCCACATGCGCGCCTGCGAGCTAGCCTCGCGCCCGGCATCCTGCTCTCGCCGTAGTCAGCGCGAGAGCAGCCCGGTGATCTCTCGCTCGATCGTCAACTCGTCGCCCGCGCGAAAGCCGACGTGCTCGAAGCGAACGACGCCCGAGCGATCAATCACGAAGGACGACGGCATACTGTCCGGCTTGTACTGCCCAGCGACCGTCCTGTCGCCGTCCCACGCGATCGCGAACTTCGCGCCGTAGTTCGCCGCGAAGGCCGGGATCTTGTCCTTGTCGTCGACGTCGTCCTCGCTGATACCGATGATCGTGAGCCCGCTGGCGGCGTACTTGCCGCTCAGCGCCTGGAGCTTGGGGAACGACTCCTTGCACGGCTTGCAGAACGTGCCCCAGAAGTCGACGAGAACCACGCGGCCTCGAAGGCTCTTGAGCGCGATCGTGGCCTTCGTTCCGGTGACCGTTTCGACTCGAAAGTCGGGCGCCGGATTGCCGACGAGCGCCGACGGGTCGCCCGCCGATCCCGCGCCGCCTTCCGTCGCGGCCGCGCCGCACCCGGAGACGAACAAGCCCGCGAAGACCCCGATGACGCGACTCGAGAAGGGCATGGGAGGATCACAGGATAGCGCGAGCCGGGCCGTTCTTCAGAGCGCCGCGGCGAAGGCCTTGCCGAACTCGATGGGAGACGGTCTGTCGCCGGGCGCGCGCGCTGTCGCCGCTCGGAGGAGCTTGGCCACGGCGGCCGGGTACGCGCGCAGACGCTCTGCGTCCTCGAAGGGATCGCGCCTCATGTGGGCGATGATCCGGTCGCGGGGGGGCTCGATGTCGTCGAAGAACGCGCGACCGGTGGTGACGTTGTAGATCGTCCCCGCCAAGGCATAGACGTCGGAGCGCACGTCGAGCTCCACGGGATCGAGCACCTGCTCGGGAGCGATGTACCCAGGCGTCCCGGCGACGAACCGCCCGCCCACCTCGGGCGGCACCCGGATGGCGCGCACCATGCCGAAGTCGATGACCACCGTCGCGAGCGGCGGGACGATCGCGGGGTCGCGATGCTTGTCGGGGTCGAACTTCTCGCCCCCGGCCAAGGGGAGCCGGAGCCAGAGGTTCGCCGGCTTGATGTCGCGGTGCACGAGCCCCGCGCTGTGGAGCGCGGCGAGGCCGGCGCACGAGTCGACGACGACCTGCCGCAGCTCGAAGAGCGTCATCGGCCGGCACGTCGCGTACTGCTTCAGATCGGCGCCGATCAAGTACTCGAGGACGAGGAACGGCACGGCGTCGGAGACGCCCCGGTCGATGATGTTGGCGACGTTCGGGTGGTAGAGGCCAGCGAGGGCCTTGGCCTCTTCGACGAACGAGGCGAGGATCCCTTCGCGTTCGGTGTCCGTGGCGTTCGCCAGGGCCTCGGCCTTGGGGATCTTGAGGACGAAGAAGCGATCGGCGCCGGGCTTCCGAACGAGCCACACCGAGCCGATACCGCCTTCCCCGAGCGCCTTGACGAGCTCGTAGCCCGCGATGAGCTTCGGCTCCTGCTTCTTTTTGTGCGGTGGTGGCGGCGGCGACCGACGGATGGCGGCGCGCACCGCGGCCTCGAGGAGCGCCGACGCGACCGGCCCGAGCGAGGCGAACCACACGTCCACCATCGACAGCTCGCGTGCGCGGATGGCGCGCGCGACGAGGGCCGCGACGCGGGGCGCGTTCTCGGTCGCTGTGCGCGCGAGCGAGTCGTCCGCGCCCGCCTTCGACGCCGGGTGCAAGCCCTTCACCGGATCGGCGAGCGCGCGATGGACACGGTCGGCAGCGAGGACGAGATCGAGGCACATCGGCTCGAGGTTGGGCCTGGGACCGGAGGCGGACGCGAACGTCTCGAGCGCCGAGGCCAGCCCCGCCAAGGCCCGCGCGAGCTCGGTGTCGCCGGCGTGCAAGGCGTCGAGGGCCTCGGTCGCGGAGGACCCCCACTGCCCGTCTTCGAGCCCCAGCGATACTGCCGTCCGCAGGGCCTCCGCCTGCTCGCAGCACATCGCGAGGGCCCCCGGGACAATCATCGGCAGCGCGGTCGCGAGCTGCAGGAGCACCTCCGGCCGGTCGATGACGAGAGCCCACCAGGCCGCGAAGGGTCCGAGCCACTGGACGTCGTCGACCTCGCCGAGCGCCGTGCCCCGCGTCGTGTCGACCAGCCGCCAGAACAGCGCGCTGAGGGCGCCCTTCAGGGCGGTGGGCAGCTCGCGCGATCCGTCCGCGAGGCCCTCGAGCTTGCGGAGCCACAGGCAGGTGTCGTGGGCCGTCGGGCCGCGTCCGGGACCGAGGTCGGAGGTCTCGCCGCATGCGTCGAGCGCGTAGCCGCCGAGGCGGATGGCGAGCACCTCGAGGGGCAGATCGGCGTCGCGGTCGGCGTCCCCCGCCTGACGGCGCTCTTTGACCCAATCGAGGATCTCGGACGGCGCGCGCGCGATCGTCTTCCACGTCTCCTCGAGATCCGGCTCCTCGACCGGATCGCCCTCGGGGTGCGTCGCGAGCATCGGCCACCAGAGACGCAGGGCGAACGCGCGAGCGCACCCCTCGACCGCGTTGATGGCGGCGGCGCGAAGGCGAAGCCTGCCCGTGCCCAGGGCGATCCGGCGCGCCTCCTGGAAGGTGGGCGCCACGGATCCGGCGAAGCGCGCGGCCCGTGCGTCGGCCTCCTCGTCGTCGTGCTGCGCGGCGACGCGCACGAGGTTCTCCAGGCCGAGCTCCAGGTCCATCGGGTCGCGCTCGGCGCCGTCCACCGCGTCGGTGGCCGCGATCACCTCGAGCCAGCGGCGTGCCTCGTCGAGGGACGCCGTGCGCACCCGGCGCGCCAGCTCGCGGAGCGCCCGCAGCGAGACCTCGATCTCGGGGTAGCCTGCCGTGCGCTGGGCCCCCCGCCGTCGCAAGGTCCCGAGGCCGCGCGCGAGCGCGCGCGCTGCGATGGCGCCGCCATGCCCGGCAAGGATGCGCGATGCGAGGCGATCCCATAGGTCTCTGCGCGAATAGAAGAGGTACGGCGTCGCCGCCGCGACGGCCGCGATGACCCAGGGTTCTTCGTCGGTCGCATTGATGATCGCGGCGAGCTGCCCCGCGAGGAGCCCGAGGCGCTCGGCCGGAAGGGACGCGAACGCCGTGATCGCGCGCTGTCGTAGCAGCGGAGACTCGCCGAGCACCCAGTCGAGTAGCGTCCCTTCGAGCTGTTCGAGCGGCCCGGTCAGACGCCCCAGCGCGCGCGCCGCGTGCACCCAGACGAGTGGCTCGGGATGCAACAACAAGGGTTGCAGGACCTGCAGCGTCTTGCCCACGAGCTCGGGATCCGCGCGCGAGGGCATCCCTCCAGCGCCAATCTCGAGGCACCGGGCGGCCAGCACGCGGCCTCGGAGCGCCCCGTGCGCGGGACCGCGGATCATGGCCTCGAACGTGCCTGCCGATCCCCATAGCCACGGGCCGAGGCTCGGCACTTCGACGGCGCTCGCGCCGGCCTCCCAGATCAGGATCTCCAGCCTCGCCCGCGCCTCGACGTTCTCCGCAAGAGCCAAGTACGATCCGTCTCCGAGAAGAGGCGCGCACGCGAGGGCGTCGTCGAGCGGGCCTTCCACGACGCGGGCACGGGCGACCGCGGCCACCCGTTCGCTCAGACGCGCATCCGTAGCGGCGGCGGCGACGATCGGCGCCATGCGCGCGTCCCGCCGCCAAGCGTTGTCCGCGCACCAGGAGAGGAGCGCGTCACCCGCTGGTCCCCGCACGGCCTCGGCAATCTGCGCGTCCGTGGCCTCGCGGGTCCACGCCGCGCGCTCGGCCTGGTCGGGCAGCATGGGGTACGCCAGCGAGAATATCGCAGATTATTGCGAACTCGGCCCCAAACTGGTGCAGAGTGGGTCTTGCCGTCGCCGCACCTACGGGCGGGGCTTACCGTCCGCTGGCACCACGACTTGCCCGGCGGTGACAGAGAAGAGACGGACGTTGGCCCGGATCCGCGGTGATCCTGCCGGGCCTTGGAGGCGACTTTATAATGAAGAGAATAACGATCTTGGCCGCTGCCTGTGTGTTCGGCGGCGGGGCATTTGCGGCGGCGTGCTCGAGCAGCAAGTCCGGCGGCAACGAGACCACCGAGAACGAGGACGGCGGCAGCAGCAGCGGCGGCGAATTGTCCGACGCGAGCATCGTGACCGACGGCGCCACGATTCTCGTGGAGGCGGGCGACGCCACCTACAGCGTCACGTTGAGCTGCACCTCGGCGGCGAGTTGCGCGGATGCCGGAACGGGCACCCAGGTGTGCTGCGGGTCGTTCTCGCTCTCGACGGACACGATCGCGGCCTCGTGCCAGGCAGCGCCGTGCGGGTCGGGGATTTACGACTTCCAGCTATGCGGAACATCGGCCGAATGCACCGGCGGAAAGGTGTGCGACACGATCCCGCAGTACACCTCGGCCAAGCTTTGCGTTGCGGCCGACGCCGGCGTCTTTCCGACCGACGGCGGGGCCGCATCCGACGCTTCATCGACTGACGCTGCCTCGACCGACGCAGCGAGCACCACCGAAGCCGGCCCCGTAGACGCCGCGACGGGCGGCTAGTACATCGCGGGCGTGATGAACACCTGGGCGATCGTGGGGACGGCGGTCGCCGCCGCAGGCCTCGCAGCGGCCTGCGGTTCGTCCTCGAGCGACGACAATCGAGGTGCGGACTCGGGGGGCGGCGGCACGTCCAGTTCGGGCGGCCAGGCGCCAGTCCCGCTCGAGGCAGGGTCCCTCGACCTCGAGTGCCACTCGGCCTCCGATTGCACGGCGCCGCAGCTCTGCTGCGGCACTTTCGGGGTGACCGAGGCCACGAGCACGTGCGCGACCGGCCCGTGCCCGACGGGAGGGACGGCCAACGGATACGCCATGCAACTCTGCGCGTCCGCGACCGAGTGCCCCTCCGGCAACGCGTGCCTGCCGACGTCCGAACTGCAGGGCGTCAGCACGTGCGAAGACGACGACTCCGGGATCATCTCCACGGGGCCCCCTGCGGGCGACGGCGGCTACTTCGTGCCGGAAGCTTCGGCGATGGATGCGGCGCAAAGCGCGCCTGAAGCGGGCGCCGCGGATACGGGCAGCGGCCACCCCGAGGCAGACGCCTCCTCGATGGACGCCGAGACGACGATGGAAGCCGGCCCCCACGACGCCTCCGCCGATGCCCACTCCGAAGCCGACGCCTCCTCGACGTCGAAGGATGCCGGTCCGCACGACGCCGCAAGCGGCGGTTGATTCTCAGGTGGCCGACGACCCGGCCGCGCGCGCGAGAGCCTTTGTCACCGCGACCTGGGCCTCTTCTTGGATGCGGCGAAGGTGGTCGGGGCCGCGGAAGCTCTCGGCGTAAAGCTTGTAGACGGCCTCGGTGCCCGACGGGCGCGCCGCGAACCAGCCCTGATCGGTGACCACCTTCACCCCGCCGATGGGCAGACCGTCGCCGGGCGCCGCCGTCAGCACGGCGCGAACGGCGTCGCCCGCCAGCTCGGTGAGCGCTAGGTCGGCCGCCGTCAGGCGTCCGAGCGCCCGCTTCTCCTCGACGGTGGCCGCCCCGTCGATGCGGGCGTACGTCGGCTCGCCCATCTCGCGGGTCAAGGCGGCGTATTGTTCGCCCGGATCGCGGCCCGTCCGGACGGTCATCTCGACCGCGAGCATGCCCATGACGAGGCCGTCCTTGTCGGTCGTCCACGTCGTGCCGTCCATGCAAAGCAGCGACGCCCCCGCGCTCTCCTCGCCCCCGAACGCGAGCGAACCGTTCATCAGCCCGTCGACGAAGTACTTGAACCCTACGGGCACCTCGACGAGCCGCCGGCCGAGGCGCTTCGTCACGCGGTCGATCATGCTGCTGGAGACGACCGTCTTGCCCACGCCGCTCGCGTCGCTCCAGCCCGTCCGGTGACGGAACAGGTAATCGATCGCCACCGACAGATAATGGTTCGGGTTGAGCAAGCCGGCGCCGCGCGTCACGATGCCGTGTCGGTCGGCGTCGGGGTCGTTCGCGAAGACGAGGTCGTACTGGTCGCGGGCGGCCACGACGGGGGCCATCGCGTACGGCGAGGAAGGATCCATGCGGATCTCGCCGTCCCAGTCGACGGTCATGAACCGGAAGGTGGGGTCGATCGTGCCATCGACGACCTCGAGGCGGACGCCGTATCGATCCGCGATCGGGCCCCAATAGTCGGCGCTCGCGCCGCCCAGCGGGTGCACGCCCACGCGAAGCGTCGACCCGCGCAGGACGTCCGCGTCGATGACCTCGCGCAGCCCGCGGACGTACGCGTCGCGGAAGTCGAAGCTCCCGATGCCGGCCGATCGCATCGCCCGCTCGTAGGGCACCCTGGCCACGTCGCGAAGGCCCGACTCGAGCAGCGCGTTGGCGGCCTTCTCGATGGCCCCGGTAACCGCACCGTCGGCGGGCCCTCCCGTGGGAGGGTCGTACTTGAAACCGCCGGAGTCGGGCGGGTTGTGCGATGGCGTGATGACGATCCCGTCGGCGAGGCCGCGCGGAGGACGGCGGTTGTAGGCCACGATGGCGCGCGAGACGGCGGGGGTCGGCGTCGGCGCTTGCCGGGCGTCGAGCAAGACCTCGACCCCGTTGGCGGCCAGCACCTCGATCGCGGTGACGCGCGCAGGCTCCGAGAGCGCGTGCGTATCCCACCCGAGAAAGAGAGGACCGTCGATGCCCCGCCCCCGGCGGTAGTCGCAGATGGCCTGCGTCATCGCCAGGATGTGGTGCTCGTTGAAGCCGTGACGGAAGGACGAGCCCCGGTGGCCGGAGGTCCCGAACGCGACCCGCTGCGCAGGGACCGAAGGGTCTGGACGGAGTGCGTAATAGGCCGTGACGAGCCGGGGCACGTCGACGAGGATCGAAGAGGGAGCCGGCTTTCCCGCCAGCGGATGGATCGTCGGCGCGCTCATGCTTCCTTTCGTAGCACTCGGCCGACGCCGCGGCGCGCCGCCGTGCGCGCGCGCCACCCCCGGCCCGGATTCCCACGGGGAGGGATTGCGTTCGGCGTACGGCGTGCCAAGGTCCGGCCGCCTCCGGCAGCGCGCGCCGCGGGCCGAGGCAGGGAACCCGCGGATGACCGTCGACGGCCGAGAATCGAGCGCACCCCTCGCGGCAACGGCGGGGCATGGACAGGCGTCCTTGCTGCCGATCTTCCTCATCGTCCTGGTGGACGTGTTCGGCTTCACGCTCGTCATCCCGCTGCTCAGCATCTACGCCGAGCACTTCCGGGCCTCGCCCCTCGAGGCCACGCTGCTCGTGTCGTCCTACGCCGCGTGCGGGCTCGTCTCTGGCCCGCTGCTCGGACGCGTCTCCGACTCGGTCGGCCGCAAGCCCATGCTGCTCCTCAGCCAGATCGGCACGTTCATCGGGTTCATCGTCATGGCCAGGGCGAGCGCGCTCTGGATGCTCTATGTGGCGCGCGTCATCGACGGCGCCACTGCCGGCAACCTCAGCCTCGCCCAGGCCTACATCTCGGACAACACGGCACCCGCCAACCGCGCGAAGTCGTTCGCCGTCATCGGCATCGCGTTCGGCGTGGGGTTCTTCATCGGCCCGGCGGTGACCGGCTACCTGGCAAGCTACGGCCTGACGGCACCGATTTACTTCGCGGCCGGCCTCTCGATGACGAGCATACTCTTCACGACGTTTCTCCTGCCCGGGGGCAAGCCTCCCTCCCCACACGCCGCGCCCGGGGATCCCGGCCCGGGCGGACAGCGGCTGCCGATCTTCCAGTGGACGGCGTACCTCGAGTACTTGAAGCGCCCGGCCCTCGCGCCGCTCTTCGCGCAGTTCACGTGCTTCATCTTCGCGTTCTCGACGTTCATGTCCGGGGTCGCCCTCTTCGCCGAGCGGCGCTTCGAGTGGCGGGGGCATCCCTTTGGCCCACGCGAGATCGGCTACCTCTTCGCGTACACGGGCGCCCTGGGGATCCTCCTTCAGGGGGGCGCGATGGGGCGCCTCGTCAAGCGCTTCGGCGAGGCGCGCCTCGACGCGGCGGGGATAGCAGGGATGATGATCGGCCAGTTAAT
>PLIR01000354.1 GCA_003139415.1 Myxococcales bacterium | reverse complement strand
ATCCCGAGCGCCGTCGGCTACCAGCCGACGCTGTCGACGGAGATGGGCGCCCTGCAGGAGCGCATCACGTCGACGAACAAGGGATCGATCACGAGCGTCCAGGCCATCTACGTCCCCGCCGACGACCTGACCGACCCGGCCCCCGCGACGGCGTTCGCGCACCTCGACGCGACGACGGTCCTCAACCGCGCGCTCACCGAGATCGGCATCTACCCGGCCGTCGACCCGCTCGACTCCACGTCGACGCTGCTCGACCCGGGCGTCATCGGCGACCGGCACTACGCGGTCGCGCGCCGGGTGCAGCAAGTCCTGCAGAAGTACAAGGACCTGCAGGACATCATCGCGATCCTCGGCATGGACGAGCTCAGCGAAGACGACAAGCTCGTCGTGTCGCGCGCGCGCAAGGTGCAGCGGTTCCTCTCGCAGCCGTTCTTCGTCGCGTCGCAGTTCACGGGCGCCCCGGGCAAGTACGTCGCGCTCAAGGACACGATCGACGGCTTCGAGGAGATTATCGACGGCAAGCTCGATCACCTGCCCGAGCAGGCGTTCTACATGGTCGGCAACATCGCCGAGGCCAAGGAGCAGGGTCAGAAGCTCACGGCGAAGGCCTAGGATCGAGACCGCCCCGACATGACCGACCAGATCCTTCTCGAGATCGTGACGCCGGCGGGCCGCGCGCTCGAAGCGCACGTCGACGAGGTCACGGCGCCGAGCATCGACGGCGAGTTCGGCGTGCTCCCCGGGCACCTGCCGCTGCTCGCCGCGCTGAAGACCGGCATCGTCACCTACCGAAAGGGCAGCGAGACGACGCGCGTGGCGGTCGGTCCAGGGTTCGCCGAGGCGGGGCCCGACCGGCTCGTCATCCTGACCGAGGAGTACGCCGAGCGCGCGCAGATCGACCCGGTCGTCGTGCGCAAGGAGCTGGCCGAGGCGCAGGCCGAGCTCGCGAAGCTCGAGGGGGTACCGATTGTCTCCATCGAGGCGCGCGGCGGCGCCCAGTCCGAGGTCGACGCGCGGGTTCAGCGCGAGGCCTGGATCGGCAAGGAGAACTGGCTCGCCACCAAGCTCGACCTCTACGGCGATCCTCCTCCGGCAACGCAGCGCCCATTCGAGGCGTACGGCGCCGTCCCTCCTCCGGCGGAGGACGAAGTCCCGCTGGCGTCGGAGTAGCGGCTCGCCATGCCGCGGGGCGTGACGACGGTGGTCGGCCTGGCCGTGGCGGCGCTCGCCGTATGGCTGGTCGTACGCGACTTCCACTTGCCGCCGTCCGTCGGGCGCGATCCGGTCGCGGCCGACGGGGGCGTGGCCGACGCGGCGCCCATCGCGAGCGCCGTCCCGGAGGCGGCCGCGCCGCCAGCAGCGAGCCCGGAGGCGTTCGTCTCGGACTTGGCGTTCGGCGCGCGGCGCATGGATCCGTATGCGGGCGTGCCGCCGCTGCCGTTGAACTCGCCTCGGCAGGTGCGCTTCGGCGTCGTGCTCGTGTCCTACGCCGGGGCGCAGCCGAGCGCCGCGGGCGGGCGTCCCGCGGCGCGGTCGAAGGCGGACGCCAAGGCCCTCGCCGACAAGCTCCGTGCGACCGCCGACGCGGACTTCCACGCCGCCGTGCAGCAGGGCGACTCCGGGTCGGCCGACGACGTCGGGCGCGTGCAGCAGGGCATCCTCGAGCCGCCCCTCGAGTACCAGCTGTTCACCCTGCCTACTGGGCAGATCGGCGGGCCCATGGACACGCCGAGAGGCTACTGGATCGTCCGGCGCATCGACTGACGTATGCTCCGGGGCGCGCCGCCCCGACACCCCTTTCTCACGAATCTCACGAAACGGACCCCGGGATATCGACTGCGCGGAGAGAAGAGCGACATGGCGACGATCGAACTGCGGCGCACCCACACCCTGCCCAAAGACGAGGCCAAGCGCCGGGCCGAGGCCATCGCGGTGGGCTTGAAGGACAAGGTCGAACTCGACTGGCGCTGGGAAGGCGACCGCATCGTGTTCGAATCCCCACGCGGGGTCGCCAAGGGCACGCGCGGCATGGTCTCGGTGTCCGACACCGACGTCCGCGTCGAGATCGACCTGCCGTTCATGCTCCGCGTCCTCAAGGCCAAGGTCGAGTCGAAGGTCAACGAGAAGCTCGATCTGCTGCGTTAGCTCCACGGGAAGTGGGTGTGGGCCAAGGCCTTGCCCCGGTGCGATGTAAGGCAGCCGTCGCAAGCCAAACGGGCTCGATTTTCATGCGGCGGGCGGGCGGACTAAGTTACCCTCTGGTACGCGAAAGTAGCGGTCGTCCGCCCCGACTCCGCGCATGTCCCAAACGAACACGTTCAGCCTGCCCGCGGAGCCGCTGACGTCGACTCCGTCGCGTCCCCCCCCGTCCGAAGCCCTCGCGAAGCTCGCAGAGACGGTGCGGCGGCTGCGCGCGGAGGTGGCGGCGACGCCGGATCCAGCGCGCCAGGCGCGGCTCCTCGCCGAGATCGGCGAGTGTCAGGAGCGCGAGGGTGACGATCCGGGCGCGACACGCGACTACCTCGCCGCCTACGCCGCAGACGCGAGCTTTGGCGAGCCACTCGAAGGCCTGGTGCGCCTGCTCGAAAAGCGTCGCAGCCTGAGGAACCTCGGTCGACTGGTCGACGGCATGGTGGCGGCGGCGACGGCGCCCGACGAGCGTGTCCGCGCGCTTCTGCTCAAGGCGGCGTACCTGGGCGACGTGGCGGCGCGCCTGCCCGAAGCGCTCGAGGCGGCGCGCGAGGCGGCCGATGTTCCCGACGCACCCCCCGCGGAAAGGGCGAGCGCGTGGCTGGCCCTCGAGATCCTCGCGGGGCGCAACGGCGATCCGGCGGCACGCGAAGCCGCCCTCGGCGAGCGGTCGAAGTTCGCGGCCGACGCGACGTGGCACACGCTA
>PLIR01000120.1 GCA_003139415.1 Myxococcales bacterium | reverse complement strand
TCCGTCCGCAGTCGGCGTTCCCTGCGGCCCTCGTCCTCGGCGGCATGACGGCGTGGACGCTCGTTCGGCGCCGCGCCGTCACGGCTCTCGCGATTCTGGGGGCCACGGGCGCGTGCGCCCTCGCCGCGATCGCCGCCTACGACCGTGAGGTCACGGGATCGGCGACGAAGCTGCCCTGGTCGTTGCAGTGCAACCCGGAGCACTTCGGCTTCGGCCGCGTGTGGCGCTTCAGCCTCTACGAACACACCCTCTGGACGGCGCTCCAGAATCAGCTCGTCACCGCCGTGCGCTTCAACGCGTGGTGGCTCGGCTTGCCGCTCGGGCTGGCGGTGCTGGCGGTTTGGTGGTCGCTCGGGCGGCCTGCGCGCGGCCNNCGGGCCCTGGCTGGGGGTCGGGGTGGCGGTCATCGTCTTCGAGGCCGCGTATTATTCGACCGGCGTCTCCGAGACAGGGCCGATTTATCACTTCGAGCTGCTCTTGCCCGCGTCGGCCCTCGCGGGCAGCACGCTCGTGGCGGCGCTCGATCGATGGCCGCGGGCAACCGCCGCGACGCTCGTGGCGCACCTCGCGGCGGGCACCGGGTCCTTCTTCGTCGTGCAGACGGCCCGGCTCGACCGCCTCGTGACGGCCATCCACGTCGACTCCGACCGGGCCCTCGCGCAGATCCCCGACCACGCGCTCTTGCTCTACGAGTCACGCAACTCCGAGGTCTTGCACCTCGGCTGGCTCCTCGTCGCCGACTTCCCACGCCAGTATCGGAGCGATCGAGACCGCGTCGTGACCTATTCGCGCCCGCCTCGCGCCCGCCTCGCGGGCTTGCTCGCCGCCTACCCGGACCGATCGTGCTGGTACTACCACCGCGATCCCGCGACCGCTCAATCCGAGCTTCTCCCGTGCGCCGACGCGGGACAATACCTCGACCGGCCCTACTCCGACGACTCGCGTTTCCGAGACCTCTGGATCCGCCCCACGGCCTTCAAGCGCGCGGACTTCGATCCGTACGGCGACCTTCGTCGCATCAAGCCCGTCCCGCTCCCTCGCCCTTGCTGCGCGCTCGAGGAGATCCGGCGCACCGGCGACGACATCCCCGACCTCCGGTGTGATCCGTAGGCGTCTCAGAGCAAGAGAGCTGCGCCCAGGACGCCCGCGCTGTCGCCGAGCGTGTGCCGGACGATGGGCGTGCGCAGCTCGTCGTCGAAGACCCAGCGGGCCACGGCCGCCGGCCCGCGCTCGTACAGAAGATCCAGGTTGGAGACGCCGCCGCCAAGGACGATCGCGTCGGGGTCGAGCAAGTTGATGACCGTGCCCATCGCGCGCCCGAACGCATCGACGAAGGCGTCGAGCACGGCCCTCGCGTCGGCGTCCTCGCCGCGCTGCTCGGCGATCGCCGCGACCGGGGCGCGTCGACCCGTGCGACGGCGGTACGCGTCCTCGATGGCCGGACCGCTGAGGAAACGCTCGACGCAGCCGCGCCGGCCGCAGTAGCAGGGCAGATCGGCGGAGGGATCCAGCACGATGTGCCCCCACTCGCCCGCGATGCCTTGGGCGCCGTCCCACGTCCGGACGCCGTCTTGCCCTCGCCACGCGATCCCGCCGCCGACGCCCGTGCCCAGGATGCCGCCGAACGACACCCGAGCGCCGCGCGTCGCGCCGTACGTCGCCTCGGCGAGAGCGAAGCAGTTGGCGTCGTTGGCGAATGCCAGCTCGCCCGCGCCGACGCTCGCCCCGAACGTCGTCGGGAACGCCTCGGTGAGCGCGCGCCCGAGGTCGCGCCGGAACGGGCGGCCGTTGAGGCAGGTCGTGTTCGAGTTCTTGACGAGCGGCACGTCCGACCGCGATCCGTCCGGAGCGCGCCAGGTGATGCTGCCGGGCATGCCGACCCCGATGGGCGGCGGCGCCTCGAGGCCTGCTTCGCGCGCGACGTCCGCCACGAGGCGCGCCGTCGAGGCCACGACGTGCTCGTACCCGGCGTCGCGCTCCGTCGGGGTCCGGAGGCGCGCGACGACGCGGGGCTCGTCGCCTTCGAGCCGCAAAACGACGGCCTCCGTCTTCGTTCCGCCGAGATCGACCCCTAGCCGCAGCGCGCGATCCATCGGGCCTCCGTCACAAGAGTGGCGACACGAGCCGCGCCGCCCCCTCCTTGATCCGGAGCGACCAGCCGCGCGCCTCCCACTCGGCGAACTCGATGCGCCGGCTCTTCTCGCAGTCCGCGGCGAAAGTCTCGCGAAGCCGCGCGGCCGTCGCCGGGTCGTGCACGAGCGCGTGGATCTCGAAGTTTAGCCGAAAGCTACGGAGATCCATGTTCGCGCTGCCGACGAGCGAGACCTCCGAATCGACCACCATCGTCTTCGCGTGCACGATCCCGGGCTCGAACTCGAGGATCTCGACGCCGGCGCGGAGCAGGTCCAGGTAGAAGCTACGCCCCGCGTGGTACGTCACCTGATGGTTTGAGTGCGCGGGGAGCAGCAGGCGGACCTTCACGCCGCGCATCGCCGCGAACTCCATGGCGACCAGCAGGGCCTCGTCCGGCACGAAGTACGGCGTCGTCACCAGGACCTCGCTCGTGGCGCCCACGATCGCGCCGAAGAACAGGCGATGAATGGCTTCGGTCCGCGTATCCGGTCCGCTCGGGACGATGGCGACCCTCGCGTTGCCGCGCGTCGGCACGTCGTCGGGGAAGTAACCGGCCGGATCGATCGCACGGCCGGCCGAATAGGCCCAGTCCTGGAAGAAGACGCGCTGCAGCTCGGCAGCGGCCGGCCCGTGGATGCGCAAATGCACGTCTCTCCACGCGCCCACGCCGGGCATGGTGCCGCCCCTGTACTCGTCGCCGATGTTGAAGCCACCCGTGAAGGCCGTCGCCCCGTCGACCACCACGATCTTGCGGTGGTTTCGTAGGTTGACGGGTTGCAGGAGCACGCTCCTCATCGGAAAGAACCGAGCAACCTGCCCGCCGGCCTTGGTGAGGGGCCGCGTCCAGTTCGAGGGCAGCATGAAGCAGCCGAAGCCATCCATGAGCAAACGCACCGTGACGCCGCGCTTGGCCGCGGCGACGAGACGTTCGAGAAACCAGTGCCCCGTCTGGTCGTTGCGGATCAAGTAGAACTGGGCGTGGACGTGGTGACGGGCTGCGTCGATCGCCGCGCCGATCGCCTCGTACGTCGCGCCGCCCTCGACCAGCAAGTCGACGTCGTTGCCGGCCGTGGCGCGCAGATGGGTGAGGTTCTGCCCGACGCGAAAGAGGGCGCGCTCGAGGGGGCTATCGGTCGGAAGGGTAGAGAGGCCCCTGCGAGACGAGGGGGGCTCGTTCCGCGCTGCCGCGACCTGCGCCCGCACGAGAGCGTCGAGCTCCCGCTTTCGCTTGGCTGGCAGCCGCACCCTGTCGCGCCCGAACATCAGAAACAGGATCGCGCCGGCCGCGGGCAGGAAGATGAGCGCCAGGATCCAGGCGATCGTCGACGAGGGATCCTTGCGCCGCACGAGAACCAGCGGGACCAGCGCCAGCCCGACGACGCGGAGGAAAATATCCACCCCACGCGCAACGCTTGCTGCGGCCGGAAAGACCTCGTGCCACACCATCCGGCGGGAGCATAATCGTTGCCATGAGCCTTAGCTCCCGATTCCAGCGCGCGGCGGCGCTCGCCATCCTGTCGCTGCCGGCCCCGTTGCTGCGCCTCCTCGTCGGCACGCCGCCTCGGTCGCCCGATGGCCTGCAGCTCGACCTGCAGTCGCAAGTCTTGCGGACGCTGATGCGCATCACGGGCATATCCGAACTGCACGCGGGCGGTGTATCGCGCGCGCGTCGGGCGATGGAGGCCTCCGCGCCGACGCTCGGCTCGCGGGTCGATGACGTCGCCGTCTCGCCCTCCACAGTCCCGGGCGCCGAGGGACCGCGTCGGGCCCTCGTCTATACGCCGCGGGGCGCCGTCGCCGCCGGGATGCGCCCCGGCCTGGTGTTCTTTCATGGCGGCGGCTTCGTGCTCGGGTCGCTCGACTCCCACGATCTCGTGTGCCGCGAGCTCGCGAGCAAAGCGGGCCTCGTCGTCGTCTCGGTCGACTACCGCCTCGCGCCCGAGCACCCCTTTCCCGCCGGGCCCGACGACGCCGTCGCGGCGACGCGCTGGGTGCTCGCCCACGCCGGATCGCTCGGTATCGCCGCGGACGCAGTGGCCGTCGGGGGCGATAGCGCGGGAGGCAATCTAGCGGCAGTCGTCGCGCAGGCGCTGCGGGGCGAACCGCGAACCCCGGCGTTCCAGCTGCTCTTCTACCCGGTCACCAACTTCACGCGCCCTGGACGGTCGCACCAGTACTTCGCCGACGGGTACGTCCTCACCAAGGCGAGCATGGATTGGTTCGAGGAGAACTACATCCCGGGCGTGAGCCGCACCGATCCGCGCGTGTCCCCCTTCTTCGCCAAGGACCTGTCGGGGCTGCCCCCGGCCCTCGTCATCACCGCGGGGTTCGACCCACTTCGCGACGAGGGGGGCGCCTACGCGGAGGCGATGCGAAAAGCGGGGGTAGACGTCGAGTACGTTTGCGCCGAGGGTTCGATGCACGGCTTCGTCAACCTGAGCGGAGCCCTCGACGAGTCGGCGCGCATGATGGGTCTCGCCGCCGACCGCTTGCGGCGGGCGCTCGCCCCGCGCGCCGCCCGGTCCGTCGCACCGGCCGCGTGAAAGGCGGCGGTCAGCTCGCCGCGGCCTTCACGCGCGTCTTCGACAGGCTGAGCACCGCCCGGTACTCCTCGGGCGTGACCGGCACGACGGACAGGCGCGGCCGCCGCAGCATCATCATCTCGCACAGCACCGGATGCGCGCGCATCTCGCCTAGCGTGACCGGGCGCCGCAGTGCCTCGACTGGCTCCACGTCGACCGCCGTCCAGTCCCCGTCGGACGTCGGATCCGGGTAGCCCTCGCGCGCGACGCGGGCGATGCCGACGACGGCCTTGCCCTCGTTCGAGTGGTAATAGAGGCAAAGGTCGCCCTTCTTCATGGCGCGGAGGTGATTGCGCGCTTCGAAGTTTCGAACGCCGTCCCACCGCGTGCTCCCGTCCTCGACGAGGCGCTCGAAGGCATACTTGAACGGCTCGCTCTTGATGAGATAGTACGCCGTCGCCGACTTGTTTGGACGTGCCGCCGTGGTCATCGGGCGGCAGCATAGCGCTGACTCAGGGCGTCGACGTCGCAGCGGCGGGCACCGGTGTCGTCGGCGCCGCGATCACGGCAGGGGGGGCGTGGCCGATCGGGCCCTCGCCGTGGACCGACTGGTAGAGCCCTGCGAACGCCGCCGCGCCCAGCGCCGCAAGCATCACGAGCGCCAAGGCCACGACGCGGCCCGAGGCGGGAGCCTTGAACACGCGCGGCACCTCCTCGTCGTTTGCGTCGTAGGCCGTCTGGTGATCCAGCACGGCGTCGATGTTGCCCAGTTCGGGCTCCGACGCGGGTGCCCTCATTCGAACGTTGTCCAGTTCGGGCTCCGACCCGGATACGGGCGCGCTCATCCGAAGGGTGGGAACGCGAACGGTGGGAGCGCGCCTCGAGAACATCCGCGAGACGAGCGGAATCGGATCGTTGCTGGTGTCGGCGCCGAGCAGCGCGTCGATGCGTTGGCACGACGCGCTCGCCAGCGATGTCCCCCATCCCGCCAGCGCGTGGGCCAAGGTGGAGAGGTTGGGGAAACGCTGACCCGGATCCCGTTGCAAGCACCTCCGCACGGCGCGGTCGACCCCCGCCGGCACATCGGGCCGGAGCGAGCAGAGGTGCGGAGCGTCGGCCGCCATGACCGCGGCGCACACGCTGGGCACCGTCTCGCCATCGAACGGCGGCCGCCCCGCGATGAGCTCGTGCAGGATGACGCCGAGTGACCAAATGTCGGCGCGGGCGTCGACGACCTGCGCCGCGCGGAGCTGCTCGGGCGCGATGTAGTGGACCGACTGGAGCGCGTTCGGGTCGAGCGACAGTCGCCGGTTCGCGTAGGCCGCGTTCTCGAATCCCGCGTCGGCGTACCCCGAGAACGGATCGACCACCCGCGAGAGGCCGAAGTCGCGCACCTTGATCGATCGGGTGCCGTCGCGCCGGTCGGCGAGGATGAAGCTCGAGAGCTTGAGCCGCTGATGCACGACCCCGCGCGCGTGGGCCTCGGCGATCGCCTCGGCGGCCTGGAGCACCCAGTCGATCGCGGTCGGCACTGGGACGGAGCCCCACGCCGAGACCAGCTCGTCGAGGGACGGGCCATCGAGGTGCTCGAGCACGAAGTACGGGGCGCCCCCCTCCATGGTGCCCACGTCGAAGACGCGCACCACGTGCTCGCTCGTCAGCGGGGCCGCGGCCTGCCCCTCGCAAAGGAACCGCTCGACGATCGCCGGGTCGCCGCACCATTCGGGTGGGAGCAGGCGGATGTCGACGCGAGAAGTGGCCGGCGGCGCCATATGGGCGGGGACCGCCGTGACTTCGAGAGCCACCCCGCCCCGGCGGCACGGCGACTCGACAAGGTACTTTCCGGCGATGACGTCACCGGGGAGGGGGACGCCCCGCAGGCGGTAGAGGGCATCGTGAGCGCGGTATTGGCTGGTCATGGTCATAGGCCCTGTGTGGGCTCAAGGTGCGAAAGCTGCGCCAAACAGCGGGCTCACGTGCAGAAGCGATGGCCGCGCAGCGAGCTCGATCGCGATCGGGTATTAGGGTGCCTCGTTCCATGAGAACGCTTGCGACGGCCGTAGCTTCCTTGATCGTGGGGGCTGCCTGTGCGGGCTCGGCGCCTGCACCCACAACGCCCACGACGACCAATTCGCCCCAAGTCGCGGCGGCTAACATGCCCCCCGTCGAGGCACCTCGTCTCGGCACCGATGCCTCCGGGCCTCTCGAGGCCGCCGCCCCGCCGGAAGCCTCCGCCCCAGAAGCCTCCCTGCCAGCCCCGACTCTCGCGAGCGCCCAAGCACCGGACGCGGGCGGCAGCTCGTCCGCATGCAATGAACAGGCACCACAGGACTTCCTCGTCCGCGGTCACTTCTTGAAGGAGGGCCCCTCCGGCAACGCGCGCGCGATCCAGTACCGCACGGATACCTATGGCTACTTCAAAGGCTTCGGCCACGCGGGCCCGGACGCCAAGCCACCGGGCGCAAACGTGGTCACGACGACGTTCATGGGGCTATCCGTCAAGATGCACCGCAAAGTCGTCCCGGCACTCGCGTGCGTGGAGCAAGAGATCCGCACCGCCTGCGCGGACCATCCGTACACGGCGCACGCGCTCGCCGGCATCCGCTACAAGAACACGTACCGGGGCGGCGAAGTCACCAACCACGCCTACGGGATCGCGATCGACGTCGACCCCGCCATCAACACCTGCTGCGGCTGCGTC
>PLIR01000542.1 GCA_003139415.1 Myxococcales bacterium | reverse complement strand
CGTCTCGGTCGACGCGTCGAGCGACGACGTGGCCTCGTCGAGGATGAGGATGGGAGGATCCTTCAGCAGGGCGCGCGCGATGGCGAGGCGCTGGCGCTCGCCCCCCGACAGGCTGCGCCCGCGCTCGCCCACGGCGGCCTGCAGACCGTCGACATGCCGCATCATGATGTCCGTCGCCTGCGCCCGCGCGATGGCCGTCGTGACGTCGGCCTCCGTCGCGTCGGGGCGGCCCACGAGGACGTTGTCACGGATCGTGCGCGAGAAGAGCATCGGCTCCTGGAACACGACGCCGACGTTGCGCCGGAGCGCGGAGAGCGTCACGTCGCGCACATCGATTCCGTCCACCAGCACGCGGCCCGACTGGGGGTCGAATGCGCGGTGCAGGAGGTTCATTGTCGTCGACTTGCCCGACCCCGTCGCCCCGACGAGCGCCACGACCTCGCCCGGCCGGACGTCGAAGGAGAGATCCTGGACGGCTGGCCGCACGCCGTCGTACGAGAACGAGACGCACTCGAAGCGCACGCCGCCCTGCAGGCGCCCCGGATCGCGCGCGCCGGGGGCGTCGCGGATGGTGGGGACGGTGTCTTCCAGCGCGAAGAACTGCGCGATCTTGGGCGCCAGCGCGAAGAGGGCGTTCGAGAAGCCGACGACCTCGTCGAGGCCCCGGATGAGCAGCGTCGCGAAGGTGGTGAAGGTGACGATGTCGCCCACGGTGACTTGCCCGTGCAGCCGCAGGTAAGCCCCGAGTAGCAGTACCGCCAGAACGGTCAGCGTCGAGGCCGTCCGCGTCGACACCGCGACCGCGGCCCACCACGACAGCACCGGGATCTGCGCGGCGAGGAGGCGCGCGATGGTGCCGCGCAGACCGTCGACCTCTTCCTCGACGCGGGTGAAGCTCTGCACGACGGGCAGGTTGCCGAGCGCGTCGGCGGCTTGCTCCGCGAGGTCCGAGTGGTAGCGCTCGACGCGATCTTGCAGCGCGTCGGTTTTGCGGATGACGAACGCCGTCAGCACCCCGAACGTCGCGACGAGCCCGACGAGGAGCAATCCCATGCGCACGTTCAGAAACAGCGTCAGGGGCAAGAGGACGAAGACCGTGACGATGCTGGCGCAGTGCGTCCGGAAGAACGACAGCCAGAGGTTCCACATGCCCTGCGCGCCCTCCAGCATCACCTTGAGCACGCGGCCCGAGTGCGTCTCGGAGTGAAACGCGGCGGGCAGCCGCAGCGCGTGCTCGAAGTACTCCGCCATGATCGCGAGCCGGCGGCGGTGCGCCATGCGGTCGGCGTGCAACGCGACGAAGACGCCGGCCCCGATCGTGAAGAGCCCGAACATGGCCCACGCAGCGACGAGGCGCACCACGGGCCCGCTCGCCGTCCCCGACGCGTAGAGGGCGTCGACGATGCGGCCGAAGAGGATGGGCTGCACGAAGGCCGCGACCGCGAGGAGGACGTTCGCGCCGGCGAGCATCATTCCGAGCGGCCTCTCCGGGCCGAGCCGGCGGAGTACGCGGCCGTAGAGGCGCAAAAGCTTCATGGGGAACCCTACAAAGTCTAGCCACCGAAGACGCCCCGTCGACGCGGGGCGGCGCGGCGCAGCCGTGGCGCGGCACCTCGTCCACGCGCGGACGCGGACATTGACGTCAAGGGCCTAGCTCCGCCACAGTGGGCGCCGAGCATGGACATTGCCACTGCCGGGGCCAAGGCCAAGAAGTGGACGCTGCGTATCGCGGTGGGCGGCGTCCTCTTCGCCATCGTCGGCGGCGCGCTCTACACGTTCGCTACGTTGAGCTTCAGCTACTCGAAAGGTGAGCGTGTCGGCTTCGTGCAGAAGCTCTCCAAGCGCGGCTGGCTCTGCAAGACCAACGAGGGCGACCTCGCGATGGTCAACATGGCCGGACAGCAGGCCGAGATGTTCTACTTCACGGTTCGAGACGACCAGGTCGTCAAGCAGATCGACGATCTCTCCGGGCACCGCGTCGTGGTCGACTACGAGGAACACCGGGGCATCCCGTCGAGCTGCTTCGGCGACACCTCCTACTTCGTGACGGGCGTCCGCAAAGCCGAGTAGATGTCCCGCGTGGCTTGGCTGGAGCAGGGCGCCGCGCACGTCTGGCGCCCGTACTGTCAGCACCGGACGGCGCCGCCGCCGCTGGCCGTCACCCGGGCCGAGGGCTGCCGTCTCACGCTGGCCGACGGACGAGAGCTCGTCGACGGGACCGCGTCGTGGTGGACCGCAGCGCACGGCTACGGCCACCCGCACATCCGGGCGCGCGTCGGGGCGCAGCTCGACGCCATGCCCCACGTCGCGTTCGGCGGCCTCGCGCACGAAGCCGCCTATTCGCTCGCGGCTCGCCTCGCAGCGCTCCTTGCCGATGCTTCCCGGGTCGCGGGCGGGGAAGGGGCGGGATCGCTCTCGCGTGTGTTCTTCACCGAGAGCGGGTCGGTGGCCGTCGAGGTCGCGCTCAAGATGGCCCTGCAGTCGTTTCACAACTCCGGCCGCCCGCGGCGGACGGTCGTCGCGTTCGACGGCGCGTACCACGGCGACACCTTCGCCACGATGTCGCTCTGCGACCCGACGGACGGAATGCACGCGGCGTTCGCGGGGTCCGGCCTTCGCGTCGTTCATATGCCGCTGCCCGCGCCTGGCGACCATGCCTTCGAGGAGCGGTTCGCCACGGTCGCCGGGGACGTTGCCTGCGTCATCGTCGAACCGCTCCTGCAGTGCGCCGGGGGGATGCGCGTGCACGAGGGAGAGGCCCTGCGTCGCATCCGGCGCGCCTGCGACGCCCGCGGCGCCTTGCTGGTGTTCGACGAGATCGCGACGGGCTTCTTCCGGAGCGGCCGGCGCTTCGCGCTCGAGGAGGCGCAGGTCGTCCCGGACATCGTCGTCCTCGGCAAGGCTCTGACGGGCGGCACCTTGCCGCTGGCCGCCGCGGTCGCGAGCGAGGCCGTGTTCGCCGCGTTCCTCGGGCCCGAGTCGACCAAAGCCTTGCAGCACGGCCCGACCTACATGGCCAACGCCCTGGCTTGCGCGGCGGCCCACGCGAGCCTCGATCTGTTCGAGGCAGGCGACTGCGCCGCGCGCGTGGCGCGCCTCGAAGCCGTGCTCCGAGAGCGCCTCGCGCCGCTTCGGTCCCGGCCCCGCGTCGTCGATGTCCGCGTGAAGGGCGCGATGGGCGTCGTCGAGATGGAGCCGGGGAGCGCGCCGTCGTCGGACGTCTTCGCGTCGCGCGGCGCGTTCATCCGGCCGATCCGCCTCGCCCGCGCGGACCTCGTGTACCTGATGCCGCCGCTGGTGATTGGCGGGGCGGATTTCGACGTGCTGGCGGGGGCGATCGAGGGCGGGCTTTGACCCGGCCTTACCTCAACAGCTTCTCGATCGTCTGCGACAGCTTCACGTAGAGGTCCCGGATGTGCTTCACGGCCTTGTCGCCCTCGAAAGGCGGCTGCGCATACGTCGACTTCACCGCCGGGAGCGGGGCCTCGGCGCCTTGCGCCTCGACGGCCTTGCGGGCCTGAAACCACGTCTTGCCGGCCGCCTCGCAGGCGCGCTGGAAGTCGTCGCAGAGCTGGCGCAGCTCGGTGTCGTCGATGCCCAGGCAATCGATGGCGCGTTGCAGGTCGACCCGCCGCTCGAAGCCGTGCTCGAGGGACCCCTCGCCCGAGGTGGCCTTCGTCTGCACGTGGAGCGGCGGCATGAAGCTCCATGCCCTCTGCAGCGCATCCATGGCCGCGAGCTTGAGCGGCTCGAGCTCCAGCAATCGAAGCTTCCCGATGGCATCGTTCACGTGCTTTTGCCCCTTTGCCTTGCGTGACGGCGGCGTAGGCTCGCCGCTTCGATCCTCGTATGATAGCAGCGGGCGTCCGTGAGCGTCTCTTCCACCTCACAAGCTTTATCCGCCGTAGCCCCCGCCGCGGCCGCGGGGCCCAGCGCCCTTGGCCGGCGGCTGATGATTGGCCTTCTCTGGTTCGGCTCGCTGGCGACCGTGGCCTACTGGGTCATCTGGTTCTTCGTCGACCGGAGCTGGCTCGCGACGGCCGACACGCCCGCATACTACACGTTCGAGAACGCGTTCCCGCTGGCCGACGGCTGGATGGTCGTCACGGGCGCCCTCGCGGCGATCGCCCTCGCCGGGCGCAAGCCCGCGGCGGTGCTCTGGATGCTGCTCGCCGGCAGCGCGTCCGTGTACCTCGCCGGGATGGATATTCTCTTCGATCTCGAGAACGGGATCTATCGCGCGTCGACGGGCGCCGCGAACCTCGCGGTCGAGCTGTTCATCAACATCGGGTGCCTGACGGGGGGCGCGGCAATCATCGCCTTCGCCTGGCGGCACCGCGTGGCGCTACAATCCGAGGGTCGCTGAGGGACCCGACCCGATGAAGATCGCCCTCCTGTACCCCCCGCCCTGGAAGATCCGCGGGGCGGGCGAGCCGGAGCCTTCCGCCGATGGACCTCCGTCCGAGTACGTGGAAGGGGACCTCGACGGCGATTTCTTCCAGACTCCGTACGGCCTCTTCACGCTCGGGGCGCAGGCGCTCCGCGCCGGTCATCAGGTCAAGGTGATGAACCTCTCGGGGTTTTCATGGACCCGGGTGCAGCAGATTCTCGCCGCGCTCGCCGCGGACCTCTACGGGCTGTCGTGCTGGACGGCGAACCGGCGCGGGGTCGCTCTCGTTGCACGCGAGGTCAAGCGCCTTCGCCCGTCGGCGCACGTCGTCGTCGGCGGCCCGCACGCGACGCCGCTTGCCCGCGAGATGCTCGAGCACCATGCCGAGATCGACACCGTGTGCGTCGGCGAGAGCGAGACGTCGTTCCTCGAGGTCGTCGACTGCCTGCAGCGGGGGGCGCCCACGACGGGCATCGCAGGGACGGCACACCGCGTCGAGGGGCGCGTCGAGATCCTCGAAGACCGGCCAGCCATCGAAGACCTCGACACCGTCGCCTCGCCGCACGACTACTTCGACACCCACATCGTGATGACTTCGCGCGGCTGCCCGTGGCGGTGCACCTTCTGCGGGGCCGAGGCGAGCTGGGGCCGCAGCTACCGCGCCCAGTCCGTTCCGTACGTCCTCGATGCCCTCGAGAAGGCCGTTGCGCGCGCCCCGGTCAAGATGATCCAGATCAAGGACGACACCTTCACGACCAACCGCAAGCGCGTCATCGAGCTTTGCCGCGGCATCCGCGCGCGGGGCATCGGCTTTCTCTGGAGCTGCGACACGCGCGTCGACGTCCTCGGCGACGAGCTCCTGCGCGAGATGCGCCTGGCCGGCTGCGAGCGGCTGAGCCTCGGCGTCGAGTCGGGATCGCAGAAGATCCTCGACGCCATCGACAAGAAGATCACTCCCGACGAAATCATCGAGTCGAGCGCGCTCGCCAAAAAATACGGCATCAAGCTGCGCTACTACATGATGGTCGGCAACCGCGGTGAGACGCGCGAGACGTTCGACGAGACGCTGCGCTTTCTCGAGCGGGCCAAGCCGCACCAGTACATCTTCGCGTGCCTGTCGGTGTACCCGGGGACGCGCGACTACGACGAGGCGAAGAAGGCCGGCTGGGTCGACGCGGAGTTCTACTTCGAGCGCGACTTCCAGGAGCTCAAGACGACGTTCGACGCTTCGGACGAGGACACGGCGTTCTTTCGCGACTGGTTTCGGCGCAACAAGGGCCTGCGCGAGTCGTATCGCGAAGGGGGCGACGAGTGCCGCGCCATCCTCGAGCGCCTCGGTCCCCATCACGCGGCGCACATGGACCTCGCCGGGGCGCTCTATCGCGACGGCCGTCTCGACGAGGCCGAGGAGCACGCCCGCCGCGCGCTCGACCTCGGCTATCCCGCGCCGGGCCTCGCGCTCAACTACCAGGCGTGCATCGCGGCGAGGCGAGGGGACTTCGCCGCGATGAAGTCGCACTTCGATGAGGCGGCGCGGCGCGATCCGCAGCACTGGGCCCTCCTGCGCAACGCGCGCCTGCTGCAGGGCGCTGGCGTGTCCGCCGCTACGGCCGCCCAGCTCGTCGCCGACCACGAGTTCCAGCTCCTCGAGCGCACCGCCCAGCCGACGCTCCCCGGCCCCCTCGACGACGACTTCGCCGTGTGGCGCCCACCCCCCGCTCCGCCCGCCCGTCCGATAGGCGCGACGCGACGCGCGGACCCGCGCAAGCTGCGAGTCATGGCCTGACAGCGGCTCGTCGGGAGTCCGTGGCGCCTGGGTGTCGCGGCATGGCAAGAAGGCTCATCATGCGAAAAGGCTTCTTTGCGGTTTGCTGCCTCATGGGATGGCCCGCGGTAGGGTATGCACAGCCGCAAGCGGCACCCGCGCTCACGCCCGCGCCCGCGCTCACGCCCGCGCCCGCGCCCGCGCCCGCGCGCCCCTCAGTCCTTCCGAACCTGGCCGAGCTTCCCGCCCTGCCTCCCGTGGAGGACCCGATGCTCGCACCGGTGCCGCCGCCCAAGCGCGTGCTGGCGTCATGGGCGGACGCCTATCAGCTCCTGCAGTCGCGATCGACCAACCTCAAGAGCGCCGTCGACCAGGTGCTGCAAGCGCAGGGGCAGACGATCGTGGCCTTCGCCCAGTACCTGCCGGCGTTCGGAGGGTGCGCGGGCGGCAGCTCGGCGCCGCCCGGCTGCGTCAACGGGACCTACACCCACCAGCTTCTCACGCGGACCGCCTTCGAGAACGTCCCCGGCGAGCCGATCTCCACCATCCTGCCCATTCCAAACACCGCTTCGATGTCGATGACCCTCTCGCAGGACATCATCAACGTGCAGGAGTTCGACCAGATCTTCATCAACAAGATGATGGAGGACGCGAGCCGCCTCTCGGTGGACGACACCCGACGCACCCTGGAGTTCGGCCTCGCCAACCAGATCGTCTCGGTCGTGACGGCCGAGCGCAGCGCCGAGATCAACCGCGTGGGCCTTCGGGTCGCCCTCGAGCAGCTCGCGCTCACCCGGCGTAAGGAGGCCCTCGGCGCCGCCATGTCGCTCGACGTCGTCCGCGCGCAGCAGAACGCCGCCAACGCGCGCGTCACGCTCGTCAACGGCGACGAAGCCCTGCGCCAGGCGCGCGAGGCGCTCGGTCTGGCGTTGAGCCTCCCGGAGGAGACGGGCGTGGCGCCGGAGCTCAAAGTGGACGGCCTCGCGCAGGAAGCGCTCCGGTCGTGCCGCGTGATCGACAGCATCGAGGCCAGGCCGGACGTCGCGGCGGCGCGCAAGAACCTCGAGGTGGCCAAGCGCAACCTGCAAAACACGTGGTACTCGTTCATCCCCGTCATCACGGGTCAGTCGACGCTCTCCGCCACGACGGCCGTGAACAACGGGTACCCGAACCCGACGTGGAGCATCGGCGCCGCCGTCTCGTTCCCGATCTTCGACGGCGGGACCCGCTACGGAACGATCAAGAGCGAGCAGGCCCAGACGGACATTGCCGACCAGTCGCTGCAGACCTTGCGCTACCAGGCGATCATCCAGGTGGAGCAGGCGCAGCGCGGGATCGAGGTGGCCGAGGCGTCGTACCGCGTCGCCCTCGAGCAGCGCGACCTGGCCGCGCAGAACGACGCGCTCACGCAGAAGCTCTGGGTGCGCGGGCAGGGCACCAGCGTCGACCTGGTGACGGCCTCCGAGGCGCACCGTCAGGCCGAGCAGAGCCTCGTCGTGGCCGAGTTCGGGGTGGTCAAGGCCCATCTCGCCGCCATCATGGCCCTCTCCACCTGCCCGTCGTGAGCGAGATGCAAAACCGCCAGGGCGCCAGGAGACGCCAGGAAGAGAGCAGGCGATCGGAGGGGGCGTCGCCCCTCGTCGACTCTTCTGGCGTTCCT
>PLIR01000528.1 GCA_003139415.1 Myxococcales bacterium | reverse complement strand
GTAGTCCTCGCGCACGGTGCCCCATTGCCGCTCGGGCAGGTAGGTCCCCCAGCGTCGCCACTTCTTGACGCCTCCGTCCTCGGTCCCCTCGCGCGCTTGTTCGAGCCGACGATGTTCGGCGGTCACACGGGACATGAGGCCCGCGACAATAGCGCCTTTCGCGTAGCCCCGAGTTATCGCATCATGCGGGGTGAAATGCGGGAGCCTACGCGAGCGCTCGTGCGCCGCACGATCGCGAGCGCGAGCGCGGCAGTGACCGCCACGATCCTGCGGCTGCCGCTCGCCGTCGCCCGCCCGGGCGGAGGGGGCAGCTACGGCGGTGGAGGTGGTGGAGGCGGAGGCGGAGGCTTTCACTCGGGCGGAGGCGGGTTCGGAGCGCCGGTCGGTCCTGTGGGCGGAGGCGGGGGAAGCTCCGGGGGCGGCGCCTTCTTTTTCTTCCTGGTTCTTCTCGTCCTCTTCTTCATCTTCTTCGCGGCTGCACGCCAAAAGCGGCGGCAGCGCACGGGCGCGGCAGGCGATGGAAACGTCGCCATCGACGGCGATCCCCTCGCCCTACTTCGCACGCGCGATCCCGCCCTGACCGTCGAGAGCATCGTCGAGCACGTGCGCCAGATGGCCGACATGCTGCGTGGTGCCTGGTGCGCCGGAGACATGGGCCCGGCCCGCGCCTTCGTCAGCGACGGGGTCTTCAGCCGGTTCCAGGTGCAGCTCGGGCTCATGCAGGCCGAGAACCGCCGCAACGTGATGGGCGACGCGCGCGTCATCTCCGTGTCGGTGCAAGGCACCGAAAACGCCGACCCCCTCGACGTCGTGCACGTCCTCGTCCAGGCCGAGGCGCGCGACACCGAGGTGCCCTGGAACGCGAGCGGCGACCAGATCCGCGCCGCCTTGCAGCGAGCGCCCATCGAGCCTTACGAGGAGATCTGGTCGATCTCCCGATGCACCGGCGCGCAGAGCAAGCCGGCAGGCTACGCGGTCGGCCGGGCGTGTCCCCGGTGCGGGGCGCCGCTCGCCGAGGGCGAGACGATCAAGTGCCGCTACTGCGGCGCGCTCGTCTGCTCGGGCGAGCACGACTGGGTCCTCGCCGAGATCACGCAGACCATCGAGTGGCGGCCGACGGGACAGGCGCCGGGCCTCGATCACTTGCGAGTGCGCGACCCGGGCGTGGCCCGCGAGACGCTGGAGGACCGGGCCTCGTACGTCTTCTGGAAGTGGGTGCAGGCCGCGCGCCAGGGTCAGTTGGCGCCGCTGCGAAAGTGTGCGACGCCGTCGCTTCTCGCCCGCGGCGCGCGCCTCGAGTGGGCAACGGGCGCGATCGACGTGGCCGTCGGCGCCGCGGAGCTCGTCTCGTGCGACGTCGACCCGACGGGCCAGGGGTTCGACCATGCTCACGTGGAGGTCGCGTGGTCCGCGCGCCTTCGCGGCTCCCGGGAGCACACCAAGGTGAAGAGCCTCCTGCGCCTGGCTCGCCGATCAGGGGTCGTCTCCAAGCCGTCGATGACGGCGCTCGCTTGCCCAGGGTGCGGCGCGCCGCTCGTCGAGAGCGACTCTTCGCGATGCGATCACTGTGGGGTCGAGCTGGCCGCGGGAGACCAGGCCTGGGTCTTGGAAGACATCACGGGGCTCTAGATTTGCGGCCTCGAATAGGGCACCGTGAAGTACATGGCTGATGCAGGGGCAAAGGGACCTGCGGCTCCAAAGACGGGGCTCAAGTCCACCATGGTCGGCATTGCCCCGCCGACGGCGCCCCTCCCTGGCGCGCCCGCGGTGGCGCGACCGGCGCAGGCAGCGCAGCCGGCGAAGCCAATCGGTCCCGTAGCCCCCAAGGCGCCGCTGCAGCCCGCGCACCCCTCGCCCGTCGCGCCCGCGAGGACGGCGGGCGCCGTTCGCCCGATGGCTCCGTCGAAGCCCGACCTGGGCCCGCAAGTCCCCCTCCGGCCGATGGCGCCGTCAAGGGCCGATGGGGGCCCGCAGGCGCCGCTGCCGCCGATGGCGCCATCGAAGCCCGACGTCGTATCGCCCGCCCTGCCGGCCGCCGCACCGTCGAAGCCGGACGTCGTGCCGCCTCCCCTGCCCGCCGCCACGCCGTCAAAGCCCGATGTAACTCCGCCGCCCCTCGGGCTGACGCCCGCTGTCCCGCGCACCGAAGAAGTGCGGACGCCGCCCACGCCCCCGGCCGTCCTCGAGGCCGCACTTGCCGCCGAGCCCAAGGCCTCGGTCGTCGCAGAGCCGGTCCGGCCACGCCCCATTCCGGAGTCGCAGGCCCGCCTACCGCAGGAGCCGCGCGAAGACACGCGCGCACTCATTCGCGCCGCGCTCGACGAGGCCGTCGCGCCGCTCCACCGCGCCATCTCGCTGCTCGAACACCGACTCGCCGAGGTCGAGCGCCGGCCCGCGCAAACGATCGTGCAGCAGGTCGTGCAACCGGCACCCGCCGTCGCCACGTCGGCGGCCGCGGCGCCCCGCCCGCAGCTGCACACGCAGCCCCAGGTCTTCGCCACCGCCGCCGCAACCCCGGCGGCGGTCCTTGCTCCGCGGGCGGCGCCGATCGACTTGTCCGCGATCGACGTCTCCATCGAGATGAACGGGGCCCTCGACGGCAAGCGCCGCAAGCGCCGGATCGTCGGCACCCTGGTGGTCGCGATCCTCGTTGTCTTCGGCGGCCTCTTCGGCGCGCTCTTCCGCAGCTACCAGCCGCACTGAGAGCCGCCCCTCCCGGCGAGCTCGCGGGGCGCGCCGCCGTGGTATGAATGGTTCATGCGAACTGGGCTTTTCTTCGGCGTTGCCGCCGGACTCGTCTCGCTTTTGGCTTCGTCCTGCAACCTGACGTCGGCGTCCCCCCCCGACCAGAACGAGACGGAGTTCTGCGCCGACTGGGCGAAGGCCATCTGTCAGGTCGGCTCGGGGCAGTGCACCTTCGACGTCACGACGTGCGCCGCGAACCAGACGAACGTCTGCACGGCCTTTGTCGACAGCCTGCAAGGGGGCACGCGGCAGTACAGCCAGCCCAACGGCGCGGCATGCATTGGCGCGCTCAACGACACCTACAGCGGCAACCAGCCCTCGATCGCGGCGCAGGTGCTGCTGAACACCGCCGCCATCTGCAGCAAGGTCGTCGCGGGTAACGCGGGCTCGGACCAGCCGTGCACGACCGATAGCGACTGCACCGGGAACCTCATATGCACGCCCACCGTCCTGGGCGGGAGCAACTCCGTCTGCGCGGCGGCCGTCTCCGAGGCGCTCGGCGACTTCTGCGGCGGTCCAGGACAACAGTGCGCGGCCGGCTCGTTCTGTCAGTCCCAGGGGCCGAAGGC
>PLIR01000439.1 GCA_003139415.1 Myxococcales bacterium | reverse complement strand
GCCTGTTATCGCCACGGGGTCGGTCGTCGCCGCATCGGCCCACTCGGCCGGGACGCGCGGGGCACGGAGCGCCGGGAATGCCTCGACGACACCCGAAGGAGGTGGGCGGCTGCTGCGGCGGGCGACCAGGGTCGCGTCGCCGAACGTCCACGAGCCCGCGAGGGTGCAAGACGACAGCGCGAGCGCGAGCTCGGCGGCCGTTGCGTAGCGGTCGGCAGGGTCCTTCTCGAGCGCGCGCATCACCACGGCCTCGACATCCGTCGGGAGCTGTCGTCCGAGGACGCGAGAGGGGACGACCGGCCGCTCGTGGACGTGTGCGAACATGACCGCGCCGGCGCTCTCCGCGTCGAACGGCGGCTTCCCGCAGAGCAGAAAGTAGAGGACGGTGCCCAGGCCGTAGACNNGATGCCGAAGTCGAGCACCTTCACGAAGTCGTGCTCGCCGCCGAGCGACGTCAGAAACAGGTTCTCCGGCTTCACGTCGCGGTGCACGATCCCTTGCTCGTGCGCCTCTCCGAGCGCGCGCGCCGCTTGGCCGACGATGTGGATCGCGCGCGCCGGGGCGAGCGGGCCGAGCCTCGAGACGTGCTCGGCGAGGGTCTCGCCCTCGAGCAGCTCCATCACGTAGTACCAGAGGCCGTCTTCGGTCGTGCCGTAGTCGAAGACGCGAACGGTGTTCGGATGCATCAGCTCCGTCGTCGCGCGGACCTCCCGCTCGAAGCGGGCGAGCGCGCTGGACGACCGCTCCAGGGCGTCGGGCCGCAGGATCTTCACGGCTACGTCGCGCTTCAAGCCGGGGTGATACGCGACCCAGATGTCGCCCATGCCACCGGAGGCCAGGCGGCGCTTCAGTCGATAGCGGCCGAGGTTGCGCGCCTCGAAGACCTGCCTGCGAAGCGACCATACGATGTGGCCACCGACGACCAGGAACGTGTACGTGCAGAGCACATACGCCGAATTGATGAGAAGCGTCGTGAGCGCCGCTGGGTCGTGAATCTGGGCCGCGATGCGGGGCGAGACGATGCCCGAGGCCAAGAGCACGCCGAAGAACGAGACCACGGGGATCCCGCTCATCACGAGCCCGCGCTTCCACGGATCCTGCGACGTCACCGTGCGGCCGAGGAGCACGAGGCAGAGCCCGGGAACGTATGGGCTCGCAAGGCCGCGGAACTCGACGCACAGCAAGGCCATCCCGACGGCCGCGGCCGTATACGCGAGCACGTCGGACACCCGGAGCGCCGTCTGCGAGGGAACGACGCTCCGGTACATGCGAAGGAGCACGAGCAGCGTCATCGCGAGGACTACGACGCGGACGAGCGCGAAATAGGGAAGCGCGCCCGCGTGCATGAACCGCACGGCGGCCAGATCGATGACGAAGAAGGCAGCCCACATCGCGCAGCCCACCGAGAGCGCGCGCCGCAGACCGAGGTGGGTCGCGACCCGATCCTCGCCGTACTCCGGGTCCTTGCCAAAGCTCGAGGGAGAGGTGGTGGGGCGCCGACTCGTTTGCGACCCCGTCCTTGTCGAATCCTTGGTGGGCGCGAGGCTCGCGAGCTCTACACAAGTTTTCAACACACGACCTATGAGACGCGTACCTCACCAGAACGGCAACATCTGACGTTTGTGCAGTGCGAACCGGGCCCACCTTTCAGGGGTCTCGGTCCGACTCATCGCGAATCAGCGGCAATCCGAAACAGTGACGACACACAAAAAGCGACTTGCCGGCGATTCCGTGCCGCCGAAGCGACGGTGTTTGCGAACTCGCAACAATCCGGGCAACCGTCTGCCACGGAGCGCCCAATCAGCGAATCGGCTGGAGGATGCCTTCGCGACGGAGCATTTCTCGAATCGCGCGGAACGCCTCGCCGCGCCACGTCTGGACGAGGTGGCCACCGACGACTCGCAAGAGCGGCACGTCGAAGTGACTCGCGAGCCGCTCGGCGTGCGCGATCGGCGTGACGCGATCGGCTTCGGCACCGACGATCAGCATGCGCTCTTTCGGCAGCAGGCGCGGTCGCGACAGCGGACTCACGACCCGGTTGGCGGCCTCGAGTGCCGCGTGCTGGAGCTCTGCGCGCCGTCCGACGCCAAAGCGGCCTTGGTCGCGCGCGAAGTCGGCGACGGACGCGAGCGGGATGAGCGGGACGGCGAAGGACAGATCGGGCTCGAGGGTGGCGAGGAGCGCGGTCGAATATCCGCCGAGGCTCATGCCCATGACGCCGACGCTCGGGGCCCCGCGCTCGCGCAAGATCGCGACGAGCGAGCGAAGGTCGGCGACGACCTGGCGGAAGCCCTCGTTGGTGAGACCCGGATCGCCTCCGGGGAACGGCGGGGCTCCGCCTCCGGGCCGAGCGCGCACGCCGTGGAACGGGAGAACGGTGAGCGCGACGTCGAGTCCGTGCTGGTTCATCCACCGGATCGGCCAGGCACGCTCTTCGAACGACCAGTGCCCGGACATGTACCCGTGCACGAGGATGGCCGCGGGCCGCCGTGTCGCGCCGCCGTAGAGGCGTGCGTAGGCCGTCGCGTTCGGGCCCGTCGCGCGGTACGTGCGGGGACCGCCGGCGTGAAAAGGCCGGAACGCGCTGGGCCACCACAGCTCGAGGCACTCGCCTCCCCAGGGCAGCGCGCGCACGCGCCGGAGACGCGGGCTGACCGCCGCGGGCGCCGGGAAGAACGCCTGCCGATCCTCGATGAGGGCCGGCGCGCCGTACGCGTCTTGGATGCGCGCCAGGGCCGCGATGCGTTCGTCGTGACCAAGAGCCTCGGCTCGGGCACGCGCGCCGCGGTTGCGAAGCTGGAGCGCGGCGACGAAGGCTCGGTCGACGGTGGAGGCCGCGGAGCCGAGCAAGCGAAGGGCAAAGGGATTCATCGACGGACCCTTCGCCAGAGTTTAGCGCGGCGAGGGCCGCGAGGCCCCTCTCCGCGTAACCTCCGCCATCGCCGGATGGGCCGCGAGCCGGGCTAGCGCGTGGTCGAGGAGCGTTCGCCCGGGCTCGATGCGGTGCCACGGCGAAGCGCCGCTCGGGTGCGGCAGAGCGACGACATCGACCTCCCGGCCGTGCCAGACGCACCGCCGCGTCGATCCCACGATGGCCGCGAGCGGCGACTTCTCGCCCAGCACGCGCTCGATCGCGAGCGTGCCGACCGCGATGACCAGCTCGGGTTCGAGGATCGCCGACTCTCGCTTGAGCCATGCCTCGCAGCGCGCGGACTCTTCGGCGTCGGGCCTCCTGTCGCCACCGCCGGGCGCCTTGCCAGGGAAGCACCGCGCGACCGCGGCCATGTAGACGCGGGCCCGAAATGTCTCCTCGTCGATGCCCAGGGTGCGCTCGAACCAGCCGAACATAGTGCGACCCGCCGTCCAGGCGAAGGGCCGCCCGAACGAGCCTTCGCGCGGCCCAGGGGCCTGGCCAACGAGCATGACACGGCTCATCACGGCCGGGCCGTGCACGACCGGACCGATCATCTTCGGGCATGCGCGGCAGCCGTCCATCTGCTCGTGAAGGACGCGGAGCGCGCGGAGGTTTTTCGTCACCCGATCGGCCGCCGGCATTGCAGAGGCCCGAAGGATGCGGCTGCGAGCGCCATCGTCAAGCCGTGGTACATTCTCAGGGGCCCCGAAGCGAAGGACCGCCATGGTCGACAAAGTTAAGAAAATCTGGCTCGACGGAGAGTTTATCGACTGGGACGCCGCCAACGTCCACGTATTGACGCACTCGCTGCACTACGGACTGGCCGCGTTCGACGGCATGCGCGCGTACCAGCGCGCCGACGGGAACACGTACGTATTCCGGCTTCGCGAGCACGTCGATCGCCTCTTCGATTCCTGCAAGATGTGCCTCTTGCAGCCCAAGTTCACCCGCGAGCAGATCGTGGGCGTCTGCACCGAAGCGCTCCGCATCAACGGGATGTCCGATGGTTACCTGCGGCCGATGGTCTTCATCGGCAGCGGCGCGATGGGCATCTACGTCCCGAACAATCCGGTACAGACGGCCGTCATTGCGTGGAAATGGGGCGCCTA
>PLIR01000417.1 GCA_003139415.1 Myxococcales bacterium | reverse complement strand
CGCCCGCGCTCGCGTGTGCGCCCGCGCTCGCGTGTGCGCCCGCGCCCGCGCCTACTTCTTCTTCGGCTCTTCCTCAGGGGGCGGCGTGGGCCGCGACGCGAGGATCGCCCCCAGCCGCTCCCGCGCGTACGGCACCGTCGTCTCGTCGGCCTGGGCGGCTTCGATCTGGGCCACGCCCAGCTTGTCGTCGACGCTCACCAGCCCTTGCGCGATGCTGACGACGGCGGCTGCGATGTCGTCGTTCGCCGCGGTCGCCCGGTACATGCCGAAGAACTGCCGCAGCGCGGGTGCGACGTCCGCCTCGCACACGATGGCCACCGCGGCGGCCGCGCGCTTCACGTCGTCGTCGGTGTCGGCCGGGTCGAACAGGTGCGCGATGAGGAGCGGCGCCGCGGCCTTGTCTCTCATCGCTCCGAGGGCGTCCGCGATCGGGCCCACCGGCGGGGAGCGGAGCACGTCTTTCAGGTAATCGTAGTGCCGGCCGAGGGCCGCCTCCATCGCCGCCGCCCCGTTTCGCCGGTTGGCCAGCGCGTCGCGGGCCGCGGGAAGAAGATCGGGGCTCGTCCTCGGATCGCTCGCCGCGTCGACGAGCGCGGACGTCGCCACTTCGTCCTCGGACGCCGCGAGCTCTCGAAGAAGGAGCTTCTGCGCGATGACGAGCTGTGGCTCCTCGGCCCGGACCGCATCCGCCAGCTGCATCACCAGGGGCTTGGCCGGCGCGGCCGGCCCGGTCACCCGGAACGCGTCGACGTTCACCGCGCAGCTCTCCAGCGGCTCGCCCAGGTCGAGCGTCGAGACGACCGACCCGGTCTTGGCGTCGAGCGCCACGATTCGGCCCCGCTCATCGCAGAGCACCAGGCCTCCGCCCGCCGCCGCGCCGCCGAGGATGTCGCCGTCCTGCATGTGCACCCACGCCAGCTTCTCGCTCGTCGCGTCGAAGCCCATCGCGATGCGGAAGTACGTGCCGTACCAGCGCCCGTCCTCGAGCGCCGCGCCCGCGTCCGTCGCCATCGGCTTGGCGTATTCGCGCGTCTTATCGAGCGCGTTGGCCGCGGCGGGCATCGGCTCGTCCCCCGGCGCCGACACGCGCGGCATCCCGGGCAGCTCGCGCGTCGGGACGGTCACCGTCGACGCTTTGCCCTTCGACGCGTCGCGGATCCGCTCGTCGAACCGGATGAAGCCGTTCTCGCCGAACCAGAGGGCCCCGCTCTGCGTCCACGCGCGGCTCGTCTCCTGGCGGAGCGTGACGCGCGCCGCCTCATCGCCGTTCGCCGGGTCGATCACCGACACGTACTGTCCGGCCCACGGCACGAACGCGAGGTGACCAAGGACGGCCGGCGTGCCGAGGGCCTTCGCCGTCTCGATCTGGCGGACGATCTGCCCGTCGTGCAAGACGGCGAGCAGCGTGCTGCCGACGCCCCCCGCGCTGCGGAAGGCCAATACCGTCATCGTGCCGTCGTCGCCCGCGCCGAGCAGCGGCAGGCCACCGGTCGGGCGGCGCCAGATGACCTTGCCCGTCGCCGCGTCGAGCGCGAAGACCTCGCCGCCACCGGACCCGACGACGACGCTGCCCGCGATGACGGGTCGGCTGTCGAGGGCATGAGCAAACGTCCACTTTGCCGATCCGGAGGCGCCGTCCGACAGGCGCATTCCGACGATCTTCCCGGCGTTGCCGGCGACCCCGATCGCGACATCGGCCGCGGGAGGAGCTGGGGTGCGACCGACGCGCTCGTAGATGCGCGCGATCGACGCGCCCGAGTCGTCGGTCCAGTCCGTCGAGAACAGGTTGAGGCGTGTCTGACCGCCGCCGCATGCGACAGCGAGCGCCGTGGCCGCCGCGAGACACGCCCGCCGCACGCCGCGCCGCGACCTCTGCTGCGCCGCGCTCATTGCGGCGCTCCCGGTGACCGCTGCCCTGGCGACCCGCTCGTGGCGTTGACGGCCTGCTCGATCGTGGCCTTCACGCGCTGCGACCCGCGCGGCGGCCACTTCGACTGAAGGTCCACCAAGAACTGGTGGACGTCGGCGGTGCCGAGCTCGCGCACCCGATCCACGATGTCCACCTTCGTCGCCTCGTCGATGTCCTTGGGATTCCGGAGCAGGACCTGATCGAGCGCGCCCGCCATGACGTCGAACGGCACGATGCCGAGCTTGCCGGCGAGCCGCTTGCAGTCGGCCGGGTCGCAGATCTGCCCGATGGAGACCGCCGCCTCCTCGACCTTGTGATCGAGGGCCACGAAGAGGTCGGCGACCGTCTCTTTGACCTGCGTGTTGCCATCGAGGCCCCCGATCTCGGTGTCCGCCAGCCCGCGAACGCCGTCGTCCGGGTCCGACAGGGCGTTGCGCAGGGCCCTCGCTGGGACGGCGCCCTGCAACTTGCCGAGCGCCCCGATGGCGGCGCGCCGGAACCCGACATCGCGATGGCGCGCGTACCAAGCGAGCGCTTCGTTCGCGGCCGGCGCCTGCGTGTCGCCGAGCGTCTCGATGGCGGCCAGCGTGAGCGCCGGGGGAAGCCCTCGGTTCAGCCGATCGACGATCGCCTTGGCCACCGGGGCGCCGTCCTTTCCGGACATGCGCACGTCGTCGAGGGCCCCCTGGACCTTCGCCAGATCGTCGCTCTTGAGCCGCTTGAGGGCGTCGGCCGGCAAGGGCACGGCGGCGACCCCCGGCCGGGGCTTGTTTTGGGCGCGCGCTTCGTACGGGAGCATGCCCGATACGACCAGGACAGCCCCCAGCGCGGCCCCCAAGGGGAACGCTCGCATGCGGCGAATCCTATCAGGTAGCCTCTGCCCGTGCGCACGAAGCAACGGGAGCTTCACTGGGTCGTCCGCGGCGGCGTCGCCAGGGGCCCGGGCGGAAAGACGCACCCCATCGACGTCGACGCCGTGGTCGTCGGACGCGACCCGGGGGCGGCGATCGCCCTAGACGACCCGGAGGTCAGCGCCGTTCACTGCGAGCTCCGGGCCGTGGACGCCGGGATCCTGGTCCGCGACCTCGGCAGCACCAACGGGACGTACGTCGGGCCGCTCCGCATCCGGGAGGCGATCGTGACGACCCCGTCCGCCGTCACGGTGGGACGCGCGACCATCCTCGTGGAGCCCGAGAGCGAGCACCGGGTCGACGTCGGCTGGTCCGACGCCTTTGGCCCGCTCGTCGGGCGCAGCCCCCGCATGCGGAGGCTCTTCGGGATCCTGGAGCGCATCGCGCCGACTCCGCTCTCCGTCCTCATCCTCGGCGAGACCGGCACGGGCAAGGAGCTCGCGGCCAAGGCCATCCACGACGCGAGCCCGCGCAAAGGCAAGCCGTTCGTCGTCGTCGATTGCGGCAGCATTCCGCCGACGCTCGCCGAGAGCATCCTCTTCGGCCACGAGAGGGGCGCCTTCACGGGCGCGACCGAGCGCCGCCACGGGGCGCTCGCCGAGGCCCACGGCGGGACGCTGTTTCTCGACGAGCTGGGAGAGCTGCCGCTCGACCTGCAGCCCAAGCTCCTTCGGGCCCTCTCGGAGCGGCAGGTCAAGCGCGTGGGCGGGTCGGCGTTCGAGCCGATCGACGTGCGCGTGCTGGCCGCCACGCGCCGCGACATCGCGGCCGAGATGAACGCGGGCCGCTTCCGCTCGGACCTCTACTTTCGCATCGCGCAGGTTCGCGTCGAGCTGCCCACGTTGCGGGAGCGCCCCGGCGACATCGCGCTCCTCGTCGATACGGTGTGCGCGCGCGGCGGGCGGTCGGAGTACGCCCCCGCCGTCCTGGGCTGGATCGAGCAGAACATGGCGGCCCACGATTGGCCGGGCAACGTGCGAGAGCTCGTCAACGTCGTGTCCGTGGCGGCGACGCTCGCGGACGTCCCCGGCGCGATCGACGACGTGATGGCGCTGACGCGCGCCGGCGGCGGCGTCGACGTGACCAGCGAGCCGACGACGGCGTTCGCGGAAGCCAAGCGCAAGGCCATGCTCGACTTCGAGCGCACGTACTTCACGTCGCTCGGCGAAGCCGCCGGCGGCAACGTCAGCGAGATGGCCCGCCGCAGCGGCATGGAACGCCACCACGTCCGCGCTTACTTGCGAAAGCACCACCTCGAACGCACGCCATAACCGCGCGGTCCTGTGTCATCACGACGGCGCTGCACT
>PLIR01000474.1 GCA_003139415.1 Myxococcales bacterium | reverse complement strand
CCGCTTCGGCCGCCCCGGCCGCGTCGTCCTCGGCGTCTGCGAAGGCGCCGGCCGCCAAAGCGACGGCCAAGAAGGCGGCCGCTCCGAAGGCCACGGGCGAGGCGAGCTGCGGCGCCGGCACGTGCTCGGGAAGCGCCAAGAAGGTCTGGTGACCGGGGGCGTCCGCGGAGTCGGGCTCGGACTCCGCTGGGACTTCATCGACGAGCTGGTGCGCCGGACGGCTGCGCTGGAGCAGGGGCGGGGCGATGGGCCCCTGCGCCGGCTCCCCATCGATTTTCTCGAGGTGTCCCCGGAGAACTACATGAGCCGGGGCGGGGCACAGCCGGCGGCGCTGGCGTGGCTGGCCGAGCGCTACCCCTTGGTCACCCATGGCTTGACGATGTCGGTCGGCGGGAGCGACGGCCTCGATCGCGATTACCTGGACGATCTCGGGCGGACGGTCCGCGCGCTCAAGTCGCCGTGGCACTCGGACCACCTGTGCATCGGGTCCGTGGGCGGCCGCAAGCTGCACGACCTCTTGCCGGTCTCGTTCAAAGAGGCGAACGTGCGCCCCATCGCCGAGCGGATCGAGCACGCGCGGGACGCGGTCGGGGTCGAGTTGGCCATCGAGAACATCAGTTACTACTGGCACCCCGGACGCGCCGAGATGACGGAGGCGGCGTTCCTGACGCGCGTGTGCGACGCGGCGTCCTGCGGGCTGCTCCTCGACGTGAACAACGCCTACGTCAACGCGCTAAACTTCGGGTTCGACGTCGACGCCTGGATGCGCGAGGCGCCGCTCGAGCGCGTCGTTCAGATCCACGTGGCCGGGCACGAATGGTTCGCGGTCGAACCGACGGGGCTCGGCGAGGCGCGGCCTCCGAGATCTCCCGGCGCCATGGTGATCGATACGCACGGCGCGCCCGTCGACGATCCCGTCCTCGCTCTGCTGGGCCGCGTGCTCGAGCGTACCGGTCCGGTTCCGGTGCTGCTGGAGCGCGACCAGAACGTCCCCGCCCTCGACGTGCTCCTCGACGAGGCGGCCCGCGTCCGCGCGATCCTCGACCGCAGCGCGCCCAAAGATCCAACCCGAAGTTAGCGGGCGCCGAGCAGGATCTCGCGATCCGCGAGGTCTGCGAGGAGTCGCGCAACGTCGGAGGTCACGGCGGAGGGGATCGTGCCGTGGTCGCGGCACGCGGCCTCCACGGCGTCGCCCAGGTTCCGGCCGGTGACGAGGCCGTCCGCGATCGAAGCCGCGAGTGGGGTGAGCTCGAGCCAGTGGACCCCGTGATCGGCCTGCCGGTAAGCCAGCAGGTGCGCGGGGCCTGCCGCTGGCGCGCCGTTCGCGTCGACGTCCTCGGGCAGCTCGTCGACGCGCCATGAGAGGTGCAGGAGGCGGATGGAGCTCGACAAGTGCAGGGGGCGATCGAGCGCGACGCCGGCGGGCGTGAAGGGCGCGTCGTCCGGCGCCGATGCTACGGCAAAGGGCGTCCCCTCGTAGACCGCGAGGTCCGGGAGATACGCGGGCACGGTCGGGTCCGCGCGCCATTGCGGGATCGCCCATGCCGTCAGCTCGTGCGGCACGTCGCGAAGGTAGTGCGTTCGAGGGCCGACCAGGTCGAGGAACCGCGCCAGGTCGGCGTCGAAGCGTCCACCGCAGGCGGCGTTCAGGCGCGCCCGGGTCCGGGGGAGCACCCGGCCGACGATCGTCCTGATCCCGTTCTGCACGAGGCTTCGGTACACCGCGAGCCGCGCCGGCGCGGCGGCGATGGCATCCGCGTCCTCCCTCGCGACGCCCCTCGACTCCACGAACACGCGGAGGTCTGCGCCCATCTCTTCACGCGCGGCCTCGCCGAGGCACGCATCGACGATCACGCGCTCGAGGGCGGAGCTCAGTTCTCCTCGAGGGCAAAGCGGAAGTGAGTGGTGTTGCCTTCGGAGACGTTGACCGTGGCCGTCTTCGTCCGCCCGTTGACGACGGCGCACTCGAGGTGATGCACGCCCGTGCTGATCTCCATTCCGGTCAGGGGGGTGGCACCACTCTTGACGCCGTCGATCGTGACCGCACAGGAACCAGGGCTGGCGTTGACCGACAGCTTCCCGGCTCGCGAGGACTCCGTCTTGCGCGTGGCCACGGGGAGCGAGTCGACGGAGATGAGCGGCACCTGACTCGAAGGATCTGCGTCGACGGGCGCCTGCGCGGCACTCTTCGGCGTGACGACGGCGCCCGCCGTAGCCGAAAGTGTGGAGCCCTGTATTGCGGCGTGCGGCGTCGACTGGCCCCGCCCGAATAGGGCTGCGATCCCCAGGACGACCGCCAGCGCAGCCATCACGGCACCGGCCATCACCGTCACGGCGCTGCGGGGCTGAGGCCCCGGTAGGAGGTCGACCGAGCCGAGCCAGGTGCGGGTCTTCGAGAGGCTGTCGGTCGGCGCCGTGAGACCCGAGACCGCCGTGGGGATCTTGCCGGCGGACGGGTGCTCCGACGAACGGGGGCCGGAGGACGGCGGGATGGAGGAGGGGGGCGGCGGCCGCTCGCTCACGTGGCTCGCGTGGAGCGCCTTGGTGGCTTCGGCCTGCGAGTTCTGTTCGCCGCGCACGGCGTACGGCAGCGCCGCCGTCAGCTTGTCGAGCTCCGTCATCATCCCGTCGAGCCGCTCGACGACGCGCTCGAACGAGTCGAGCCGGCGGGTCTTGTTCGTGATGAGGCACTCGCGGACGAGCGCGCGCAACGGCTCCGGCAGCGCCGGCGCCACGTCGTCGATGCGACGGGGCTCCGTCGTGGCGATCGTCACGATGAGCGCGTTGAAGTTGGGGCCGTCGAAGGCACGCTGGCCCGTCAGCGCCTCGAACAAGATCGAACCGAACGCGAAGACATCCGTGCGGCCGTCGATCCCCTCGGCCCCCATCGCTTGTTCGGGGCTCATGTAGAGCGGAGAGCCCAGCACGGTGCCGACGACCGTGAGAGAGGTGTTGTTCTCCTCCTCCAGGATCTTGCTGACGCCGAAGTCGAGGATCTTCGGCACGATGCGGCCGTCGCGATCCGTGTGGAGGAAGATGTTCGTCGGCTTGAGGTCGCGGTGGATGACGCCGCTGCGGTGCGCGGCGGCGAGCGCCTCGGCCACTTGCCGCATGTGAACCATGAACTCGAAGGTCGAGAGCGCCGGCTTGTGCTGGCGGACGGCGACGTCGAGCGACACCCCCGTCAAGAGCTCCATCACGAGGAAGAGCGAGCTGTCCTCGGCCTGGCCGACGTCGATGACCTCGATGATGTTCGGGTGGTTGATCCGCGCGCTGACCTTGGCCTCGAGGAGGAAGCGCCGCGCCGCTTCGGGCGTTCGCGCGACCTGGGGCAGCATGAACTTGATGGCGAACTCGCGCTCGGTGAACACGTTGGTCGCAGACCATACGGACGCCATCCCGCCCGTCCCGAGCAGGCGGTTCAGTCGATACTTGCCCGCGATGGTTTGACCACTCTCCATGAACTCTCGTACGCCCGCCTGGCGAAGCGCGCTGCCGCCCTCCTACCCGATGGTCAACCCTCCGTCGATTACTAGCGTATGTCCAGTCAAGAAGCCGGCCGCGTCGCTCGCAAGGTAGAGGGCCCCGGCCGCGATCTCGTCGGGCTCGCCGGTACGGCCGAGCGGCGTCCGGCCGATGACGCCCTTGAGCAGCGACTCGTTCTTGAGCACCGTGCTCGCGAGCCGCGTGTCGACGAAGCCGGGTGCGATCGCGTTGACGCGGATGTTGGACGGCCCAAGCTCGAGGGCGAGGGTCTTCGTCATGGAGATGACTGCTGCCTTCGACATCGCGTAGACGCCTTGCATCGACGATGTCATGAGACCGAGGATGCTCGCCACGTTGATGATCGCCCCCGGAGCTTCACGCGCGGCGAAGTGCTTCGCCGCCTCGCGCGCGCACCAGAAATAGCCTTTGAGGTTGACCTCGAACGTCTTGTCCCACGCGGCGCTCTCGGCGCCGAGCATCGGACCGAAGTGAAGGCTGGTGCCGGCGTTGTTGACGAGCACGTCGACCTTGCCGAAGTGCTCGAC
>PLIR01000086.1 GCA_003139415.1 Myxococcales bacterium | reverse complement strand
CGTCGAGAATGAAGCCGTAGCGAGCGTCGTTCGCGCGTTTCCGGGAATGCGCCACCATCGAGTGGAGGTGTCCGGCGCCGCCGGAGAGTGGTCCGGCTCCTTGCCGCTCTTCGACGACCCGATCTGCGCGGGGCCCGTACTGCAACCGGGGCGCATGGCGTTGCTGCGCGGGATCCGCGAGGCGGGCTTCGAGAGGGTGCTCGACGGCGAGGGCGGCGACGAGCTCTTCGACATGGTCTGGTGGCCACGAGACTTGGTCCGCGACCTCGCGTGGGCCCCCATCCTCGGCGCGCTCAGGTCGCGAGGGCCGCGCTCGCGGATGACCGGCGATATTGCGGCGAGCGGCGCGCTTGGGTACGCGTCGGCACGCTGGGAACGACGGCGCCGGGAGGGCCTGCGGGCCAGACGTCCCTGGCTTCGCGAGACTTTCTGGGCGAGCCCTTCGCTGGCCGAGGCATGGGAGGAAACGCGGGCGTACCAGAAGCTGCCCACCGTGGCCGAGCGCCTGACCGAGGTCTTGGGAGCCCACGGCCAATACCACCGCGCCCAGTCTCTTGCCCGCCTGTGCGTTGGAGTCGAAGGGTCGTCTCCGCTTGTCGACCGGACAGTCATCGAGCTTGTTGGATCGCTCCGGGCCGACGTCGTGATGGACTCCCGCCATGGCAAGGCGCTCCTTCGCCGCCTCGCTGCGCGGCGAGTTCCGGCGGCCGTCGCGTGGCGCCCAAAGGCGGAGCCTCTGAGCGACTGGCTGATCAAGAGGTACCTCTCCGCAGAGCCCAACGTCCGGCGGGCTGCGGATCTCATCGACCAAAGCGCGATGCTGCGCGAGCTCGTCGACGTAGGGGCGGCCATGGCGGCGGTCGACAGGGCGCTTGCCGAGCAACATCGCGTGCTCTCGACCGCGCTCGTCGAACTGTTCCTGCTCGTCGAATGGTTCGCGGCGGTGGAGAAGCGCTACGGCTTGTAGCCGGTGACCCAAAGTCGGGGGCCGCCCCTCATTGACAGGTCGAGGCCACCGCGCTGCACGTCAGGCCATTCTCGCACGTCAACGTATCGCTCCCGCCTTGCCCGCATTCGGTGCACACCCCGGATCCCGTGCACACCTGCGTCGGCGACGGACAGGTCCCGGCGTCCGCGGAGCAAGTGCAGGCGGCGCTGCCGCTGCTGGGGCACAAGCTGGCGGAGCCGGCGCAGTACCCTGCCGGAGTCCCCGAAGAGCAGGAGAAGCACTCGGTGCCGAGAGCGACCCCCTCGGGATCGCAGGCTGCGCAGCTCGAGATGCACTGTCCGTTCGAGTTGTCGATAGTCGCGCTGTAGGGGCAGAAAACCGGAGCGCCGGTACAGGTGGTGCACTTGCGGTCCTCGATACAGACCGACCCGCAGCAAGTCCCGTTGCAGGTCGACGCGTTGCACACGCCAGCGTCCTCTTCGCCGCCGTCCGCAAAGCTTGCATCCGACTCGGCATCGCCGCCCGAGGACGCGCCGCCCCCGGACGACGAACTGCTGCTCGAGGACGAGCCGCCGCCGGACGACGACGGCGCCGCCGAGGAGCTGCTGCCCGACGACGATCCGCCGCCGGACGACGAACTGCCGCCGGACGATGATCCGCCTTCGGTCGACGCCTCGAGAACCGTACCGTCCCCGCCGCCCGCATCCGAGCTCTCGACGGTGGCATCGCCCCCGTCGTGGCCGCTCCCGCTGCTGGAGCTTCCGCTGCTGCTTCCGGCTCCGCTGCTGCTGCTGGAGCCGCCGCTGCTTCCGCTGCTGCTGCTTCGNNCGTCCGCTCCGCCGTCCCCCGGTATGGCCCCGAGCCCCCCGCTGTTCGATCCACAGGCCACCACGCAGCTCGCGCCGCCCCACCCCAGCACCACCAACGCGATAAGAGTATTTCGATTCATCGTACCCACCTGGCTGACTTACGCCCGTACTATGACACGCGCCAACGAAGTGCAAGACGGCCTCGCGGCAGCGCTGTTACCCCTCTGCGACTTGGCGATCCATGTCGCCTCGTGGAGCCTCCTTCGGGCACGCTGCTCGCCCCTCACGACGCACAATGTGCTCTGCCGCGCAGGCGCTTGGCTGCCCGCGATCGACTCGCCCGAGGCGGCCCGCGCCGTCGCGCGTTCGCTCATCCGCCACGGGACGTGTCTCAGCCGTTCGCTTACGCTGGCCGCCCGGGCGCCCTCGGCCGATGTCGTCATTGGCGTCTCTCCGCGCCCCGGCGCGCCGCTTCACGCACACGCCTGGATCGAGATGAACGGAGCACCCATCGACCCAGCCGACGTATCCGGTGAAGAGATCGCGCGTCTGCGTGGCCCCCGGAGCGCGACGTCGGGCGTACGCAATCGAGGATGAGATGAACATGGGGACGACCGATTTCTCCAGGCGTCCAACCACGGCGAACTGGCTCGCGCATGTGAAGGGGGCCCGCGTCTTTCGGACCGTCGCCACCGCCCTCGCTGTTCGTTCCATCCCCGTCCTCCCGATCAAGGGCCTCGTCACGGCGCGCCTCCTGTACGACGACGCCGCCTTGCGTCCCATTCGCGACGTGGACATCCGCCTCCGCGGCCGTGACTTCGGCGCGAGCATGCGTGTCGCCCGAGCGTGCGGCTGGGGCGTGCAACACGTCGTGCTCGTGGGGCAGGCGGTTTGGGAAGTGGAAGGGATGCAGGTGGACGTCAAGTGCGCGCTCGGCCCGCCGGGGCTATGCGCGACCTCCGTCGACGAGGTGATGGCGCGCGCCGAGTCGCGCTTCGATCCGTTCGACGTCGCGCACCTCGAACCGGAGCTCAACGACCACGCCTTGATGCTTGTGCTCAACGTCTTCAAGGACGGTCTTCGCTCGACGCCGTGGGGGGTCGAGGACCTCCGCCGCATCGTCCAGCACGAGCGGTTCGACGTGGAGACGCTGGTCGAGCGCGCGCACGCGGGGTGTGTCGCGACGGCGCTGTGGATCGTCGCGGGCTGGCTCGCCGACACCCAGGAGGCGCCAGGCTGGCGATTGGTCAAGGACCGAATCGGGCCTCGTCCCCCGAGCGAGCGCGCTGCTGCCACCTATTCTCTCTGGCGGCGCAGCGGTATCCCGCGCCGGGTCGGGCACTTCGTCGTGCCGACCGTCGGGGACGACCCGTGGCGCGCAGCCGCGGGGCTGGCCTTGGCGACAGCCGGCCTCGCGCGGGGCTACGGCCTTCGCCTGGCGACCGCGATCTCCGACCGAATGGAGCGTCTGGGAAGGCGTGGACCGAATCGCACCGGCGGCATCTGATATTCCAGGACTGCGTCGACCAACGCCTGTCCCCGTGCGCATTTCCCTCCTTGTCGCCCTGGCCCCGTCCATCCTGCTTCTGGCCGCGGCTTCCAGGGCTGCCGACGACGCCGCGCCCCCCCGAGCCTTGATGACGTGCGAGCGGGTCGACGGCCCGGGACGCGTTCGCTGCGAAGTCGAGGTGACGGCACTCGCCGGTCTTGCCATCACCTGGGGCGACGTCGTCATCGCGAAGACGCCGCCGTTCATCTCCGCGCTGCGTGGCCGCATCGCCCCGGCGGACGCCACAGTGCGCAGGCCCGACTCGTGGCGCTGGGCCCTCGCCCTCGTAGCGCACACCAAGGGCACGGGCGACGTCGAGGCCCGCGTCCGCCTCGTCGTATGCGAGGGCGACCCCCCGGACGCGGGCACGACGCACGAGAGATGCATCCCGTACGAGGTGCCAGTGACGGGAAGGGTCGCGGTAGGGGAGTAAAGCGCGTGCATTGCCGCCTGCGCCTGCGCCTGCGTTCGCGCCCGCGCCCCTGCGTTCGCGCCCGCGCTCGCGCCCGCGCTCGCGCTCGCGCCCGCTCGTCTACGGGTCTCCGTTCGCCGACGCGTCGTCTCCGGTTGGCCCGGCGTCGGCGACGCTTCCGGGAGGCAAGTCGTGCTCTCCGTAGGCGTAGGTGGACACGTCGCCATCGCACAGGCCGCAGTACGCTCCGACGAACTCGCTCGTCGCTGTCGCGCTGCTCTGGAAGACCATCTGCCACCACGCCACGGAGGGCCCGGTGACGCGATTCGGCTGGGTCATGAGGACGAGGTGTCCGTCGAGATTTCCACTGCCGTTGGGGCCCGTCCCGATCGGGTCGTAGTAGTAGATCCATGCGCCTGGCGCCGGGGCGCTGTCCGCGGCGGAGGCCATCGTCGACGGGGTAAAGCCCGTGATGTCCTTGTCGCCCGAGATCGCGAGGAACGGCTTCGTGCAGCTGTCCGCGGCGTTGAAGATGATGACGTCCTGCACTCGGCTGTCCGTCGCCGCGCTGACCGTGGCCATGCCGCCCTGGGAGTGGCCCATGGCGCCGACCTTCGTGAGATCGAGCTTCTGGTAGTACGGGCTCGTGGAGTCGGCGTTGGCGGCCTTGGCGTAGTCGAGCGCGTGGAGCATCGGGGTGCCCGCGGACACTTCGCGCGAGTTGGCGGCGACGATGAAGAAGCCGTAGGACGCGACGTAGCGGAGCAGCGCGCCGTAGCCCTCGGGCTGAGCACAGGTGCCGTTGCCCCAGGTGATGACGGGGATCGGGCCCGCCGGCCAGGTCGCCGGGCGATAGACCGTGTAGAGAGCGAAATTGAGGGCGAGGCCGTCCTGGTTCGTATTGAGCAAATCCGCAGTCAGGGCCGCGCTCTGATCGAAGATCCTCGCGAAGTTCACGCAAGCCGAAGCGGCGTCCGGCTCGTCTTGCGCGGCGACGGGGTTCTCGAAGCCGGTGCCGACGTTCGGATCCATCGCGGCGCCATAGGGGCCGAGGACGAGCGTGATGCCGGTCGGCGTCGTGAACGTCGTGCAGGCCTTGGTATCGCCCGACTGACAGCCGCCGTCTGCGGCCCGCGCGTCTGGGACCACCACACCGCCGGCGCTGCCATCGGAGCCGCTCGAACTGACGGCGCCGCCGCCGGAACCGGGAGAGTTGGAGTTGCTCGAGCCGCATCCCGCGAGCCCGATGGCGAGCGCCGAGACGGCGAGCCAGGACGTCTTCTTCGAATCCATTCCAAACCTCCGGAGCGGGGCATGCCGATCGCCTCGCGGGGGCGCAGCATGTGCGGCTCGCGACGACCGCGTCAGGCACATGCAGGGACAAAAGATTTGCACCTAGGGCCAGCGGGTGTTCGTTTGCAGCCCTACTGTCCGCGGCGCTGCGCACCTTGCACGCCACCGTCTCCGCGCCGTACGACTCAGTCATGGCGCTGATCGAGGAGTCAGTCCGAGGCCCATCACTCCGCAGCGCGGCTGCGCACACGGTGCCGGTGACCCTCGTCGCACAGCTCGTCGAGCTGGTCGCGCGCTGGCACGTGACGCCCACCGACCTACTCTCGGGCTCGGGGCTCAACGCTGATTCGCTCGAGAGTCCGCTCGTTCGCCTCGACGTCGAGGTGATGTCGTCGCTGCTCGAGCGCGCAAGGCAGCTCACCGGGGAGCCGGGTCTCGGCTACTACCTCGGTCTGCAGAAGCGCGTGTCGGTCTACGGTTATCTCGGGTTCGCGGCCGGGAGCGCGGCCTCGATTCGCCAGGCGCTCGAGATCGCCATCCGGTTTGCGCCGACGTTCTCTACGGCGATCGGGGTGGAGTTGCGCGAGGAGGGCGGGGCCGCGTCCCTGTGCCTCGTCGAGCACGCCGACCTCGGTGCCGCGCGAGACATCGTCCTCATCAGCCTGATCTTCGGGCTGGAGACGATGGGGCGCGCGCTGACGGGGAGCGAACCGACGGGACCGGCCAACCTCGCGACGGACTTCGCCTTCCCGGAGCCGTCGTATCAACCGCGCTTCGCGCACTTCGCGCCCCGCGCCCGCTTCGGGCAGCCGTTCAACCGCGTCGTCTTCGAGCGCGCCTCGCTGGAGCGTCCCATCGTGACCGCGGATCGCACGGCGCTCTTGCTGGCGCGGTCGCTCTGCGAGCGGGCGCTCGACGAAATCGACCCCGATGCGGGCCTCGTGGATCGCGTGCGGGGTGAGGTCTGGAGCGATGAAGGAGGGTTTCGGTCGTTGCAGCGCGTCGCGGAGCGGCTCGGCATGTCGCCGAGGACGCTCAAGAGGCGCCTCGCCACCAGGGACCTCTCGTTCTCCGGGCTCGTCGAGCGCGAACGACGCGAGCGCGCGCTGATGCTCCTGCGCTCGCAGATGTCGATCGATCAGGTCGCCGAGCGCCTGGAGTACTCCACGGCGTCGACCTTCGTGCGCGCCTTCCACCGCTGGACGGGGACGACCCCCGCGGTCTACCGCCGAAGCAGCCGCCGGGGGTGAACGCCGTGCAATCGCGCGCCTACCAGCCCCGGCGAATCGGGTAGCCGTCCGCCTCGAGGACGGCGCGTGCGATGCGGCGCTTTGCAGCGATCACCTTGCTTGGCCAGTCGATGCGCAGCTTGCCGATGGCCTCGAGGTGCCCAGGCAGCGAAGCGGGGTCGCACACGTCCATCAGGATGTGGCGGGCCGTGTGCACGCAGAAGCTGTACGCCGGCGGGGCGAACGCCGCGAAGAGATCGCGCGCGATCGCCTTGTTCGCCTCGTCGTTGCCGTCGAGGATCTGCCGCAGCCGCGCGACGGCGGTGTCGAGCGCGTACACCTGGCTGATGATGTCCGAGAGCTCTCCCAGGATCTCCTGCTCGTCGGCGATGTTCACGTGGTAGGTCTCGGCCGCGACGGCCAGGACGTAGGTCGCGATCCACTTGCAGAAGTCGACGACCTGGGTCGCCGTCCCCAGCTCGCCTTCACCCGGCGGGGGGGCCTGACCTTTCGCCAGCTTGTCGCGGATGACTGCGGCGTGCGCGATGAGCGGCACCTGGCCCTTCATGGCGCGCTTGAGGATCGTGGCCGGCACGATGAGGCGGTTGATCTCGTTGGTGCCCTCGAAGATCCGGTTGATGCGCGAGTCGCGGAACATGCGCTCCGGCTGGTACTCCTCGATGAAGCCGTAACCACCGTGGATCTGGACGCACTCGTCGGCGCACCGGTCGAGCACCTCGGAGCCAAACACCTTGATGATCGAGGCCTCGACGGCGAACTCCTCGATGGCGTCGACGTGGGCGCCTTCGTCCGCGCTCGCCGCGAAGCGCGCGTCGATGAGCCCCGTCGTGCGGTAGCCCATGCTCTCGCCGACGAAGATGCCGATCGCCATCTCGGCGAGCTTCGCGGCGACGAGCCCGAACGCGCCGATCGGCTTGTGAAACTGCTGCCTCTCCTTGGCGTAGCGCGCCGCAACCTCGAGCGCGCACTTGGCAGCGCCGATCGTCCCGAGGCCCAGCTTGATGCGGCCGACATTGAGGATGTTGAACGCGATGCGGTGGCCCTTGCCGATCTCGCCGAGCAGGTTCGCGCTCGGAACCTTCACGTCCTCGAACGACAGCGGGCAGGTCGACGACCCCCGGATGCCGAGCTTGTGCTCCTCCGCTCCCACAGTGAGGCCAGGGGAGGTCCGCTCGACGACGAAGGCGGAGAACTTGTCCCCGCCGACCTGCGCGAAGACGGTGAACACGTCGGCGAACCCGGCGTTCGTGATGAACTGCTTGGTCCCATTGAGGACGTAGTGGCTGCCGTCGCTGGATCGGTCGGCGCGCGTCTTGGCGGCCAGGGCGTCGGACCCCGACGACGACTCGGTGAGAGCGTAGGCCGCGAGGCGTTTGCCGGTGGCCAGGTCGGGCAGGTAGTTCGCCTTCTGCGCGGGCGTGCCGAAGTACAAGATCGGCATCGTGCCGATCCCGGTATGCGCGCCGAGCGACACGGCGAACGACCCCACCACCGAGAACTGCTCGGCGATGAGCATGCTCGTCGTCTTGTCGAGTCCGAGGCCGCCGTATTCTGCGGGGATGTCGACCATCAGCAGCCCGATCTCGCCTGCCTTGCGCAGAAGCTCGGGCACCAGGCCGGATTTCTTGGATTCGATCTGCGCGATTCGGGGCACGATCTCGTCGTCCGAGAACCGCCGTGCCTGACGCGCAATCTCGCGCTGCTCTTCGCTGAAGAGCTCCGGCGTCATGATCGGGCGCGAGGGCGCCGCGGCGGAATCCCAGAGGAAGCTCGCTCCAGAGGGCGTGGAGTCGGACATGGCCTCGGTTCTACCCCGAGAGTGCGGCACGGCCAGGTTGCGCGAGCGTTTCCGTTGCGGTCTCGCGTGCTTGCGGAACGATCGTCGGGTCGATATGCTAAACGAGGGATCAGGGATGCGGCATTCGACCGGCGATTCACCTTCGCCGCCGGGCCCTGACGAGGCGAAAGAAGAGGGATTGCCTCTCGCGTCCGTCCGGCGTTCGGCGACGACGGTGCCGGAGCCCGCGACGCGGGCCTCGGACGGATCAAGCTCGCGGCGGGCAACGAGCCTGCCCGCGGCGAAGTTCGCCGAGCGTGGCGTGATCGGTAAAGGCGGCTCCGGCGAAGTGATGCGGGTGTTCGACAAGAACATCTTGAGGAACGTGGCCATCAAGGTTCTGGCTCCCGAGTTCGCGGAAGGCGGGCGCGAGGTGGACCGGTTCATCGCCGAGGGGCGCATCACCGGGCAGCTCGAGCACCCGAACATCGTTCCTGTTTACGAGTTCGGGGCGCAGGACAACGGACGACCGTACCTGTGCATGAAGCTCGTGGACGGCGAGACGCTGGAGGACGTCCTTGGCCGCGTCGGAGAAGGGCGCCTCGAGGCCGACGCCCTCGCGGATCTCCTGCACATCTTCGTGAAGGTGTGCGAGGCCGTCGCGTTCGCGCACAGCCGCGGCGTCATTCATCGCGATCTCAAGCCGCGCAACATCATGATCAGCGACTTCGGGCAGGTCTACGTGCTGGACTGGGGCATCGCGCGCCTCGTCGACGCGCCCGGAGGGGGGCCGCGCGTGCGGCTCGGCTCGGACGGCCCCTCCGTCAGCGGGACGGATCCCTCGGGCGCCCTCATCGGCACTCCTTGCTACATGGCGCCCGAGCAGCTGCAGGGCCGTGACGACGCGCTCGATACCCGGACCGACGTGTTCGCGCTCGGCGGCACGCTCTACCAGATCCTGACGGGTCAGCCTCCGCTGACTCCGGAGACGATGCGAGCGATCTGGATGCGGCGCGACCCGCTCCCCATCGAGGCCCCGGAGCGCGTCGTGTCCGGTGGACGGGTCCCGCGCGAACTCGCGCGCATCGCGATGCGAGCCCTCTCCTACGACCCGGAGGAGCGGCACCCGAGCGTCCTCGAGCTCAAACGCGACATCGAGAACTTCCAGAGGGGAGCCTGGCACCTCCCGAGGCTCTCCATGCCCGCGGGGGCCATCATCGTCGAGGAAGGGGCGCCCGGAGAAGTGGCTTACGTGATCCAAGAAGGTCGATGCGCAGCGTACCGGGTGGAAGCAAACTCGGAGATCGTGCTCCGCGTCATGGGCCCGGGCGAAGTGTTCGGCGAAACCGCGGTGTTCTCGGACAAGCCGAGGACGGCCAGCGTGAAGGCCCTGACCGACGCGGTGCTCGTCGTCGTGACCCGCGACGTCCTGTCGCGGGCCGTGGGGCTCAACTCGTGGATGGGGGCATTCGTGAAGGCTCTTGCCGATCGATTTCGCGAGGTCGACGAGCGAGTGCGGGTGCTCGACCGGCAAGGAACGCCGGGCAAGCGCGGCAACGGTTAGACGGCAGCGACCTCGCGAACCCCAATCGAAGCCGGTTCCTCGATGCGACAAAGCTCCGCCTCGGCCCCGAGCTCTCGAAGGAGCGCCACGGCGGCGCGGTGGTGCTCGGAGCGTTCGAGGGCGTGGGGCGCCAGACGGCGCCAAAGCTCGGCGTGCAGCAAGGCCTCGTCGAAGGCCATCTCGAGGCGCGCGGCGAGGCGCAGGCCCTCGCGGAGGATCCGTGCGGCATCCGTGGGGCGGCCGGCAAGCGCCGCGAACCGCCCGTCGCACAGCGCCGCGCGGGCTCGCGCGATCGGCATCGTCCGCCCGAAGGCGCGGAGGAGGCGGCAGGCTTGCGCCGCGCGTCGCCGGGCCGTTCGCCGGTCGAACGCGGCCAGGGCGCCCTCCCAGATCGAGAGCCACGTCTCGGCCAGCGCCGCGATGCCCCAGAACGCGTAGTAGACGGCCCCGGGCTTCTTCTCGAGCAAGAGGCGCAGCCCCAGCTCGGCGGCGTCGACGGCGGAGCCCATCCGCCCTGCGCGTAGGTGTGCCTGCGCGATGAGACCGTGCGCCGTGATGGCCTCGGCGGTGTCCGGCAGCTCGAGCGCCAAGCTCGGCAGATCCCTGACGAGGTGGTCGAGGGTGTCGATGTCGACCTGTCCGCTCGGCAGCTGCGCGGCGATGCGCCCGTTCCACGCCCATACGCGAGACTGCGCGCGACCGTCGCGCGCCGACGCATGCACGTCGTTGAAGCAGGTCGTCGCGCTCGCAAATTGACCGCGCGCGAGATGCAGGTACCCGTTGAGGGCGCGGCTCCCCTCCCAGTGTTGTCGATCCCCCAGGCGCAGATGCAGGTCGAGCGACTCGGCCACGTAGGTCTCGGCCTGACGCCACAAGCCGCTGCCGATCGCATAGACGGCCGCATTGACGCGCGCGCGCGCCGCGTTGGATGGGTTCTTGCTGTCGTCGGCGAGATGGATGGCGCGCTGGCAATAGAACTCCGCGGCCCGCTCCAGGCCCACCAGGCTGCACAGCACGGCCATCGCGGCCGATCCGTGCACCATGTCGCCCACGTCAGCGGCTTCCTCGGCCAGGTTGATGACCTTGAAGATGCTGTGAACGAGCGCAAGCTGATCGCCTCGAAACCAGGCGAGGGAGCTGAACCGATTGAAGACGAGCGCGGCGTGGGCAAGGGTCTCCCGTCGTTGGTCGTCGCGATTCTCGAAGAGCCAGAGCGGCGCCGCGCGGTGCGAGAGCTGCTTCGCGATCTCCGCCGCGAGGTCCAGCGCGAGCGCGCCGCGAGACGTCGGGACCCGCACCTTCCGGAGGCTCAGCGACAGAGAAAAATGCTTCTGCGCTCGGTCGTAAGCGCCCTGCTGATACGCGGCCTCTCCGCGAAGCCGCTCGCGGATGGCCGCGCGCAGCGGTGAGCCGAGCTCCGGGTCGGAGCGCGCCAGGTCGTCGGCGCGGTCGAGGAACGATTCGGCCTCCCGGCTCGAGAACAACCGCACGGCGTCGGTCGCGGATCGTTCGAGATAGAAGACGGCCTTGTTGGCGTCGCCGGCTTTCTCCCAGTGGTGCGAGAGGACGGGATACACGTCGCCGCGCGCGTCATCGGATCGCTTCTCGTAAAGTGCGGCGACGGTCGCGTGAATGCGGCGCCTTTGCGACACCGGAAGCAAATCGTAGAGCGCCTCCTGAATGAGAGCGTGCCGGAACGTGTAGGAGGGGGCACCATCGCCCGGCTGCCGCGCCACGAACTCCAGGCGTTCCAGGTTCTCCAAGCCGCCTTGGATCGAAGCGCGATCCTCCTCGACGGGATACACCGAGCGGAGCTGCTCGGACGAGAACGTCGGCCCGATCACGCTGGCGATCTTCAGCGCCAGGAGGTCGTGGGGCGAGAGCCGATCGACCTGGCTGACGATCGCCGCCTGGATGCTGTCGGGGAACGCGACGTTGCGAACGTCGGTTTCGACGAGCGACGCGCGACCATCGGCCAGCCGCAGCAGGTTGGATTGGCGCAGGGCGCGCGCGAGCTCCTCGATGAAGAACGGATGGCCGCCCGCGCGACCGATGACGAAGGCCAGCGCCACGTCGTCGACCCGCTCGACGCCCAGGAAGCGGCACACGAGTGTCCGAGTTTCTTCCGACGAGAGCGGCCCCAGGGTGATGCGCTCGGCGCCCGAATATTCCGCGAGGGGCGCCGCGGCCGCCGACCCGGTCTCGCCAAGTAGGCGGCTGGCGGCGACGACGAGGATCTTCTCCAGGCGCTCGGCGACCGCGCGCGCGAGCAGCGCGGAGGCAGAATCCATCCATTGGATGTCGTCGAAGAAGAGCGCGACGGGGCGTTCTCGCGACTCCTGCTCGAGGAGGCGGACGACGATCTGCTGGACGGCTCCGGCCCGAGCCTCGCTCGACATGTTGGCCGTGATGTCGTTGTCGCCGAGACCCATGGGCAAGAGCACATTGAGCACGGGACACCATCCGAGCAGGTGCTCGTCGGCCGGGTCCCCGAGGCGCGCCTGCAGCCGCTCGGCCAGCGCCGATCCCGTCTCCGTCGGATCCGCCCGGAGCAGGCCCCGGGCGATGTCCCTCCACGCGAAGTAAGGGGTCGAGCGCTCGATCGCCTCGCCGCCGCCGCGCAGCGCGAGGGCAGGAATGGCCGTCACAGCGGCGAGGGTGGCGTCGAGGAGCGACGACTTGCCGATGCCCGCGGCGCCGCTCACGACGACGACGCCGCCGCGCCCGTTGCCGAGGCGCTCCACGAACGCGTCGAGGCGCTCGAACTCCGTCGTCCGCCCGACGAGCGGATGGCGGACCTTCACGACGGGCTGCCGTCCCCTGGGTACGAAGACGCGGACGGGGCCCGGAAGCCCTTTGGGCAAGACCGCGGGCCTTTCGTCGAACGCGACGCCTCGCGCGCGCCCCTCGGTGGCGATGTCGCAGAGCACGTCGCCGGCGGCGGCGACCATGAGACGCGCCGCCCGGTTCATCACGGAGCCGACCACGGTGTATTGCCGCCGCGAGCTCGATCCGCACGTCCCACAAAAGGCCTGTCCCGTGGCGATTCCAATGGAGCTTTGCAACGTCACGCTGGAGAGCGCGGCGCGCAAGGCCAGAGCGGCTTCGACCGCCCGCGACGCGTCGTCGCCCTGCGACAAGGGGGGCAGCCCGAACACGCCGATGAGCACGGGCCCCTTGTCGTCCATGGCCGCCTGGTACGCGGTGCCGCCGTGTTGTCGCAGGGCGTCCTGGAACGCAGCGGCCGCGAGCTGCATGCGATCGAGAGCGGCGGCGGAGGCTTCGCCAAGCTCGGGCAGCCCGACGAAGACGGCGGTGACTCTCCGAAACTCGGCGATCCAGTCGGCGTGCCCGGCGGCGACCCGACTCGCCAGGACCTCGGGGAGGTATGCAGCCAGAACGGAGTCGGGCGCTCCGGCCATCGCTTCGCGAGACGCGAGCGCGGGGCGAACGCGAGCCACATCGGCGAGTCGGACGAGGGACCTGCCAAGCGGGACCCCGCGGCCTCGCGTCTGGACTTGCTCCCAGGCGTCGCGTGTCATGAGGACGTCCCCCTCGTCGGCCGCGCGCATCGCGTCCGACAGACCGGCGAGCGCGGGCCCCGCCACGAGCCAGAGCCAGCGACCGCCGACGCCGCCCAGATCGCAGAGCGAGACGGGGCCGGCTCCGACGACCGCCCGCTGGCGGACGACGGTCGCGGGCGCAAGCTGGTGGCCGGCGAAGCGCACGCGGATGTCGAGGGCGCAGGCCGCGGCGAGCGTCGTCGCCGTCGCCAAAGACGTGGACGGCGTGACGGGCCAGACGGCCAGCACTGCGTCGCCCGCGAAGAGCGCCACGTCGCCCCCGTGGGCTTCGATGACGCCGGTCATGCGCCCGAAGTAGTCGTTCAGGATCTCCGACACGCGCTCGGCGCCCGCGGGACCTTCGCCGGCGAGGCGCTCGGTGAGCTGCGTGAATCCAGCCAGGTCGACGAACAGCGTGGCGGCGAGGATCGGCTCCTGGGTCGCGGCGATGGGCACCCCGTCGCGCCGCGCGATTCGTCGGAGCAAGAACGAAGGCAGATACGGCGTCAGCGCTCGCTGACCGACCTCAGTCTTCGCCAATGACACCTCCGCCCCTCGCCGATGGTACCGCGCGCAGGACACGAGGCCAATGACCCCGCGGAGGCAATCAGGGGGCGCGCCAGAGTTCCTTGCCGACGTCCATCTCGAAGTCGATGTCCACGAAGAACGAGAAGTCCACCAGCGTGGATCCGCCGATGAGCCCCAGGTCGTCGGCGATCGGGTGGCTGCTGAAGTTCTCGGCAAGGAGCCCGAACTCGCCGGCCAGGTGACGTCCGGAGCGGAACGCCGTCACCTTGCAACTTGCCTCGATGATGGCCTGGTAACAAGCCGACACGCTGTCTCGGACATCCCGAACCTGTTTCAAGAAGATGATCGGAACGGTCTCGGGGCCTTCGCCGGCCAGGAGGTCGAGCGCGAGCTGACTTGCCGCTACCGTTGCGATGGGGCTGTCCCTCAAGAGAAGGCCAGCGAGGTCACGCCGCGCGTCGCCGAGGCTGGGCCAGTTGGCTCCGCCTCCCCTCGATCCCGCGCGCGCGACGCGCAATACGCGCGCTTCTTGCGTCTCCTCGCTCGGCGCGAACCTCTTCAAGACCAACGTCGTCGCGCTCAGATCCTCGCTCGGGTCGTCGGAGCCCGACGGCATGTCGATGCGCCCGAGGCTCTTCGGCAGGCCTTCGACCTCGCGGCCTGTCGCCATCGACCAGGGGTTGTCGACCCAGATGTAAGGGGAGTGCCAGTAGAAGCGGGGGATGCCCACCGTCGAGACGACAGGCGTCCAGACGGTGCACGATCGCTCCGGGGTGACCCCGACGTTGCTTTCCGGCACGCTGACGATCCGCGCCGTATTGGCGAAGGTCACCATGACGACGTCCGACAGCGCCCGAAATCCGAAGCGACCACCAGAGCAGGCGTTCAGATTGCGATCGACGACGTTCTTCTGGATCGCCGCCTGCTGGCCGCGCACGAAGAAGCCGAACATCGTGGTCCCGTTGCAGAGGTAGGGGGGTGGATGGCAGATTTCGCCGCTGCGCTCGACGTACCGCGGTGCTCCGGTCACCGGCGTGATGGGCGCGGTGGTCGTAGCAGACGGGATCGCGGCGCTGGCCCCGGGGACGGGGAACCCCCAGGGGAGACCGGCCTTGAACTTGAGCTTGTCGACGGCGCGCAGGGGGGCGAGGGCGTCGGGTTCGTGAAGCGGCCACACGCCGCAGCGCCCCGCCTTGGATCCCGTGCGGTCGAGGATGGCGTTGACGGCCCGGCGTGCGGCTTCGTTCGCCGCCTCCATGCACGCGATATCCGTGAACGTACGGACGTAGTCCGAGGCGAGCACCATGTTGGCGATCTTCGTGGTCGCCTCCGGCCGGAACTGCCACGTGTTCACGCGGTTGACGAAGAGCGGCTCGGTATCGACGTAAAGGCCAGCCTTGCGTCTCTTGGCATCGACGATGTCGGGGTCGAGAAACCAACTGTGCAGGTCCTCGTCGCGCAGCAGCACGGAGCCGCCGCGGTTCACGCTCGCCTTGAGCTGAGCCCACACCTCCGCCGCGATCTGGACCCTGGAGAGGTCGCTCGCAGGTCGGCGATAGACGATGCCGGGGGTGTCCCAGTTGGAGATGCAGACCGAGAGCACGTCGCGAACCGTGCCGTCGCCTCGTTCGGCGAGGTTCACGTTCGGCCAGAACTGACCCTCGGCGATGCCCGTGAGCGCCCACGGCGAGTCCACGAACAGATAGTGGCCCTTCACCAACGAGAGCGGACGATAGAGAAAGAACTGGATGCCGTTCATCTGCGCGACGTCGCCCTTCAGATGAAGGACCCCCTCGAGCGACGGGTCGAGTTCGAGCAGCTTGCCGCTGCCCGTCTTCTCGCTGGTCTCGATGAGCTCCGCCATTCGCTCCACCGGGACCGCGAAGACGAAGTAGTCCGCCCTCTCGAGGCTCGGCCTCGCGGCTTCTCCGGCGCGCGACCGCGCGTCTTGCTCGACGAAGACCCCTTCGATCTCGGAGCCCTTCGTCTTGATCGCGGTGACGCGCGCGTCGCAACGCACCTCGAACCGGCTCCCGTACTTCGACTGGAGGTACGCGCGCCACGGGTCGAGCCACGCCTCCGAGGTGGGCGCGTCGAGGACGTGGTCGGCCGCTTGCTGCGGCGTGATCAGCCCGAGCAGCAGCTGCACGTTGGTGTTACCGACCGTGCGCGTGCTCGCTCGGCGTGGATCGTTGGCCAGGAGCGACCGCGAGGGACCTTCGGCGAGGAGATCCTGATATGGCTTCGAGCGCTGGGACGCCTGGACGTAGTCCCACCAGGTGATCTGTTCGTATTCGGCGAGGCGCCGCTCCTGGCAACTCGTCATAATCTGCCATATTCGCCTCGCGAAGAAGAGGAGATCTTCTTTGGATAATTCTGTGTTGGAAAATAACGCCTGAATTGGCAAGAGCACATCTTGCCAATTCGTGGGCAGCTTGGCGTCGAGGATGATGGTGGGGGCGTTCAACCGCGCGAGCGCGAGCCTAGGCACCGTCTCGAGGCGGTCGAAGACCGTGGCCGCGCCGGCCGCGCCCTTCGCCCCCCGGACGGGGATCTCCTTGAACGTCTCCGTGATGTGCTTGTAAAAGCCAGGGAAGAAGCGAAAGCCGTGCTCGCCGGGCAGCGGGAGGCGCGGGGGTGCGTCGAAAGCCTGGTTCACGGCCCCGCGGCGCGGGTCGTCGGCGGGGACGGGGATCGACCGCGCTTTGCCGCCGATCGTGCCCCGGCGCTCGTACATCACCACGTTGAAGGAAACACCGCCGGTGCTGCGGTGCAGCAATTCATGCGCCGCACTCATGCCACCGACGCCACCCCCCACGATGATGACGGTCTTCTGGCTCATTGTTCCTCGACGTTCGCGACAGCGATCGGATCGGGATGGTTTTCACGGCCTCACATGGTTGTCGTCAATAGTTATTTATTTCAAACGGGAAAGGCTCTCGTGTGGGTAAGGCGGATGTCCTCGTGCGGCCGAGCGAGAAATGCGACCGTGGTTTCAGTCAGGTCGCGGAAGGGCCGGAAACGATGGCGGACAGGATCAAGGTGGCAATTCTCGGCGGGGGCTGCGGGGCGATGGCGGCGGCGTTCGAGCTCACCAAGTCGGACCGCTTCGAGGTCACGGTCTACCAGCAAGGCTGGCGGCTCGGCGGCAAGTGCGCGAGCGGGCGCGGGTCGTCACCGGAGAAGCCTGTCGAGGAGCATGGGCTCCACATGCTCCTCGGCTTCTACGACGAGGCGTTCAAGTTGATGGCTGCCTGCTACGAGGCAGATCACGAGGTCCGCGCCGGCCAAACGGTCTTTCCGACATTTCGGGACGCGCTCATCGAGCAGAATCAGGTCACGTTCCAGGAACCCGTGGGCTCCGCGTGGCGCTCGTGGAACGTGACCTTCCAGCCCCCGCGCGGGTTCCCCGGTCAGCAGGCGGCGCCGCGGCTCGACGACCTCGTGGTCGCATTCGCCGAGGCGCTCTTCAAGAAACACCGACAAGTCAAGGAGAAGGCCTTGCAGGTGGGCCTCTTGCAGCGACTCTACCTGCGGCTCCTCCGGTCCGATCGGCGCCTCGCGCGCGCGTGGCGCAAGGTCGCGCCGTCAGCGCCGTCGGAACGGGCATACTGGTTGGCCCGCCGCCTCAAAGACCCGGTGAGGCCCGCGGCGGCGCTCCTCCGCGTGCTGGCTCTGCTGCTCGAAGGTTGCATGGCGGAGGTCGAGGCCATCACGAACGTGGTCGAGCGCGCGAGGGACCAGGCCGAGGTCGCGTTGAAGCATGATCTGCTTCTCTTGCGCCTCGGGTTTGCCGGCTTCAAAGGGCTGGTCAAGGACGTGCTCTTGCACGATGGCGACTTCTCGCGCATCGATCACCTCGAGTTTCGCGCGTGGCTGATGCAGCACGGCGCACGGGAGCAGGACGTCTGGAGCGCGCCCGTCAAAGGCCTCTACGACCTCGGGTTCGCCTACGTCGACGGCGAGGCGACGGATCGGACGAAGGCGCAAGCCGCGGCCGGCGTCGCGATGTATGTCTCGCTGCAGCTCCTCTTCGGATGCAGGGGCGCGCTTCTGTGGAAGATGCGGGCCGGCGCGGGTGACATCCTGTTCTCGCCGCTCTACGAGGTCTTGCGGAGTCGGGGGGTGACGTTCAAGTTTTTCCACCGCGTCGACGAGCTCGCGCTGTCCAAGGACGGCACCAAGGTCGACGTGATCCGGATCACACGTCAGGCGAACGTCAGGCACCAAGGCCGCGCCGGCACCTACGAACCCCTCATCGAAGTCCCCTACGGCGAGGCCACGACGAAGCTCCAGAGCTGGCCGTCCGAGCCGCTCTGGGACCAGCTCCCGGACATCACCGACGCCCAGCGCCAGAGCCTCAGGGAAGTGTCGTTCGAGTCCGACCAATGCAAGTTCGAGGCGGGGAAGGTCGTCTTACGGAGGCGAGGCAGCGACGCGAAGGTGGAGGGGAGTGGAGAGCGCGGCGAGTTCGACCACGTGATCCTCGGAATCGCGGTCGGCGGCTTGTCGACGATCTGCAAGGAGCTCGTCGAACGGCGTCCCGCGTGGAGGAGCATGGTCTCGGGCATTCGCACCGTCCAGACGCAAGCGCTGCAGCTCTGGATGGCCCCGACGCTCGAGCAGCTCGGCTGGTCGGCCGGCGCGACCGTCTCCATCAGCTACGTCGAACCGCACGACGCCTGGGGGGAGATGTCGCATCTGCTCGCGGCGGAATGCTGGCAGGCGACACCAAGGCCGGCCCATAGCGTCCAGTACTTCTGCAGCGTGCTGCCGGAGTTCCCACCCGGGACGACGCTCCCGCAGCAGCGGGCGACGGCGAGGGTGAACGCCGACGCCTTCCTCGATACGGCGATCGCGCATCTCTGGCCGACGGCCGTCGACGCCGCCGGCAAGCTCGATCGGAGGCTTGTCGTCCACCAGTACCTGCGGGTCAACGTGGACGCGTCCGAGCGCTACGTCCTTTCGGTGCCCGGCTCCATCGCGCTGCGCCTGCATCCGGAGTGCTCCACGTTCTCGAACCTTTACCTGGCGGGCGACTGGGTCATGGGCCGCGTCAACTCGGGCAGCGTCGAGGCCGCGATGTCCGGCGGCATCCGCGCAGCCAAGGCTCTCAGCAATAATGCGGGCCCGATCGGCTCCCAATCCTGGTCGGCGGCCGCTTGAGCCGCGGATAGGGCGTGCGGCGTCACGGTGGCGGCTGGGCAAACCGGGTCCCCGGGAAGGGCTGCGCCTGGTCGCGCGCCTCATTCTCGGCGGCGCGCGGATCGCGGGGGAGATCGACCGGAATGCTACGGGCCAGGAGCCCGGCGCGGTCGTCGTAGCGGAGCTCGGAGCCCCAGGCGGGGGTGGTCGTCGCGCGGACGAATGTCGTTTCGACGACCCGCGAGTCGTCGGCCTCGCCGAACTGCGTTCCAAGCCCCGGGCGCTCGGCGGCGCGGGACGGTCCCTGGGCCTTGGGTGCCGGCATGGGGGCTGCTCTCCTCAGACCCGTGCCGGCGCCTGCAGCGGGGACGGGCGCCGCGGCGCCGAGCGACGAACTTGGCGCCGAGTCGTCGTCGTCCTGCATCCGGTGCCACGGAGCGGGGGAGGGCCGCCGAACGACCGGCGGCGGACGCTCCTGGAAGAACGCGATGCCAATGACTCCCACGTTGCGGTCGCGGCCCTTTCGTCCAGCGTAAGAAGCCGCCACCGAAGAGAACCGAAACGCGGCCACCGTGGACAGCGAGGTGCGCCAACCGTCGACCAGCGTCTCGCCGTATGCGGGCACGATGTAGCCCCGCTTCGAGAGGTCGCCTGGACGACCGTCGATGGCGTCCAGGCCGTCCACCGAGACGACCGCTTCGACGCGCGCGGCGGTCGGGTTGACGATCTTGACGCGATAGCGCTCGCCGACCTGCCCGAGGACGAAGCGGCGTGCCCCGTCGGTGAAGGTCGGGAGCATCTGCGAGAAGTCCGACACGAGCTCGACATAAGGCTGGCTCGGATCCGGCGTTTCGACCTCCGGCACGCATGTGGGACACATCGCCGTGCGGGGGGGGAGGGGATCGGCGTGGGCGCACTGAACGCCCAGGGCGGTTATCCCGGCGAGGGCGCCGATCAAGGCGAGGGAGGTGATCGACCTGGAGCGATTTCGCATGTCCCTTCCGACGCGGCTGCGCTTCGATTCGATCTATCGTTGGCCCGTGACCGGGTCCGAGACACGCGCGCGAGATGTCCTGGGCTCCGGGTCGCCGCTGTCGCAGGCGCTCGCCGGATGGGAACACCGGGAGGGGCAGCTCGCGATGGCGGAGGCCGTCGAGAAGGCTCTCGACGAGGAGCGCCATCTGTTCGTCGAGGCGGGTACAGGCACGGGTAAGACGCTGGCGTACCTCGTCCCGGCCGTCCTGAGCGGGCGCAAGGTCGTCGTCTCCACCGCCACTCGCGCCCTTCAAGAGCAGATCTTCGTCAAGGACCTGCCCATCGTCGCGCAGGCCCTCGCGGCCCACGGCGTGTTCTTTCGCGCGGCGCTGATGAAGGGACTCTCGAACTACCTCTGTCTGAGGCGCTTCGGCGAGGCGCGAGGGTCCGGCGAGTACGCCGCCGACCCGGACTTCGGGCGGATCGTGGAGTGGGCGCGGCGCACCGAGACCGGCGACCGCGCGGAGCTCGCCCACGTCCGCGAGGACGCCGACGTCTGGAAGGAGATCGCCTCGTCGAGCGAGACGCGCGTCGGGGCCGCGTGCGAGCACTTCGAAGCGTGCTTCGTCACACGCATGCGCCGCGAGGCCGAGGCGGCGCAGATCGTCGTCGTCAACCATCACCTGCTCCTCGCGGACCTGGCTCTTCGTGCCGGCCCGCGCGGCGCGTACGCGAGCGTCCTGCCGGCCTACGACGCCATCGTCTTCGACGAGGCCCACCAGGTCGAGGACGTCGCGACGGACTTCTTCGGGACGCGCATCTCGAGCGCGCGCGTCGAGGCCCTGCTGCGGGACGCCGAGCAAGGCTTGGCTTCGGCCAACGCGCTCGAGGCCCTCAAGAGCGGGCCAGTTCGCGCGACGCTCGAGGGCGCGCGCGCCAAGGCGAAAGAGTTCTTTGCGCGGCTCGGGCTCTCTGCATCGAGAGGGCCGTCGGACGCGCGGCACGTGCTCTCCGAGGCCGACGTGACCCAGGAGGTCCGCGCGGCACACGAAGCCTTGGATGTGCGCCTCGAGGCCCTCGAGGCCATCGCGGCGGCGCGGCCCGAGGAGGGGCTCCAGCTCGTGGCCCGGCGCGCGGGGGACCTGCGCGACGACCTGCGTGGGGTTCTTGCAGGCGTCCGGGCGACGGACGACGGCGAGCTCTCCGACGTCGTTCGCTGGGTCGACGTCCGTTCGCGCAGCGTCTCGATCGGCAGCAGCCCGGTCGACGTCGGCGCGATGCTGCGTGTCCGGCTCTTCGACCGCGTCCCCACCGTCGTTTGCACCAGCGCCACCCTGGCGACCGGCGGCTCGAACGGCGCGCCCGCGTCCTTTCATTTTGCAAAGGCGCGCCTCGGCGCCCCGCCGGACGCCCGGGAGCTCGCGGTCGCGTCGCCTTTCGACTTCGCCGCCCACGCCGGCCTGTACGTCCCCGACGATTTGCCCGACCCGTCGGACCCTCTCTTCGAGGAGGCCGCGACGGACCGCATCGCGCAGCTCGTCGCCATGTCGCAGGGCGGCGCGTTCGTCCTATGCACGTCGGCGCGCGCGATGCGCTCCATCGCCGCGCGCCTCCGCACTCGATTCCGCGGTCCGCTGATGGTTCAGGGCGACGCGCCGAAGCACACTCTTTTGGCCAGCTTCCGCGCGAGCGGGGCCGCCGTACTGGTCGCGACGATGAGCTTCTGGGAGGGGGTCGACGTCCCGGGCTGGGCGCTGCGCCTCGTGGTGCTCGACAAGATCCCCTTTGCCCCGCCGAGCGATCCGGTCGTCGCCGCCCGCTGCGCGTCCCTCGACCGCCAGGGAGGCAACGGCTTCACCCAGTACTCGGTGCCGAGCGCCGCCATGACCCTCAAGCAGGGCTTCGGCCGCCTAATCCGGACGCAAAAGGACGCCGGCGTCGTCGCCATCCTCGACCGTCGCGTCATCAAGCGGGGCTACGGCCGCGCGCTCCTGGCCGGGCTGCCGCCTGCGCGTCGCATGCGCACCCTCGAGGAACTCCACGCGTTCTGGGCGCACCTCACCGCATCGACGGCTGACGTTCCACCCCCACCGTGCTAGAGGCGCACATATCCCCATGAGCGAGATCAATGCCGTTCTGGCCCGTTTCATCCTCGATTCCCGCGGCAACCCGACCGTGGAGGTCGAGGTTCAGACCGACTCCGGTCACGGCCGCGCCGCCGTGCCGAGCGGCGCGTCGACGGGCGAGCACGAGGCCCTCGAGCTTCGTGACGGCGACAAGAAGCGCTGGCAGGGGCGGGGGGTCTCGAAGGCGGTCGAGCACGTCAACCAAACGCTCGGCCCCTCGGTCATCGGGCTGGACGCCCTCGACCAGTCCGGCGTCGATCAAGTCTTGCTCGACGCCGACGGGACGCCCAACAAGGGCAAGATGGGCGCGAACGCGATCCTGGGCGTCTCGCTCGCGGTCGCTCGGGCCGCGGCCGACGCCGTGGGCCTACCGCTGTGGCGGTACCTGGGCGGGGTTCAGGCGCGCGTCCTCCCGACGCCGCTCATGAACATCGTGAACGGAGGGGTCCACGCCGACAGCGGCCTCGAGATCCAGGAGTTTATGATCGTGCCGGCCGGGTTCGAGTCGTTCCCGGAGGCGCTCCGCGCCGGCACGGAGATCTTCCACACGCTGAAGAAGCTCTTAAAGGACGAGGGGCTTACCGTGTCCGTCGGCGACGAGGGCGGCTTCGCCCCCAAGCTGCGCTCGAACGAGGAGGCGATCCAGTTCGTCGTCCGCGCCATCGAGCAGGCTGGGTACGCGCCTGGCAAGGACGTGGACATCGCCCTCGACTGCGCCGCGAGCGAGTTCTTCGATCGCAAGACGGGCAGCTACACCTTCGACAAGCAGCCCGTGTCGCGCGAGGAGCTCATCGGGATCTACGAGCACCTGTCCTCGAAGTACCCCATCGTATCGATCGAAGACGGCTGCTCGGAGGACGACTGGGACGGTTGGAAGCTGTTGACGACGCGCATCGGCGCCCGCGTTCAGCTCGTGGGCGATGACCTGTTCGTCACGAACGTGACCCGGCTGCAGCGCGGCATCGACGCCGGGACAGCCAACGCGATCCTCATCAAGCTAAACCAGATCGGGACGCTCACCGAGACGCTCGACTGCATGCGCCTTGCGGCCAATCGCGGCTACCGATCGATCGTCAGCCACCGCTCCGGGGAGACCGAAGACGCTTTCATTGCGGACCTCGCCGTCGCGACGAACGCAGGCCAGATCAAGACCGGCAGTTTGTCTCGCACCGACCGCGTCGCCAAGTATAACCAGCTCCTCAGGATCGGCTCGGAGCTCGGGCCAGGGGCCGTTTACGCTGGCCGGAGCGCGTTCGCCAGATAAAACGCGTTCTCGTGTAGTCTGGAAGGGTCGTCCATGAAGACCATCCAGCAGATCTTGCGCGAGCTCGCGCGTCCGGAGGTCGTGGAGTTTGCCGTCGTGTCCGACCGGCTGCCCTGCCTCAAGGTGGGGGACAAATACCAGCCCGTCGACGACGTCCCGCGCACGACGGAGGCCATCGTCGAGATGCTCGTCGCCACGGGCGGCGCCGATCACGTCGGGGACCTGGAGAAGCACCCGGGCCACTGGTCGACGCGGGTCGAGGGCGTGGGCTCCGTGGGCGTCCAGGCCGTGATGCGTGCCGGTCGCCTGCAGGCCCGCTTCGCGGTGACGGCCCGCTCGGGCGCGGAAGGCGTGAAAGCCCCATCCCTCACGCCCCCACGCACCACGGACCACGGACACGCGCATGCGCATGCGCCCGCGCCCGCGCCCGCGCCCGCGCCCGCGCCCGCGCCCGCGTTCGCGCCTGCGCCTGCGCCTGCGTGCCGTGCTACCTACAGGGCGGGATGCGAATACGAAGCGCGCTCATTGGCTGGGTCC
>PLIR01000352.1 GCA_003139415.1 Myxococcales bacterium | reverse complement strand
AGGGCGCCGCGCTCCAGCGGGCGATGTAGCCCTCGAAGTCGAACTTGCGCCGGGCGCTCGCGCTCGTCATCGATCGGACGGCGCCGAAGACGGGGCGTGCGGGCCACGGCCTGTCGTGGAGGCCGAAGCACCACGAGACGTTCGCGTAGCCGTTCGGATCGCGCCCATCGAGCGCCCACTTGTCGTTCAAGTGGACCATGGCGGCGTGTGCTTGTTCCGGCGTGCGCATCCAGAGCAGCGGCAGCTTGCCCCAGAGCATGCGCGCGTAGGGCTGGACGACGCCGCGCGCGCGAAGCTCGCGCATGGCGGCGTTCCACAACACGTCGGGCGACCGAGCCCCTTCGAGATCTCCGAGGGCAAGGTCGGCGTACCGCGCGTCGGCGCCGCGCGACAGGAGCGTCGCCCGGGCCCACGCGGGGAGGGCGCACCAATCGGCGTGGTCGGGGCGGGTCCGGGCGAAATTGAACGAGAGCGCTCGCCGCACGACGAGCTGCTCGATGAATGCGTCGAGGGCCTCGCCGCGTCCGAAGGCGCGCGCCGTGAGCGCCATGCGCCGAGCGCTGATCATCCCGAAGTGCAGAAAGGGCGACAGGCCGCTCGCGCAGTCTCGGGCCGGGTCGTTGCGGTCGACATCGAACGAGCGGAGAGGGCCGCGAACGAATGCGTCGAGCCTGCGCTCCGCCTCGAGAGCCCCCCCGGACGTCTCCGCGACCGGCGGGACGGTGTGGTCGATGGCGCAGCTCGCCACCAGGGTCCGCACGTCCGATCGCGCGAAGTCGACAGGTTCGAACGGCAGGAGCAGGTCGCGAGGCGGGGCCACACGGGGCTCTTCGTCGTCGATGGGGCGAAGCCAGTCGTCGAGGGCCGCCAGCACCTTGGGGCGGAGAGTTCTGGCCATCGACTCCGGCTTCGCGAAAAGCGCCATGGGCACGATCGCGCAATCATCGACCGCGACGAAAGCGCACGGTGCCTTCGCGGCGACGGCGGCGTTGTGGGCCGGGACGACGAAGCTCGGAAAGTCGTCGGAGACGACGCGGCTCGCGCGGGCGGCGAGCCGCGCCAGCACGCCTTTGGCCTCGAGGGGCGTTCGCGGCAAAAAAAAGGCGTGAGCGATGCCGCGCCGGCGAAGGCCGTGGGCCATGTCGCGCGCCCCTTCGAGGACGAACTGGTGGATGCGATCGCTCGCGCACGGATAGTCAGGGCGAAGGGCGTCGTACACGACGCAAGGCACCCGGAGCTCGTTGGCTCGAGCGAGCGCGTAGGCGAGGGCGGCGTTGTCGTGCGCGCGCCGGAACACCTGCGTCCAGTAGAGGACGAACTCTCCGTGGGGGGCCACGGGGCGATCGTTCAACCGGCGCAGCCGTGGGTCGCCCGGGTGAAATCGCAGCGGCTGCATCGCGTATCCCAGTCGGCCGCCCCGGCTTGCCGGATGCGTCGATCAGGATACGCCCTGCTTTGTGGAGCGATTGGAACCGCGGGGGATCGGCCTGGCCGCCGCCCTTTGCCTCGCGTGCGGCCGGGGTTCCACCGCGGGCGCCGCGTTGGACGGGGCCGCGCATCCTTCCGGCACGACCTGCGGGGAGCTCGCCTGCATGCAATATGACTCGCCGCGCGCCGCCTTCGCCGCGGTGGTCGCGGGCGAGCCGCTCGTCCTCGCGGTCGGCGAGGCGCATGCGCCCCGCGATGCGACGGTGCCGTCGGCGGCCAAGCGCTTCGCCGACGACCTGCTCCCGATGATCGCCCCCCGTGCGTCGGACTTGCTCGTCGAGTTGATGATGCCTCCGCAGGCGTGCGTCGAGGCCACCGCCGAGGTCCGCGAGAAGCAAGCCGCCGTCACGGCGCGGCAGGCGGCGACGGACCAGAACGAATACGTCGTCATGGGGGAGAAGGCGCGCTCTCTGGGCCTCGTGCCGGACATGCTCCGCCCGTCTTGCGCCGATATGGACCGAGTGCGGGGGGCCGGAGACGACGCGGTCGGCGCCTCGCTCGAGCTCATCGCGCGCCTGACCCGCGACCAGGCGACGCGGCTCGTCGATCGCGACGCGCGCTCGGACGCGGACGTCGGCAAGATTGTCATCGTCTATGGCGGATTTCTCCACAATGACCTGGCCGCCTCAGGGGAAGCCGCCAAGTGGAGCTACGCCCTTCCGGTCGATCGCTACGTGCGCGGTCGCCTCGTTGCGCTGGACCTCGTCGTTCCCGAGTTCATCGGCGACGACGCGACGTGGGAGTCGCTCGCGTGGCGCCCCTACTACGACAAGGCGCGCTTTGGCCGGAAGACGACGCTCTTCCGCACCGGCGAGCGCAGCTTCGTGCTGGTGTTCCCGCTCTTCACGCCCGCCGTTGCCCCGCCCGACGCCGCCAGCCCAAGGTGACCGCTTCCCGTCAAGCGTGCCCTCGCTGCGACACCAGCTCGCCCAGCACCTCGGCAACGGGCAACGCCGCGAGGCGCGGGAGCTCCTGCTCGCCGGCAAGCGAGCGCGCGATCATGCGGTCGACATAGAGCGTGCCGTTGAGGTGATCCATCTCATGCTGCATGATGCGCGCGGGCCATCCCCGCACCTCGAACCCGACGGGGCTCCCATGGATGTCCACCCCGGTGACGGCCACGGCGGCCGCGCGCGGGACCAGCGCGCCGTAACCCCGTACGCTCAGGCACCCTTCGTAGAACGTGGCCTCGTCGCCCGTCGTGGGCACGACGCGCGGATTGACCACGACCGTCAGAGGCAGCGAAACTCGCTGTCGTAGCGCGCGTGCCTCCGCGGATTGCTGGGCCATCCGCGGCGCGTCGTCCTCGGCGACGAAGACGCGAAACGGCACGCCGATCTGCGGCGCAGCGAGTCCGACGCCGGGGGCCGCGCGCATGGCCTCGACCATGATCTCGACGAGGCGAGCCAGAGCCGGCGTTCCTAGAAGGTGGTGCCCCACCTCCAGCGCGCCTCGTCGCAACACCCCCGCGCCGGCCTGCACGATGGGCGGGGAAGGTGGGGCGCTCGCGAGCCAAGCATCGAGGTCGAACGACATGCCGTTGCAGCTTACCCGTCATCCGCGGTGACGGATGTTGCGAGTTCGTTTCGTCGCTTGACGCCATCGGCATATGTCCTTCGCCGAAACCGGCCCCAAACGAAACAAACCTGACACTTCACACTGTGTACGGTCGGCGGGTGAGATTGTCGAAACCGACCCAGGAGACGACGCTCGAAACACCCTCTGCGAGGGCGCAGAGCGGGCGCAATCCGGCGGTGTTCTTGGCATTGCTGGGTGGCAAGCTGGGAGGGGCGCTCATCTTGTTAGCCGTCATCGGAGGGCTGGCCCAGTACTTCGGCCATCCTGCGTTTGCGGGCGAAGAGGCGCCCGCGCACTCCGAGTGCGTCAATCCACTCAACACCGTGTGGACGCTGAGCGCGGCGTTCCTCGTCTTCTTCATGCAGGCCGGCTTTCTGTTCCTAGAAGCGGGGTTCTCGCGCACGCGCGAGACGGTCAACGTCCTGCTCGAGGGCATCGTCGACACCTGCCTCTGCGGGGCGCTCTTCTGGGCGTTCGGTTTCGCATTCATGTTTGGGTCGGGCAATGGTTTCATCGGGTATCACTACTTTTTCCTCGAAGGGACGCCGGACACGTACGGGTCGACGGGCGTCCCGATGCTCGCGTTCTGGCTCTTTCAGTTCGCCTTCGCCGACACCTGCAGCACCATCACCTCCGGGGCGATGGTCGGGCGGACGGCGTTTGCGGGCGACCTCTGGTACAGCATCGCCGTAAGTGGATTCATCTATCCGGTCTTCGGGCACTGGGCCTGGGGTCCGGACGGGTGGCTCACCACCATCAAACCCGTCGCCTTCCACGATTTTGCCGGGTCGACCGTCGTGCACACGATCGGCGGGTTCGTCGCCCTCGCCGGTGCGATGGCCCTCGGTCCCCGCCTCGGCCGCAAGTTCGCGCGGGACGGCGGCGGCATCATGGCCGGCCACAACATGACACTGGCCGCGGTGGGGGGCGTCATCCTCTGGTTCGGCTGGTACGGGTTCAACCCGGGGAGCACGCTCTCCGCCATGGATCTGCAGGGGATCGGCCGCGTGGCGACGAACACCACGCTCGCGGCCTGCGGCGGTGGCCTCGCGGCCCTGTTCTTCGTCTACGCCCGCGGGCGCTACTGGGACTGCGGGATCACCGTGAACGGGTTCCTCGCGGGTCTCGTCGCGATCACGTGCCCTTGCTACTGGGTCTCGACGCTCGGCGCCTTCGCTCTCGGAGCGATCGCCGGCGTCATCTGCGTGCTCTCGGTCGACTTCTTCGAGCACCTGCGCATCGACGATCCGGTTGGCGCCGTATCCGTCCATGGCGTGTGCGGGATCTGGGGCACGCTGAGCCTCGGGCTCTTCGCGACAGGGCAGTTCGGCTCCCCAACCCCCTTCGGCGCGGACACGTCGTCCGACTCGATCGTCACGGGGCTCTTCTACGGCGGCGGCGTGCGTCAGCTCGTGGCTCAGGCCACCGGCAGCGCGGCCATCCTCATCGCCACGTTCGCCACGTCGCTCGCGGTCATGTACACGCTGAAGGGCTTCGGCGTTCTCCGCCTGTCCGCCGAGCGCGAGCTGGCCGGCATCGATGTCACCGAGCACGGTGGCCCCGCGTATCCGGAGCTCGTGCCGCGAAACGCGGCCGACCCGAGGCGCGATCTCATGGTGAGTGCAGCCGAGCTGCGAGAGTTGCGTTCAGTCGCGCGTTGACGCGTAGGTCGGAGCCGGGAGTGAGGGATCGCCATGAACCAGAAACCGCCAGCGCAGCGCGAAGGTCCTCCGAAGCCCGTCACGCCGTCGGGTTTCCAGGCCAAGATCCGCGGGGTCAGCCTCGCGGATCTGATCCAGATGGAGTGCCTCGCCGGATCGAAGCTCGTCGTACGCGTGACGTCCGGGGCGAAGGTGGGCTACCTGTACTTTCGCGGCGGATCCGTCGTGCACGCGGTCACGGCCACGGGGCTCGGCGAGGCCGCGGCCATGGAGATGCTGGCCTGGAGCGGCGGGACGTTCGAGCCGGCCGACCGCGAGTGGTCGAAGGACACGATCTCCACGGGCTGGCAGAACATGCTGCTGCGCGCCGCGCAGATCCGCGACGAGAAGGAGGCGGGCAGCGTCGTGGCGCTGCACGCGGACGGCGTTGATCGGCGCCCGCGGTCCCGCAGCGACGCCGCCATCGTCGGCGAGAGCATCGAGCTCGAGGTGACCCCCATCCAGGTCGCCGGACACACCCTGCGCGTCGAAGACGTGCAGGTGTACCTTCGCATGAGCCCCGACGGCACGATGGTCGCCAACCATGGCAGCAGCCAGACGTTCGCCGACAGCGCGGCTTACGCGGTTCTCCTCTGCCAACTCGTCGGTGACCAGCTCGGGGTCGAAGGCTTTATCGCCATGGAATGCGCGTTCAAGGCCAACGCCTGCTTCGTGGTGCTCGAGCCGAGCGGCGAGGTCGTCGTCCTCGAGCCGCGGACGCCGGCGGATGCGGCGTCGCTCCGCGAAATGTTGAAGCTCTAGGAGGTGGTCGCCGTGGCAACGATCGTCGGTCACTTGCGGATGCTGAGGGACGTGCAGGGCGTCTACGGGAGCTTCGTGGTCGCGTCCTCGGGGGCGCTCGTCGACCGCGATCTCCCTGGGGCGTTCGACGAGTCGCTGTTCNNTGCTCGACGAGTCGCTGTTCGCCGACGTCGGTCCGCGCGTCGCGCGTTTGTTCGAGACGTTCGTCAGCGGCGGTAAAGAGATGGACTCGTGCATGCTGCGCTTCGCCGAGCACAAGGTGTACGTGCGCAAGATGACGTGGGGCCTCATCGGCGTCATGTCGTCGGCGGCCATCAACCTGCCCGCTCTCCGCATGGTGCTGAACCTCGTCATCCGACGCATCGATCCGGAGATGGGCTCGGTGGTGTCGACGTTTCCGAGGCCCTCCACGCTGTCGTCCACGCCCCCGGTGCCGCCCGTGTCCCGCCAGCCGCCCGCCTTGCCGGCGCTCGCCGAGATCGCGGAGGCCGCGCCCGCGAGTCAGCCTCCGCGAGCCTCCGTCCCACCGCCGATCCCCATCGAAGAAGAGGCACCGCGGTCCGTCCGCATGTATCGCGGACGCCCCGTCGTCGACGACTGAGTCTGCACGCGAGTCACGCCGCTCGCGTCCGGCCGACGGACTCGAGCGAGTCGATCAGCGTGAGGGCCTGGGCCACGACTTGGTCCATGTTGTAGTAGCGGTATGTCGCCAGGCGGCCCACGAAGTGCACGTGCGGGGTCACGTCGGCCAGGGCCTTGTAACGCGCGTAGACTTCGGCGTTCTCGCGTCGCGGCACCGGATAGTAAGGATCCCCCGAGTTTCGCGGGTGTTCGTAGACGACCGTCGTGCTCGGGTGGGTTTGCCCCGTCAGATACTTGAACTCCGTGATCCGGGTGTACTCGTGGTCGTTCGGGTAGTTGATGACGGCGCCCGACTGGAAGCGCTCGCGCTCGTGCGTCTCGAACCGGAACTCGAGCGATCGGTAAGGCAGATCGCCGTAGCAGCCGTCGAAGAACGCGTCGATCGGCCCCGAGTAGATCATGTCGCGGAAGCTGACCTCGGGGACGAGATCCCGATAATCGGTCTTTAGCACGATGGAGATGTTCTTGTGATCGAGCATTCGCTCGAAGAGGCGCGTAAACCCGTGAAGGGGCATCGCCTGGAACGTATCGGTGAAGTACCGGTCGTCGTGGTTGGTGCGCGCCGGGACGCGCGCGGCGACGGAGGCGTCGAGCTCCGCCGGGTCGACGCCCCATTGCTTTCGGGTGTAGTTCCGGAAGAACTTCTCGTAGAGGTCCCGGCCGATTCGGCCGACGACAGCGTCTTCGCTCGTGCGCGCCGCGCCGCTCCGCTCCGCGCGCCGCGCGAAGAAGTCCTCGAGCCCCGCGGCGTCGAGGTGCAGGCCGTAGAGACGGTTCACCGTGTCGATGTTGATCGGAAACGGCAGGAGCTGGCCGTCGACGTGCGCGAGGACACGGTGCTCGTACCGGCGCCACTCGGTGAACTGCGAGAGGTACTCGAAGATCCGCGCAGACTGGGTGTGGAAGATGTGCGGCCCGTACTTGTGGACGAGCACCCCGGCCGCGTCGTGGCAGTCGTACGCGTTTCCTGCGATGTGCGGCCTCTTGTCGCAGATGATTACCTTCTTGCCCAGCGTCGCGAGCCGCTCGGCGCAGACGGCCCCCGCGAAGCCGCAGCCCACGATCAGATAGTCGTACATGACGCGTCTCCGGCAGCCGCTCCCGAACGGGCGACGACTGCGGCCGCAATGAGCGCGTTCATCGCATTCCACGTGCTGTCCCAGGACGTGCGGGCGAGGACCGCGTCGACGGCGACGCGCCGCGCGCGGCGAACCTCGGCGCTCTCCGCCAATGTCTCCTCGACGGCCGCGACGAACCCGTCGCGGTCGGCGATCCGCACGATCCCGGCGTCCCCGTAGGGGTGGACGATGTCGCGGATCGGCGTGGACACGACGGGCCGATCCGCGGCCAGGTACTCGAGAGTCTTCGTCGGGCTGATGAAGCGCGTGGCGTCGTTGAGCGCGAACGGCGCGATGGCCACGTCCCAGCCGGCGAGGTAATCCGGGAGCTTTGCGTAGGACTTCGGCCCGAGGTAGTGGATGTTCGGCCGCCGGGGCAGGGCGGCCGCATCGATCTTGACGATCGGGCCGATGAGCACGATTTGCCAGGCCGGGTGCGCGTCCGCGAGGAGCGCGAGAAGATCGCGATCCATGCGCTCGTCGATGACCCCGAAGAAGCCGAGCCGAGGGCGACCTATCGAGCGCTGATCCTCGGGCTCCTTGACGTCGGGACGATTGGCGCGCGCGAAGTGCGCCGCGTCGACGCTGCTCGGGAACGCGTGCACGTGCGGGTGGCGCTGGCGCTTTGCTTCGTACAGGCTCAAGCCGCCGGTGAAAACGAGCTGGGCGCGTGCCAGCAGGGCTTGCTCGCGGGCCACGAGCTCGGGCGGCGCATGATCGAACGCGGAGAGTTCGTCCATGCAGTCGAACACCGTCGCCGAGCACGGGAAGCGATCCGCGAAGGCCAGGGCCATCGGCGTGTAAAACCAGAGAAGCGGGCGGCGGATCGAGAACCTCACGGCCATCTCGTGGAGCAACGCGCCCTCTGCGTCGGCGATCTCCGCCGGAGACAGGCCTTGCGGCAGCACCGGGACCGCCGTCAAGACGTTGGGCGCGACCTCCTCCGTCCGCAGCGCCGGCGCCGTTGCCTCGAAGATGGGCTCCTCGAAGAAGAAGACGCGGCGATCTCGAGCGCACCGCGCCATGAGATGGTTCGGGCGCTGATACACGAAGCCCCACCGGAGATGCGAGAAGCAGACGACATCGTCGTTACGACGCGGCGGAGGAAGACCCATGCATAGGTCTTTTGCAGGCGACGTGCCGCGGCGCGGCATCGCTCCGAGCTCGCTTGGGGTGCTAGCTCTTGGTCGCGACGCGCGGCGCCCGGTCCCGCCGCTTTCTGGGCGAGGCCTTCTCGATCGAGGCCTTCTCGGTCGATGGCCTTTCGATCGACGGGCGAGCGTCGGGGAATGTCACTCGCGCGAAGTGGAGCTGCCTGGCCCCGCCCGCGTCGTACCGCGTGATGGGTGCGCTCCACGCGTGATAGGCCATGAAGGTGGCGCCCGACGGACCGGTGAAGAACTCCTGACCGCCCGGACCCAAGGCCGACCCGTCGCTGCCGAGAAGGGGCCCGTGCTTCGTGGCTTTCCGGCAGGGGCCCAGCGGACCGACGCAGGTCGCGTAGCCGATGGCGTATCGCGACGACTCGTACCAGTTCGCGGAGTAAAAGAGATAGTACGCGCCGGCGTGCGCGATCATCGAGGGGCCCTCGACGAGGGGGCCTTCCCACTCGGCATCGCGCGAGATGAGGGCCCGCGGCGCGCCGACCAGCTGCAGTCCGTCGTCGCTCAGACGCTGGCTCCAGATGCGCGAGTCGGCGCGGCACGCGGAGCTGTTTTCGTCGCTCTTCCAGAGGAGGTAGGCGTGTCCGCGCGCGTCGACGAACGGGCTCGGGTCGATCGAACCGCACAGGCGGCTCGGCCCACTCACCTGACAGACGAAGGGCTGCCTCGAGTCGTCGACGTATGGTCCTTCGGGCCACATCGACTTTGCGCGCGAGATGCACTGAAAGCCGGAGGCGGCGTCGCGAGTCGTATAATAGAGAACGTACCCGGCTTGCCGCGGGAGCACCGTGGGAGCCCACGTGAGCCCCGCCTCGGTGGACGCCCAAACGGGCAGCCGAGGCAGCGCGTCGGGCAACGCGGCCCACGAGGATAGATCGCGCGAGATCGCCACCTGGATATGACGGCCCGCCGCGCCCGTCGCGAAAGCGAAGAAGGCGTCGCGCGTCGTCAGCACGAACGGGTCTGGAAAGTCGGTCGCGATGCGCGCGTCCGCTGCGTCGTCGCGGCCCGCTGCGATGCCCGCGCGATCGACTCCGTTCGGGTCGGCGCTGGCCGTGCCGAAGGGGCCGGCGACCGAAGTCGACAGTGCAACGGCCGCGATCGTGCGCGCGATGATTCGATGAAAGGAAGCCCGCATCGAGAAGGAGAGGTCGTCCGTGGAGCCTGCTCGGCGGCAGCCACGTTAGCTTGGAGGCGGGCTCGGGCGTCAAGCCGGCGTTCAAGCTCGGCCGCTCTTTCCGTCACGATCGGCACGAGAAGTGGATTGCGTCGCTCGAACCTCTTCCGGGAGCGGCGCAATCATGACGAGAGCTTCAGCCTTGGACTACGCGCCGATCGCCGCGCCCCTCTTCGATGGGGTCATGCTCGGCGGCTTCGAGTGTTCTTGCCATCGGCTGGCCGACGGCCGAAGACTCGATCTTCTGGCGAGCACGCGCCACGACGAGCTAGCTGCCGGGGACTACGAGCGATTGCGAGCGGCAGGGTTCAGCGGCGCACGCGACGGGGTGCCATGGGTTCGGGTTCAGCGCGAGAATGGGGCGTACGACTTTGCCTCGGTCGAGCCAGTCGTGCGGGCCGCCGAGCGAGCCGCCCTCCCCGTGTGCTGGGACCTGATGCACTTTGGATGGCCCGACGACGTCGACGTCTTCTCGAGCGCCTTCGTGCGTCAGTTCGGTCGCTACGCGAACGCGTTCGCCTCGTGGCTCGCAGACGAGACGGACAGCTCGACGATGATCGCGCCCATCAACGAGATCTCCTTCTTGTCGTGGGCCGGCGGAGACGTGCGCTACCTCAATCCGTTCTGTGCGGGGCGCGGCCTCGAGCTGAAGAAGCAGCTCGTGCGAGCTTCGATCGAGGCGATCGAGGCGGTAAGGTCGGTGATCCCCCAGGCTCGGTTCCTCCAGCCCGAGCCGCTGATCCACGTTTTGCCCGAGGGCGACGGCGTGCAGGCGAAGGCCGAGGCCGAGGCCGAGCGCGTCCTCCAATTTCAGGCCTGGGACATGTTGGCCGGGCGCGATTCGCCCGAGCTCGGCGGCCGGCCCGAGTACCTCGACATCCTCGGCGTCAACTTCTACCCGTACAACCAGTTCGTGCGCGGCCGCGGGCCGATCGGTCGAGACGATCCTCGCTATCGGCCTTTCTCGCAGATGCTCCTCGAGGTGTCGGCGCGCTACAGCCGGCCGGTGATCGTGGCCGAGACGGGCACCGAAGACGAGGGGCGCGTTCCGTGGCTGCGCTACGTCACGGACGAGTGCATCGCGGCCCTCGAGCGCGGTTGCCAGCTCCACGCGGTCACCCTCTACCCGGTCGTCAATCACCCAGGCTGGGGCGACGACCGCCATTGCCACAACGGGCTCTGGGACTACGCGGACGCCCAGGGGCATCGGCCCGTGTTCGAGCCGCTGCTCGAGGAGCTACGGCAGCAGAGCGAGCGGCTGCACGCGGCGAGGTCGCTCATGCTTGGCGGGAGCGTGAAGCCGCCTTCTTCGCAAGGCGCGACGCGCTGATCGGCGGGCGCCGGCTTCCTTGGCTTATTCGCAGCGACCCCGAGGGAAGAGCAGGGCGCATCCGCACGCGCCGTGCGACGTGCAGCATTGGACGAAGTAGGGGAGGCAGACGTTGGAGCAGGCGGTGGCTGCGCAGGTG
>PLIR01000480.1 GCA_003139415.1 Myxococcales bacterium | reverse complement strand
CGGCTCTGGCGCTCCTGCGTCGCGAGCCGCCCCAGGCCGGCGTGGCGGGCTCGAGTTCGGAGGAGACAGCCATCCTGCGCGCCCTTGCCGTGAACGGCTCTGTGCTTCCGGTTCAGGGCCCTCCGGGAACCGGCAAGACCTACCTGGGGGCGCGGATGATCGTCGCGCTGGTCAAGGCAGGAAAGCGCGTGGGGATCACGGCGAACAGCCACCGGGTCATCACTGGTTTGCTGAACGAGGTGTGCAACGCCGCGCGGCGCGAGAGCATCGCGCTCCGGGCGATCCAGAAGGAGGGCAGCGACGCCGAGGCCTGCTCGAACGATCCGCTTGTGACCATCACCGACGACAACGGAGCCGTTCGCGACGCGCTCAATCACGCGACCGCGAACGTCGCCGCAGGGACGTCGTGGCTATGGGCTCGCGCGGACATGGCGGGCACGGTCGACGTGCTCTTCGTCGACGAGGCCGGGCAGATGTCGCTGGCCAATGTACTCGCCTGCGCCCCGGCGGCCGGGGGCATCGTCCTTCTGGGAGATCCGCAGCAACTCGATCAGCCGCAGAAGGGCGTTCATCCGCCCGGTGTCGGGACCTCGGCGCTGGGACACATTCTCGGGGATGCCGCCACGATGAGCGCTGAGCGAGGCCTGTTTCTCGAGGAGACATGGCGCATGCACCCGGATGTCTGCGGCTACATCTCCGAGGTCTTCTACGAGGGGCGGCTCCGTTCGCGGCCGGACTTGTCGCGCATCCGCCTGGACGCGCCGGAGCCGCTGTCGGGCACGGGTCTTCGCTTCGTGCCCGTGGAGCACCGTGGGAACCGGAGCGAATCGGCGGAGGAAGCTGAGGTGATCGCGAGGCTCGTCGACCGCCTCGTTGGCGGGGGTTCTACTTGGACCGATCGCTATGGCGAGGTCCGCCCGCTGCGGCGGGAGGACGTCCTCGTAGTCGCGCCGTACAACGCGCACGTGGCGCTCCTACGCAAACACGTGGCGGGAGTCCGCGTTGGGACGGTGGACAAGTTTCAGGGGGACGAGGCGCCGGTCGTCATCTATTCGATGGCGACGTCGTCGCCGGAGGACGCGCCGCGCGGGCCGGAGTTCTTGTACAGCGGCAACCGGTTGAACGTGGCCGTCTCGCGAGCGCGGTGCGCGGCGTTTCTCGTGGCGAATCCGGGTCTGTTCGACGTGCGGTGCAAATCGGGGAGGCAGATGGCGCTGGTGAATGCGTTCTGTCGGTATCTCGAGGTGGCCCGGCGGGTGGCGGCGGGCGACTTGCAGGCCAAAGGGGACGCGAAATGAAAATTATTTCGTGGAACATGGGTGGGCGTGGATCGCGCTCGGAGCCGTGTGATTCCGAGCGCATAGCGTGAATTTGTATGGGGACTCCCCCACCGAAGGGGTTGGAGACACCGACGACAAAGGAGCCCCCGCGCCATGTTGAATCGAGCCGCCGTTCTCGCAAGCCCGAAGTGAAGGAAGCCGTGAGCCAGATCCGTGTCGCCCTGCGCGATGCCTTGCCCGACGCCAGCTTCGGCGAGCGCGAGGCCCAGGCGCTCGCGATCAGCAACGAAGCGGTGCGCGAGCTGTTGCAGCAGGACTTGCAGGCGATGAGCGACGGCCTTGGCGACGAGGTGCTCGTCAACGGCGTTGCGTACAAGGAGCATGCGCCCGGGACGGACACGTACCATTCGCTTTGCGGACCGCTGCGCGTCGATCGTCCGAGCTTTCGGCGGATGGGCGTTCACAACGGCCCGATCGTGATCGCGCTGGAACTGGCGGCGGGGCTCGTCGAGGGCGCGACGCCCGCGCTGGCCTACAACGTGGCGCACGGCTACGCGCAGCACGACATGCGCATCCACGGCGAGATATTGGAGACCGCGCATCGGTTGGCTCCGTCGCGCACCACGCTGGAGCGCATCGCCAAGCGAATCGCTGAGACCGCCGTGGAGCAGTGCTCCCGAGTCGAAGCCGTCGTTCGCCGGGCCGAAAAGGTGCCCGAGGAGGCGGTGGCCATATCCATCGGCCTGGACCGCACCTCGGCGCCGATGATCGAGGACCGCCCCAAAGATGCGCCTCCGAAGCCCGAGCCCAAGAGGCGCCGACCTCGTGTTCGCAGTGCGCCCGCGCCCTACGACATCAACTGGCGCATGGCGTACGTTGGCACCGTCTGCTTCGTCGACGGCAACGGGGAGGCGCTCGGCACGATCCGCTACGCCGCGGCGGGGTGCGACGACCCGCGCGAGCTGGTCGAGAAGATGACGGCCGACGTCAGCGCAGCGCTCAAGCGCCGCCCCTCGCTCAACGTCGGAATCGTGCAGGACGGCGCCCCCGGGATGTGGAACAGAACCCGCGAGGGCTTGCAGGTCCTGCGCAACAATGGGCAACTGGGCGCCTGGCACGAGGCCATCGACCGCTATCACCTCATGGAGCGCCTGGCCGTCGCCCTGAAACTCGTCGAGCCCGACATGACCGACGAGGAGCGCAAGGCCAGGCTCAAGGCTTGGACTGACCTGTTCGACACGATGGACACGGCCATCGACTACATCGAGCAGATTCTGATCAAAGGTTACGACGCCGTGCCCGGTGACAACCGCGAGGTGCTCTGGGACCACCTGCGCTTCATACGCAACAACAAGGACCGAATGCGCTACGTCACCCTGCGCCGCGCCGGCTTGCCCGTCGGCAGCGGAGTGACCGAGAGCACCTGCAAGACCGTCATCGGTCATCGCGCCAACGGCGCCGGACAACGCTGGCGAGAAGCCGGGCTGCGAGGGGCGGTCACCCTGCGTGCGCTCCACCAATTCACAAAGCGCGCAACGTCCGCGACCACTTGCCCGAATCGCGCCGAGCCTACGTCGCGAAACAGATGCGTGATGCATACGATTCGGCGACGGCTGCGACAGCGAAGAAGAAGTTGATGCAGCTCGCCTCGTGGCTCGACGCGAATGGCGAGGACGGTGCGGCCGCGAGCCTGCGCGAAGGACTCGACGAGACGCTGACCGTGTTGCGACTGAATCTCCCGGCCGCGTTGCGTCGTACGTTCGCGACCACAAACCCGATCGAGAACATGAACGGCTCGCTCCGCCGCATCGCCCGCAACGTCAAACGATGGAAGGACGAGGCGATGATCCGACGGTGGGTCGCCCTCGGCATCGCCGAAGCGCAGAAGGGCTTCCGGCGCGTGAAGGGCTACGTGCACATGCCCTCGCTCGTTACTGCTCTTCGACCGGACGCCTCGTCGGTGGCGTCCGAGAAGAAGGTCGCGTAGGAATCCATTCGAACCGCCGCTACTACCCGAAGTTCAACAGGGAACGGGGCGTTCCCCCTTACCAAGGCCTACGCTGCGAACGTCCAGACCGCGGAGGTCGCATGAGTCATGAGATCCGAGCGCAATCCACGCCCTGCCGCGGCCGGTTACGGCAGGCACCACGAAGCGGCCCTCGAATGGCTGCATGCGCAGAACCCCGACGTTGCACTCCTACAGGAGGTCGAGCTCGCGAGGGTCATCTCTTGGGAGGGCGCGAGGGTTCACTGTCTCCCCACATCGCCGAGCGCGCGCACCGGCAATGCCGTGATCGCCCGATCGCGGCGCCTCGAGCCCCTCACCATCCAGATCGACGGCGCGCTCGTCGCCGCCGCAAGGGCCCAGATCGTCGACGCGGACTTTCTTCTCGTGAGCGCGCACGTGCTGACCGACGATCGAGAGCACCGGGGGCGGCAGAGACGGGCGCTCGGAAGCTTCGTGACCAGACTCGCTGAGCTGGTGGCCGACGGTCGATGCATCGTCGCCGGTGATTTCAATGCGTCCGTTCACTGGCCCGAGTACAAGGAATGGTTCTTCGAGCCGATGCGTAAGGCTGGTTTCGAAGACGCGAGGCCTTACGCCCACGAAGTCCGAAGCTATTGGGGACGAGGTTCCACGGCGATCATCCAAGACGATCATGTGTTCGTCGACGCCGCGACCAAGCGCGCCGCGAACGGCGGATCATGGGCCATCATCTCCAGTGAAGACCACCGCCGGTGGAGCGATCACGGTCCGGTTGTGGTCGACGTTGGGAAGTGAAGAGGGCTGTACGGGCATGCGCACCTCTTCCGAAGCCGCCGACGCGCGCAACCCACCACGCCCCTGATGCCCGACGCTCGGATACACTGACAGGCGATGCCGCGCATTCCCTCCGCATTCAACCCGCATGACTGGGAACAGCATCTCCGTTTCTCCGAGGACCACGGCGTGATGGAAGCGCATTGGCCGCTCGCGGGAGTCTCGATCTATTACCCGAAGCCGACCGAGAAGTGGAAGGTGGCGCCCGATCGCGCGGAGGTGTCGGCGTGTACCCCGCAGCTCGCATTCCATGGCCACCATGGATATTCGGTCGGTCCGTTCAGCGAGTTCTTCGTCTATGCCGGCAGGGAGCCGAACCCCGTCTCGTTCACAATGGGAACGATCGAAGGATCCTTCGGTCAGGTTACGCCACTCGCGCACCTGCTTTATCACTACGGGCATGATGACGACCTGGAGGGTGAATTCTCCGCATACCAATCGATCCGCCTGTTCGGCTGCACCAAGCACAACGCGGAGGCAGCACTCATCAGCGCAGTCGTGTTCCTCGAGAAGCAGCACGGGCTAACGTGTGAGGTCTTCCCAGTGGGAAACGCCGAGTGGCCCGAGGAGGAGGCGTACACGGGCGAGGAGAAGGAGCTCGAGTTCCCCAACCCTTTCTCGGACGTCGAGCCACTACGCATGCTATTTCGTGGCCGGCAGGAACGCGACCCGGAGTCGGCCTTCCTCCAGCTGTACCGGATCCTCGAATACTATTCGGTCCTGACGCTTGAGACGCAGGTGGCTGCGATGCGCTCAGATCACGGACTCTCGACCAGGCAGTTTCTTCTCGACGTTCACCAGCTTGTAGGCCGCGACGAGAAGACAACGCTGGGTCGCATGATGGCTCTGGTCGCTGATACGCCGATGCTGACGCGCGGTCGCGATTCGGGTCTAATCGGGGAGGCCACTGCGAACGCACTGACAAACGCGGTCTATGACTTCCGCAATTCGGTGGTTCACGCAAAGTCCGATCATCGAGCCAAGCTCTTCAGCGAGTCGATCTTTGTTGACGAATCTAAGGCCACTGCTTGGAAGCGAATGAGTGAGGAACTCGCGTGGAAGGCAATCACCGCATTCGGCAGCCGAGTTGCGTGAGCTCGAGGCTGTACCTCGCAACTGCATCAATGCCGCGCATGACCGGCGTCGACGTGTTCAACGCGGTCGGTCATGTCGCCTCGGACCAAGTTGAGGGCACCGTCTTCAGGACGGGTCGAGCCTCGGACTCCACTCGCGGTGCCAATCGCTCGATAAATCACTGCGCCAGCTCGGACGGCTCCCTCGCGCCGTCCAGAATGTAGGCGGCCTTTCCCAATGCAATAGCGTAGGTCGCGAGGACGGATGGCCTACCCGTACTCGCCACCTTCCTCCAAAACCGCCACGAAGCGAGCGATCGCGTCAACACTCGCGCCCTCGGCAAGCGGGAGCCGCTCGTGAAGCGGATTCGTGCTCCGCGGCGCGAGGTACCGTCCGTTTGGTCCCTCCGCGAGGTGCTTGAAGGTGAACTCCCCGAACTCGGAATCGTTCCCATCGGGCCGGCGTACCANNTTCTGGCCGGGGGCTGGGGGCGCCGCACCAGGCGTGCCGAGGTGCTCCCACAGACACCACGAGCCCGCCTTGACAATTTCGTTCATCGAGTCGCCAACCACCTGCGCGATGAAGTAGCCGACCTTCGGCGGTATTCCTTCCACGGTCGCGTGGCCGATAGCTTCTGGCAACTGGCTCTCCGAAAACGCTCCCGCCGCAACCTTCAGATCGACGACCGGGATGGCGGCCGCACCGCCAGTTGGCAGCCGCACGAAGCGCAGCACGCGTCCAACGCGCGGCCCCGGGCCTGCGGCTCGATCGAACCACGCAGTGTCGTCGCGTAGTGCCCGCTGCTTGGCCTTTCCAATGAGGTACTTGGCGATGCGCGCGACAGAGGCGACCATGGCGTTCTTGTCGTCGAGCTCGAAGGATCTCACCTCCACGACCTCGTAGCCGCGAGCACGAAGGGTCTCTCGCAGGAATCGATCCTTCTCCGCTTGTTCCGGGTTGCCATGGATGTGGCCGGCCATCCCGTCGAGGTAGATCGCAATCCCCGGCTCATCGTTCTCGTCTCCAGCGAAGGAGAAGTCCGGCACCGTGTAGAGGTTCGCGCCCAGCTCGAGGCGCTGCTGCGCGAGGGGTGTTGGAAGGCCAGCTTCCGCCAGGAGCCTCTTGAAGCGCTGCTCGATGACCGTCTGCGGCTGCCCCGCGGTCGTTGACGTCTTGGGTAAGTTCTCCGGGATCGGGTGGACCAGCACGAGAGGCCCCGTCGCTCCCTTGAGCACCTCGGCGGCTCGATGGCGGTCGAGATGTTCGTGATAGAAGCGGTTGCGGTAGGTCTGCAGGCAATCGACGCACGAGCGCTCGCAGGCTCCGGGGCAAGACTCGACCAGCTCGATCGCAGCGGCGCGAACCTCCTCCCAGCGCTGCACGAGCTGCTCGAGCAGGCCGGAGCCTCCAGGCATCGGGTCGTAGAGTAGGAGATCGACACGCTCCTCGCCCGCGTGTCCAAGCGCGAGGATCTGCAGGTCCTCGACCTCCATGTCGAGCACACGCGCAGCTCCCATGCGGAGCGACTCGACGAAGCTGAATGCGAGGACGCGGTCATCCACGTCGTGGAGCCCCAGCACGTCGACTTCGACGTCTGCGAAGAATCCGGTGGCATCTACCCGGTGCGAGCAGCGTTCTTGGTGCTTTTTGACGAACTCCTCACGCGAGCGCGCCGAGGCATACGGAGAGTGCGACTGGCCACAGGCAAGGCAGAGCAGGTACCCGAGGTTACCCTTCGTCACTTCTGCACGAGGGCCTACGTTCACCATCCGAAGCTGAAGCGCGCGACGAGACCGAAGGTCGAGCTCGCCCCAGGACCAGGCGGAGCCCCCGCGGTGGAACCCTCGCTCAGTCGCGTAGACAGCGACCGGCATCTGAAAGCGGAAGTCCTCTTCGTCCGAGATCTGCGACTGCGACGGCAGGATCACGTCGCAGACCGGCACTGCGCGAATCTCCTGCTCTCCGAGCACCGCTGCGGCGGCGTTCGTGCCGAGCTCCTGCACTACCTGCCTCTCGGCGTCGATCCGGAAGCGCATGGTCTCATCCGGCACGAGCTGGAACCGGCGCGGGACGAAGCGAAATCCGTTCGCATAGATGGCGTTGCCAGGCACGTACTCGCGCAGCGCGATGGTGGGCGCGCGCGGCAGGTCGAACTCGGCAAGACCGTAAGTCATGCGCGGCGGCTCGGCCGTTCCGATAATGCTTCCCGCCTCGAGGCCGTAGCCAGGCAGAAAGCCCTCGCGGGCGAGCGCGCCCATCGTATCGGAATCGTCGCCTCCGCCCTGCGCTTGCGAGCGCGTGCGTATGGCCTGGCCCTTGAGTCGCTCGATCACGCGCTGGCAGCGACGTCGGTGCGCCTGGTCTTCCGGATCCAGTACTCCCTTGTGGGCCTCCTCCTGCGCCAGCCTGGCAAGCTCCCCGCGCGCCCATTCCAACCTCCGTTTGAATCGACGCAGCACCTCCGAAAGCGAGTCTGACATCCGATCGACAATGGATGCCAGGCGCTCGGGCTCCACCGCTACCGCGTCCTCCGCCGGCCACGCGCGGGTGAACGTTCGCGACACCTCGTCGAGGACGAAGCGGCGCTGCTCCCGAATGAGCAGCCCGAGCTCCGAGACGTCGAGGATTTCCTTTCGGACTTCGCCGCCCGGTGTGAACAGGTACGACTTCAGCGTCGACGGGAAGCAACGCGCGAGCACCTCTTCCACCCTCGCGCGGAGCCCCTCGGGACTGCGGCGGCCGAGCCCGTGAAGCGCCGTGAGCACGGTTGCATGCACGTGTTTTCGAAGCATCACCTCGTTCTTAAGGTTAAAGCGTGGCGGCTCAACGAGCCCTCCGAGGAGCTTGAGCGGCTCGCGAAAGTAGGACTGATCGAAACCAGTGGCCTGTGCGTAGGTAATGTCGACCGCCATGCGATGGCGGCGACCAGCTCGCCCTGCGCGTTGCCAGTAGTTCGCTGCGCTCGGGGGAACGTTCCGCATCAGTACCGCGTCGAGCGCGCCGATGTCGACGCCGAGCTCGAGCGTTGGCGTGCAGACGAGCGCGTTCAGGTGCTCGCTCTGGCCCTTGAACTGGTTCTCGATTCGCTCGCGAACGTCTGCCGGCACCTGGGCGGAGTGCTCGGCGACGCGCAGCATGGCGTAGTTGCCGTCGAGGACGTGCAGGTCGAAGTCATCCGGATCGCTCTCCTCCCATGCGAGCTTCCCGGCGCACCTCCATGCGAGGCACGTGCTCGTCGGTCCCCGGCGCACCGTTGTGCGCCGGCACTTTTCGCAGCGCCATCGCCCACGGTGCGGCAGGACGCGAAGTTTGGTCGCGTCGACCTGGAATGTCCCCGCGCTCCCGGGCAGCGGCTTGCCCCACCCCTCAAGCGTTACAGGTACCAACAGCTTGACCGACGTGAGCATGGCCCAGAGCTCACGCAAGAAGTCCTCGAGGTCGTTCTCGTCGATACGCCACGTCGACACGGCATTCCACACCTGGGTCGGACGCGTGCCGATCCACTGGGTGACGCGAGCTGGCGAGTCAGATGGCGTGCGCGAGAGCTTTGCGCCTCGTGGTCCACCCGAGAACGCCGGCAGGTACCCGTACTGGATCTCCTTGTCGCCGTCGCGCCAGAGCTTGCCGAAGAGCCGCGTCGGCTCGTCGTGGAGTACCCGCGTTCGGCGAACGTGGTCGAGGAGTGCAGCAACGCCCTCCGCGAGTGCCGGTGGCTCGAAGCCGAGGCGTTCCGCCCAGCGCGCGATGACGTCGTGGCCCGCATCGAGTCCGACGTACTCCACACGAACGCGGCCCCAGGGCTCGAGGCCGAGGCGCTGCTTCACGCCCGTCGCGATCTCGCGGAGCACTTGGAGACGCAGGAAGTAGAGGCGCTCCTCGCGGTGCTTGACGCCCGCGTCCTCTTGGGGGGCGACCTGCCAGACCTCCGGGATGAGGGCCCGCGACAGCTCGCGGTCCGCCTCCAGGACGGCATCGAGGCGCTGCGCAACGTCCCCGATCGAGGCGCCCGAAACAGGGATCGCCTGGGACATCAGGGCGCGCAGACGGAAGCGACGCGCGTGGTCCCGCATCCAGCCTGCCTGGAAGGCGGCGTCCTGGCGATTGTCGGCGAAGACCAAGAGGCGCGGTCGCTCCGAAAGGTGCAGCATCGACTGCGCGAGAACGTGGACATCGGAGACCGAGACCGCCCGGACGGGGCGGGCGGGATCACGGTACCGGCCACCGCCCGGCCGCCGCCCCGGCGCCTGGCAGGCGACGCACGAGTGAAGGACACCGGGCAGGTCCTCTTTGCAGCGAACAACCTGCACCGCGGTAAGCGCACCGGTCGCGTGGCAAGCGGCGCAGGACGTGCCGGCCTGCTCGTGCAGGGCGCCGCAGTGAGCACAAACCCAAAGCGGGTGGAGACGCCGATGGTCGTACTCGTGCCCCGACGGCAACACTGCCGCTTCGGCTTCCACGTTGCCGTCTTCGTCAAGGCTGTCCGCGGCGTCGTCCTCGTCAGGCTGCACGACGAGCCGGTCGACGAGGAGCGCACGCACACCACCAAGCTCCTGCGAGAGATGCTCCCAGACGCGTGTCGCGCCGACGAGGTCGCCTCCCTCAGGGGCTGCTCGCTTGCCGGCGATCAGCCGAAAGTCCTTCACCCAGGTCTCGTAGTAGTGCTGGCCACAGGTCGTGCAGGTCAGGAGGGGGAAGCGGCGCCAGGCTGCGCCGAGCTCCTCATCCGCTTCCTCTCCCACCAGCCAGAGGCGCGCGGCGCTACCGGGATTCGAAAGGGTGACGACGGCGCCACCGACCCCCCGGATGAAGCTATGGACGACGGGACGCAGCAGCGGGTCATGCGCATCGCGACCGCACGCGACGCCGAGTGCCAGCCAGCAAAGGATCTCGTGCTGCGATACATCCCGGCGCGCTCCTTCGACCGCCAGTGCTTCCCGCAGGAGGGCAGGCAGGTCCTCGAGGGCACGCGGTGTGCGGAGCAGCTCGGAGAGCTGGTAGACGAGCTCGTTGCTCGCGAGCTGAGACGCGAGTGCGCGCTGCCAGTCGAGCTTGGGAAGACGGGCGCCGCCGAGCTCGGTGAGACACGCGGAAAGCGCCTCTGCAACCGTCTCGTCCGGCGCATCGACCGAGGAGAGGAGCCGGCTGAGCACCCCTGCGGGATCCATCGCAACGCCCGCGGGCATCGCGCGTCGCTCGTTCCAGCGCAGCTCGTCGTAGACTTCGCCCACGATCTCGACACGCCCGGCATCCACGCCGAAGAAGCGACGCGCAAAGTCCGCCGCGGCCTCGGGCCCGCGCTCAGGGTCCGCCATCGTGGCCGAGGTCGCCACACAGGTGACTTCATGGGCCTCTTTGCCGCAGAAAGAGCGCAGGCGACGAATTAGACACGCCGTCTCCGCGCCCTGCGCGCCACGAAAAGTGTGCGCCTCGTCGAACACCAAGAACTCGAGGGGCGCGTTGGCGAAGAGGCCGATGTCCTTGCCGCGCGTTAGAAGGAGCTCGAGCTGCTTCACGTTCGTGAGCAAGATGCGAGGCTGTCCACCGTCCTTGCGCATCGCCACACGGCTCGCGCGCTCTTCCGGCGGCAGCAGCGTCGCTGACTCACCGGCCTCGCGCATCTGGAGCAGGCGTGCTCGATAGTCAGCGTTCGACGACCCCTGTGGCAGGCGCTCGCCACGCACCCCGGCCTCCTCATCGGGGGTCTTGCCCACGTACATCCCGAAGGGGATGCCGCGCCCGGCGAGTAGCCCGCGCAGACGGTCGAGCTGGTCCTCCGCCAGCGCGTTCATCGGATACACGAGCACGGCGACGATGCCGGGAGGCGTACCAGCGTCCGCCAGCTCGAGGCAGCGACTGATGATCGGGTAGAGAAACGACTCGGTCTTGCNNTCTTGCCGTCGCAGATGGCGCGGATGGCGGTCTCCTGGTGCTTGCGCACGCTGGGGTATGAGGCGACCGCGCGCATCCCGTCGTGGAGCACGCCCTCGCGAACGAGGTCTGCGATCGTCGCGCCACTTTTGAACGGGCGAGAGAGGCTGATAAAAGGACCTTGCCGCAGCGGCGTCGAACGGCTCTCATCTAGGCGGAGCAGCGCCCGCATCTGCGCGTGCAGATCGCTGTCAGCAAGCGGGTAGGTCGTGAGCTGGTAGCGCAGGAAGTCGGAGACCACGTGCTCCGTGAACGAAATCGGATTCAGTGCCATGAGCCCTCTCCCCCTCCGTTGCCGTCGAGCGCGTTCGGCACGAGCGCTTTCTTGGACCAGTGCTCGTCGATGGCCTGCACGAACTCCCGCCGCACGAGCTTCGCGCGCGCGGCCAGGCGCTCGCCCGCGTCGTGTCGAACGTAGAGCCCTTCTGCCGGGCCATCGGCGAGTCGCGAGCCGCAAGGAAGGGCCTCGAGCTGCGGTAGATCGAACCGGCCAGCACCAAGTCGCGGAACCACCGCCAACCCAAGCCCCGAGGCGAGCGCGTCTCGCCGATCGATGCTCCAAAACTCGCCGCTCGCGCGGTCATAGACATCGAACGCGAGGAACCAGTCGGGCAGGCGCGTGTACCGGATGCTGTGCACCGCGTAGCACCACTCGCCGAAGAGTATGAGGTCGGGGAAGAGGGCCTCCGCTAGCGCGTGGGTTCGGGCCTGAACCCAGCGCCTCAGCGGCTTCCACTGGCCGTGGCCACCCTCCAGGGAGAGATACGTCCCGCGGTTCTGCGCGCGCAGCGCGCCGTGCTCATCCACCGAGAAGCCGAGGTTCGCGCCGTCGACCTTCTCCTCCACTACGACCTCCTGCGAGAGCAGCTCGCCCGCATCGTGCGGGGCGAGCACTTTGTCGTCGCGCGGCTGGCCCTCGCCGAGCCAGGCCAGGTGTGGGGTGTGAGGGAAGCGGAAGAAGGCAGTCATGGGAGCAGCTCCACGACGAGCACGCCGTGCTGTTGGAGCACTGCCTGGTGCTGCTTCCAGTCGCTGTCGGCCGCGTTCACGATGTGGATGCTCGTGGGGTCGTTGAGTGCTGCAGCGACGAACTTCTTGTCGGAGCTGTCCACGGCGGACAGCGCAGGGGGCACCACGCCGTAGCCGTTGCCGTCGTACTGGACCGGCTCCGTTCGCAAACACGCCTGGAGCTTGTGATGCACAACCTGCAAGCCGAAGTGCTGGCCGTTCAGCTTGTGGTTGTACTCGTCCCAGATCTTCCACAGGTCATCGAGCACGAGCTTCCGTGCCGCATCATCACGAAACGCAGCGAGCCACTTGAAGACCACCTCGATGCCGTCCGCATCGACGCTCACGTCGGTGTACTTCGGCTCTACGGCTGCGCTACCGACGATGAGCACGTTCGTGTCGACGAGGTGGTCAGCCACGCGTGCCGCCGTCCTTCGGTGAGCGCTTGCGCTCGATGATCTTGCGAACCTGCCGTTCGGTCTCGCCCATGGCGTCACCGAAAAAGTGGTCGGGCCAGTTCGCGATCTGCCCGAACTCGTTCGCCGCGAGCGTGATGATCTTCGCCGACGGCTCGTCTCGTTCGACATAGTAGAGCGCACAGTCCTCGTTGCGCGCGGTGCCCGCGGCGATGAGGTACTGGAGCCGCCGGAAGAGGTGCTCCGAGTGCGTCTCGAGCAGAATTTGGAGCTTTCTCTGCTTGGCCACCTCCACGAACAGATCGGCGAGGCCCGCCTGGGCCATCGGGTGGAGGTGCGCCTCGGGATCCTCGCAGAGGATGACCGAGCCCTCGGGCACGAAGTGGAGGAGCACGATGACGGGCAGCACCTGCGAGACGCCGTAGCCGACGTCGACGAGGTTCGAGCGGTTGGCGCCGCGCAGCACCTCGATCTGATAGAGCAGAGTCTTGCCGACGCGCGTGATCTCGAGCCCATCGGCAAGATCGAGCCTCTTCAGGCACTCAGAAACGGCCTGCTTCAACGCCCCCTTGTTCTTCCCGGTTTCGTTGCCGATCAGCGCTTGCACGGTCTCGCTGCCGGTCGAGCCGAGGCGAGTTGGATCTTGCTGGGACCACGTGACCTCGCGCGCAGGCGGCGGCCGCATGGGGCCAAGATAATGGAAGGACTTGAAGGCCTCCTTCACCGTGACCATCGCCGCGCGCACCTGGGGGCCCAGGGTCGGTCCGAGGTCGCCGAGCGCCTGCTCGGAGAGTTCGATCGCGCGACCCGGCTCGTAGCCCTTCTTGGCCTCGTGCACGTCGCGCACGCCATCCCAGTTCGGCAGGCGGAAGCGGGGGCTCGCCAGCTGGTAGGCGTTGGGCGTCCGAGTGACGTCAACCTTCTCGTCGCGAATCTTGTAGGTCAGCGAGTCGATGATCGGACGCTCGTCGACCTGACGGAAACGCACGTCGACGGAGATACCCTTCTCGACGAGGTCAAAGCCGACGCCGAGCTCACGCTTCGCGTCGTGACCATTGACCACGTCGTTGAACGCGCCGAGGTTCGCGCCATCGGTCGCGCCCGCGTTCAGGAGGAGGTGCGTGCCGGCATCTGTCGCCTCGATGGTCTGCTTCAGCATTCGCAGGGGCTGCAGGATGCTGGTCTTGCCCGCCGAGTTGCGACCGAGCACAAGCGTGACCGGCTTCAACGCCACGCCTGCTTGCCAATGTTCCTCGGTCCAGTTCCGGAAGTTGAGCAGGCGGATCTGAGAGATGGTCATGGGAAGAGGCTCCGTGATCGCGGCGCCCGCCGCCGGTCGAGATACGAAGAGGGAAAGCTGCGGCGGTGTGGACGTGACGCTACTGGTCGCCGTCACAGGGCCGAGCGTTACGTCGCCTCGTCCGGTGATCGGGGCGCGAGGTGCAGGCTGCACACCGCCGAACCGCCGCTCAAACTCGGCTTCGCCGAGAATCACGCGCGCGTGCCGCTCGCACTCCGCCCAGCTCTCCTCAAGCGTTTGCGCGAGCTGCCAATCGAGGAAGCGCGGACCGAAGCGGCTCGCGACTGGCTGTGCCTCCTCGGCGCGCTCGTCGTGCGCGAGCCCATGGTCGGCGAGCCGGAGCGTGTCGGGCAGCATCCAGCCCTCGCCGTCGTTCAGCGAGCAGAAGGCGGCGATACCGGCGTCGCGATCGCCGCCGTGCTCAAGAATGAGCGTCTCGAGCGCATCAAAGGCGACGAGTGTGAGCACCGGGTGGCGAAGCTCGGGATCCTCGGCCTTATCCACGCGCCAGAAACCCTTGGCGTCGAGCGTGCGGGAGAATGCCTTCTCGGCGAGACGCTTCCGGGGATGGTCGCAATCACGCAGAATCCACCGCATATCCTCGCGGGACATGCCATAGAGAACCGCGACGATTGCGTCGATTGCGGATCGCAAGCGGACCCTTTCAGCACGAGTTACCGCCCACGACTCACGCCAAGCCTCGCGCTGGCCGTGGGACGCGCGCAGACCCATCCAGAACGGCGACATGACTTCATGGTTGCAGGTGAGTCGAATCGCGAAATTCGCGAGCGACGACAGCGCGGCTGATCGCCTTGGCAGCGGCAGAGCTTCGAGCACAAACCACCCAAGGCTCAAGCCACCCACCGTCATCCTGGCTGAGTAGTCAAAAACGAATGAATTGAAGATGGATGTTAGAGCGGCTGTTAGCTCGAAATCGCCTTCTGCCGCCCACATGCACGGGGTCTTGTGAATGCCAGGCCAATCGGGGACCAAGCTCCCGAAGCATGTGCGTTCATTCGTGGCGCTGACGACCTCCATGAACGCCATTTTCGGATATCCAAAGCGCTTGCTTGACGACCGATAGCTGTTCGCGTCCATCAGAAACTCAGGACGAAAGTTCTCGCGCCGCGGCGTGGTCATCTCCCATACCGAAGCCCGGCCTTTGCCCGACAACCATGATGCGGCCGCGAAGCTAAACTGGTCGATGATTCTGCCGGACAGTACTGGGAGCGCGACGTTGCCTGACGCGTCCGTAAAATGCAGGTAGAGCGAAGGGCGAAAGTCCTGCGCAAGCCACTCGGGCAACGGCGGCATATCGGACGAGTCGTCCGTGGCATTGAACTCGCGCTTGTACCTGACCCGCCATCCATCCGGTGAATCGTCGCCAAGGACGGTCGCCCCAGCACGCATTCGCGTGAGGACATCGAGATCACGTTCCGCTCGCACTTCAAGCACCGAAAGGCTCTTCGGGCTGAAAGCGTGAATGCGCTCGGCGGGGTAAGCGAGGGCGCCCTTCGCCTTCGCCCAGTCTTCGAGGTCATGGCGCATGAAAGGTACCTCGATCGCGTTTGTCCGGCCGCCCTTCTGCACGATGGTCACCGCAAACTTGAAGCGACTATCGATGTCAAAGACCTTGTGTCGATTCTCGAAGCCGTACAGCCAGCGCCACGCACAGGAGTCTAAGAATAGGCCCCGCAAATCCATTGCACCGCTGTCCGTGTAGAGGCCGCTGGGGGTTATAATTCCGAGTTGTCCGTGGCTCCGCAGGAGAGAGTGGGCCTGTTCGGCAAACATCTTGTAGCTGTATGGCTTGCCGTCGCCTTGAAACATGAAGGGATGCTGCGGGTCAGAGAATCCACTTCTCCTCGCTCGTTGCATCTCCCATGTGGAGTGCAACCGTTGCGATTCGGATGTCTTTCTTGGTACAAGAGCGATTTCGGCCCGCCCTTGCGAGTCGACGGCGTTACCAAATGGTCTGCCAGCGTGACGAACCCAGTTGACCATATTCTTGGTGGCCGCAATTTCATCGAGCCATGCGCGCTCCACGAGGGGATCGCTTGCGAACATCTCGCGCTGAACCCTTAGAGCCTCCTGCTTGCCGTAGGAGCGATACAGCGGGTCGTTGTTGCTGAAAAACTCCAGTGACTGGGACTGGAGGGTTTCCCACGGCGGATTTGCTACGATCGCGTCGAAGCCTCCGCCCTTTTCCGTGAACACATCAGGGAACTCGAGCTCCCAGTGGAAGAACCGCATGCCATTGCGCATCTCGCGGACGATCTCACGAGCCCCCTCGGAGGGAGCTGGCAGTGCCGCGGGGCCTGGTGCCGCCTCCAGTTTGTCGAGCGGCCAGAACCAGAGGGCACACCACGTATCGAACGCCTCTCGGACGCGCGCGAGCGCAGGATCGGGCGCGACCTGCGTGCGCCAGATCTCGGCGCGCTTGTCGGGCTGGGACGCGGGCACCTTGCGCAGACGCCGATACAGCTCGCGGACGCGGTCGATGGCGGCCTTCAGCTCTTCGTCTGACGCCGTCTTAGCGAGCCAGTTTTTTTGGCCAGTGAGCAGCTCCATCTGCTCGGCGATCGCCGCCTTGCGCTTCTCCTTGAGCACCTCGGCCCACGCGTCACCCTCATGCGTCACGCCGCGCCACTTTTCGTCCGGGCTCTGGCGCCACCATGCGAGCAGCGGGTAGTCGCGGAAGCGATCGAGCCAGGTGCCGACGAGCGCATCGCCGCAGCGAAGCTTGTGATCGAGGAACGTGAACGGCAGACGGCGGTCGAGGGTCTCGACCCAGAGTGACACGCGCGCCAGCTCTACGGCGAGCGGGTCGAGGTCAACACCGTAAAGGCAGTGCTCGACGACCGCGCGCCGGACAATGGCCTCGACCCGCTCGTCCGCCTGATCGCGATCCGCGTCGGGCAACAGCTCACACTCGATGCGGACGAGGTCGCTCGTGCCAGCATCTCCGCGACGCATGATGCGCCCATGCTCGTGG
>PLIR01000084.1 GCA_003139415.1 Myxococcales bacterium | reverse complement strand
GCGATGACCGGCTGGCGCATCGGCTGGGCCCTCGCACCCGTGCCGCTCATCAAGGCCCTCGATCTCGTCCAGGGCCAGAGCACGACGAACCCGACGGCGGTCGCGCAGCACGCTGCCGTCGCGGCCCTCAAGGGCCCCTCGGACGAGCTCGCGGCCATCCGCGCCAAGTTCGAGAAGCGCCGCAACGCGATGGTCTCGGGCCTTTCGTCGATCCCCGGCGTCAAGTGCCGCAAGCCCGAGGGCGCGTTCTACGCCTTCGCCGATTGCCGGGGGCTTCTCGGCCTCGACTGGAACGGCAAGCCCCTCGCCACCGACGAAGACATCGCGTACTGGCTGCTCGACAAGGCCCACGTGGCGGCGGTGCCCGGCAGCGGCTTCGGGGCGCCCGGATACATCCGGTTCAGCTACGCGGCGAGCGAGGAGAGGCTCGCCGCGGGCGTCGCCGCGATCAAGGCCGCGGTCGAAGCGGCGAAGAAGAACCGGTAACGGGCCTCACTGCCCGTGGAGCAGCGTCGGCCCGTTGTCGATGTCGTAGGCGCCGATCCAGACGTCGGTCGCGCTGCGCCCCCAGACGCACGTCACGTCGTAGAGGTTGCCCGGTAGATCCACGCGCGACCACTGACCGTCGCCCGTGGAGTGGAAGAGGTCTCCCGTCCGGCCCTCCGCTCCCGGGTGCCAACCGCCGACGTACACGTCGTCCGGCCCGCTGCCCCAGACCGAGACGAGGACGGATCCCTGTTGGGCGACCGACTCGCTCGTCCAGCCGCCGTCTGCCGACGAGTGCAGGACGAAGGCGTCCGGGTCACCCGAGAATGTCGGCGACACGATGACGTAAGCGTCGCCGGGGCCGCTGCTCCAGACACCCCACGCCGTGCCCGCCGGCTGCGCGAAGACCGATGTCCAGCTGCCGTCGCCCGAGGAGTGCAGGATCGTGGCGGTCCGATCGGAGGTCGTGGCGTAGACATCGCCCGCGCCGCTGCCGCCGACGCCGAGGACGCTCGACCCGGCCGAGGTCTCCGGCGTGAAGGTGACGCCGTCGGTCGCGTGCGCCACGCCGCCAGGACCTCCCGCGTACATGTCGCCCACGGAGCTGCCCCGCGCGGTTCTGGCATGCGTTCTAGATGCCGCGCATTGCCTGCAGGATGGCGTCGAGGTCCTTCGGCTCGCTCGCGGTGAAGTAACCGCGGATGTCGCCGTGGGCGTCGACGAGGACGAGCCAGTCTCCGTGGATGACGTCGTAGTCGGCCGCGCCGCGCGCTTGCTTTGCGGCCGCGACCTTGAAGCCGGAGACGACGATGCTCTGGACGTCTTGCGCCTGTCCGGTGAGAAACGACCAGCGCGCGGGATCGGCGTGGGCTGCCGCCGCGTAGGCGGCCAGTACGGGCGGCGTGTCGTTCTCGGGGTCGACGGAGATGGTCACCAGGCGCGCGCGGCTCTTGGCCTGCGCAAGCCTCGTCTGAAGCTCTCCCATGCGCTGCGTGAGCCGCGGGCACGACGACGTGCAGCGCGTGAAGATGAAGTCGACGACGGTGGCGTGGCCGAGCATCGCGTCCGCCGTGACGGGCGCGCCGCGCTCGTCCAAGAGGCGAAACGGCGGGACGTGGCCGAAGACCTGCGGCGCGGCGGGGGCCATCAGCGCCCGTACGAGTGTCGGCGCGAGCGTGAGCAGCAGCGCCGCGAGCCCCAGGAGGAGGATTTTCGCCCGGCCCGCGCTCGGCCCGGACGCGGGCTCGGTTGCGGCCGTCTGCGTCATCCCTTGCCGATGAGCAGCGCCGCGAGCAAGGCCGGCAGATAGACGATCGAATAGGCAAAGACGCGCTTGGCCCACCGGTCGGCCGAAAACCGCGGCCCTGGCCGAAGCCCCCGGAAGGCGAGCGCCAAGAACGCCGCCCCGAGCACCGCCGCCACGAGGGAGTAGTGCCGCGCGCCGAGCCCGAACGGCGCGAAGAGAAGCGACGTCGCCACGAGAAGGACGGTGTAGAGCGCGATCGTCTGGCGCGCCGCGCGCTCGCCGTGCTGCACGCTGACGACCTGAAGGCCCGCGCGCGCGTAGTCCTTTGCGCGAAAGATGGTTATCGCCGCAAAGTGCGGGATCTGCCAGAGAAAGAGGACCGCGAAGAGCAGCAGGCCCCCGAACCCCACGGTGCCCGTCACCGCGGCCCACCCGAGCAGCGGCGGAATGGCCCCCGGGACGGCGCCCACGAGCAGCGCCAGGGACGTGTGCCGCTTGAGCGGGGTGTACACGGCCACGTAGCTGAGGAGGGCAATGAGCCCGAGCAGCCCCGTGGCGACGTTCACCATGAAGAGCATCGGCACGGAGGCGATCGCGAGCGCGAGGCCGAACGCGAGGGCGACGTCCGGCGAGAGCCTGCCGGCGGGGAGGGGACGGTTTCGCGTGCGGGTCATCAGCCCGTCGATGTCGCGCTCCCACCACATGTTGAGGGCGTTGGCCGACCCGACGATGAGCGCCGTGCCCGACAACGCGACGAACTGGGCGTTGTGCGGCGCGTGGCCGGGCGCGAGGTATGCGCCGGCGGCCTCGGTGGCGAGCACCATCGTCGTGATGCGCGGCTTGGTCAGCGCCACCAGATCGCGAACGAACGGCAGAGCGCGCGAACGCGGCGGGACGTCGACGACGAACTCGGTACGCTCCACCGGAACCTCGCCGGCAGTTCTAGAGTGTGTCCCGCCGCTTGGCAATCGCGGAGGCGATTACTCATCCTTCCGGAGCGCGCGCTCGGCGAGCAGCGTCCGCCACATCGCCCGCCCGTCGAACGACGCGATCGACACCCACTGGGCGGCCGCAATGGCGCAGAGGGCCCGCAGCGGCGCGTCGAACGCCCCCCGCGAGACGAGCGCCATCGCCATGCCCGAGACCATCACGGCCTCTTGCCTGGGCTGCGCGGCGATCGCGAACGCCACGAGCAACGACGCCGGCACGAGGAACGTCGCGAGCGCGTCGAGCCCGTAAGGCTGGGGGATGCCGGGGGCGTCGGCGAGGGCCGTATGGGCGATGGCCTGCCACAGGGCCGCGCCCGAGTGGACCCCGCGCGCCACGCCCCAGGTGATTGCGAAGGCGCCGACGAGCGCCGCCGTGGAACCGAGCTGTCCGGCGCCCCGGCTGCGGGTGCCCAGCCAGGTGACGGCGACGAGCTGTCCGCCCGCATCGAACAGGACGCCCGCGGTCGCCAGACCCCGGCTGAAGGCGAACATCTGCACGCTCGCCGCGTCGCCCGCGCGCGCCGCGAGCTCCCAGGCGGCCAGTCGCGCGATCGACGCGAACGCGAGGAGCAGGAGCACGCCGGCGGCTGCGCGCGTGTGCGGGGCTCGGGCGGCGACGAGGGCCCCGGACAGGGCCGCGCACGTCGCCACGGCCGAGATGACGACCGCAAATCCGGGGGGCAGGTGGTCGCGCAGCGTGCCGACCGCGAGCGCGAGGACCACGACCGGGCCGCCGGCGACGAGCGGCGTGCGCAGCCAGGCCGGGAGTGCGTTGTCACGCAGCAGGCAGAACGCGCCGTACGAGGCCATCGCCACGAGGTGCAGCGCCAGGAAATACGCGAGGGTGCTGGAGGCCCGGTCGGTCGCCTCGACAACGGCCTCGCTCGCGTTGCCGCGAACCCCGGGCGACAGGATGGCGCCCGCGATCCCCGCCAAGGCCGCCACCCACGCCGCCGATCGCAAGAGCCACCCCACGCCTTGCGTCGGCGTCCACGTGGGCATCTGGGGCACGGCCGCCGCGGGTGCGGGCTCCTCGCCGGACTTGGAGTTAGCGGGCTCCTCGCCCGCGGAATCGGCGGGCGTCGCGTCGGCCGGGTTCATCGCCGTGGAGGGAGTCCCTGATTCCGTGGGGGAGCTCGAAGGGGGCGGACGTCGCTCCCAGGCACCGAGCCTACCCCGGAACCCCGGGTCGTGCGTGCGCAACTTCTGGCGCGACCGGTACGAGCGAGCCCTCCTGCGAGTCGTTGGTGTTCGACGGCGTCAGGCCGCGCTCCTTGACCGGCGGTCCGGCCGGCGGGTACGGCGTTGGCACCGTGGGCTGCTCGTGCCCCGGGCCGGGCGTATTCAGGATGAACGGGCGCGCGTTCATCGTGGAGCATGCGAACACCTCGTCCCTGTGGAACTCCCAGTGCAGGTAGACGTTGCCGTCGGCCGAGATGATCGCGCTTGGCGCCGGGCCGAAGGGCTGGGCTCGATCGACGGCGTCGAGCGCGGCGATGTCGAAGGCCGTGATGCCGCTCGTCTTGACGATCCCCATCCGCTTGAGCCGTCCCTCGCGCGTCAGCACGATCTCCAACCTCGTGATGAGGTGCTGGTCGTTCATCGGGTGATTGGGCGGCAGGCTGTCGAGCGACTCGAGGAACGACTCGGCGAAGATCGGGTGGATGCGGTTGTGCATCCCGTTCAGGTACGAGGCAAACGGGACCTTGGCGGTGTTGAGCGCCGTCTGGTTGCCGGGCGTCACGCTCGACGTGTAGTTCTCGATGGCGCTGCGCCAGCGGTCGAAGTTGGACGCCGTCCACGACCCGCGGTGCTCGCTCTTGCGCCGCTCGCCGTCGGCTTCACGGAGCCGGCGAAGGCTGTCGAGCCCCACGAGGTTTGCCACCTGCTCCTGGTTGAGGTTCGTGTTGATCGCGCCGGCGGCGGCGCTCTGCCCGAGGCCCGGCATCGTCCACATCTGGCCCCCCGGGAGCGGCGGCGCGGACGAGCCGCCTTGCGTCGGCTGGGGTGCGAGCCCCGGCGGCGCGTACGGGCGCGTCGGGTTGAACGTCCAGCTCCCGTCGGCCGAGCTCTCGACCTCGGGCGACGGAGGGGCCGCGCCCCCGGGTGCAGGCTGGGGCTGCATCGGGGCACGTGAAGCGGCCCGATCGTCGGTGGGGGTACGCTGGCCGCCCGCCGCCACGTTGGGCGACGTCGCTGCCGTCGGTTGAGGGGCCTGCTTGGGGATCTGCGGCTCGCGGTTGACGTCGAGATCCGAGCCCTTCTCGCCCGGCGCGCGCTTCTCTTCGCCCTTGCGCGCTTCGTTCTCCGCGATGCGCGTGCGCTGGCTGTCGCCCGGCTGCTGGTCAGCCCCCTTGAAGCTCTTGTCGGGCGAAGGCCGCTCGTCGTCGCGATCGTGCGACGTCTGCGTGGCGCGCGTCTCCTTGTCGACGCGGTTCGCCTCGTCGGCGATGAACTTCGCGTCGGGGTTGTCTTGCTGGTCGGGCTTGACGTGCTGGCGAACGGCGATGCGGTGGTCCTGGACCGGCTCGGGGGGAGGCGGCGTCTTGTCGTCCTTCTTTTCCACCGCGACGACGTGCTTCTCCTTCTCCTCGTCCTTCTTCTTTTTCTTCTCTTCCTCGAGCTTCTTCTCGGCCGCCTTGGCCTTGTCTTCGTGCTTGGGCGGATCCTTGGGCTTGGGCGGCGGCGGAGGGGGTGGCGGCGAGGTGGGCGCTTCTTCGCCCGGTTCGTTCAGCGCGACTTCGAATGTCTGCTCACCGCGCTGCGCGAGCGTGCTCGCCCGGAGCGAGAGCTCCCAGAGGGCCGACCGGTCGTCGTGCACCTCGGCCGCCACGAAGCCGCCCGTCCCGAACAAGAAGTGCGCGCATATCGCCGCCGCGATCCATGCGGCAAGCGGGATGGTGGCGTACCGCGCGCGCATCAGACGCTAGGCTCCGCACTTTCGACTTCGGGCCATTGTCTGAGCCATTGTTCGCGCGACCTCCTCGGGGCGTGAACCCAGGCGTGCTCCCGGCAGGTTAACACGCTTACGGCCCATGGCCACCCAAGCGCGAGCGCGGAGCCGCGTGGTAAAACCCGCACGAGTCCGGCCATGGCGAGCCCTTACGAGATTCGCGGCGCCACCTTGGCGGACGAGGACCAGCTCCTGTCCGTCGCCGGATACCTGAACACAGTCAACCTGCCGGCGGACCGGGCCGAGATCCGGGGCCTCCTCGCGCACGCCGAGAAGAGCTTCTCCGGGGCCGTCAAGGACCCGCGCCATCGCGAGTACGTGTTCGTCCTGGTCGATCGCGAAGCGGACCGGATCGTAGGCACCTCGATGATCATCGGCCAGCTCGGCCGGCGAGACGCGCCCTATGTCTACGTCGATGTCTTCGACGAAGAGCGCTACTCGGCCACGCTCGACAAGCACTTTCGTCACGTGGTCCTCAAGGTGGGGTACTCGTACAACGGGCCAACCGAGATCGGGGGGCTCATCGTGAGCCCCGAGTACCGGAAGAAGCCCGAGCGCCTGGGTCTGCTCATCTCGTGGGTGCGTTTTCTCTTCGTGAAGATGCACCGCGACTGGTTTCGGGACGAACTCCTGGCAGAGCTCTTGCCCCCGCTCGAGCCCGACGGCACGTCGCACCTCTGGAACGCGCTCGGGCGCAAGTTTACCGAGATGACGTACGCCGAGGCCGATCGGCTCTCCAAGAAGAACAAGGAGTTCGTGCGGGGGCTCTTCCCCGAGGGGCCTGTCTACGCGTCGCTCTTGCCCGACGACGCCCAGAGCGTCATTGGCAAGGTCGGCGGCCAGACGCGCGGCGTCGAGAAGATGCTCCGGCGCATCGGGTTCCGCTACGCGTACCGCGTGGATCCCTTCGACGGCGGACCGCACTTCACCGCGCCGACCGACGACGTTCTCCTCGTGCGGCGCGCGCACCAAGCCGCGGCGGCCCCGATGAGCCCCGAGGAGACGGCGGCCACCAAGACGCGCGCCCTGGTTGCGGTCGAACAGGCTGGCCCCCCGTTCTTTCGATGCGTGCTCGCGCCCTGGCGTGCCCCGACCCATGGGCGAGGGTCGCCCGGCTCGTTCGCGCCGCACCCCCACGATCCGCATCCGCCCCACCCGGACGCAGCGACGACCCCCGAACCCGCGACGTGCCACCTCGGCGCCGCCGCCGCCATCGACCTTGGAGTCACCGAGGGGTCCGAGGTCTGGGTCCTGCCCATCGAATGACCGCCCGCCGAGACATCGAGCCCCCGCGGCGCGTCGAGACCCTCGACATCCGGACGGGCGACGGCTGGTCGCTCCGGGCGGACGTCCACGAACCCGACGGGCCGGCGGTCGGCGTCGTCGTGCTCGCGCACGCCCTGATGGCGCGCCGGACCGAGTTCGACCGACCCCCGGGCGCGGGGCTCGCGGCGTTCTTCGCCGGCAAGGGGTGGCGCGCCGTCTCCTTCGACTTTCGCGCGCACGGCGACAGCGGGCCGTCCGTCCACCGGGGCGGCAAGCACACGTACGACGATCTGGTCTCGGGGGACATGCCGGCCGTCTGCGCGTTCGCGCGGGAACAGGCCGCCGGGCGCACCAGGAAGCCCGTGGTCGTGCTGGGCCACTCGCTCGGCGGCCACGTCGCGCTCGCCGCCCAGGGCACCGGCGCCATCGCCGTCGACGCCATCGTCGGGATCGCCTCCGCGCCGTGGCTGCGGGAGTTCGAGCCGTCGATCGGCGCGTGGGCCGTCAAGCGCGGCATCATGGCGACCTTCGCCGGCGTCTCGCGCTCTCTCGGGCGCTTCCCGGCCCGTGCGCTGCGGCTGGGCAGCGACGACGTGTCCCTTCCCTGGATCGAAGACTTCCAGCGGTACATCACGACGGGCCGGTGGACGAGCGCCGACGGCCGGGTCGACTACCGTGCGGCGCTCGGCCAGGTGCGCATCCCGGTGCTGCAAGTGGTGAGCGACGGCGACCGGCTCGAATGCCCGCCGGCCTTTGGCGCGCGCTTCGTCGCGGCCTGCGGGGGCCCGACCGAGGTGTTGCGGGTCACCGAGCGAGACGGCGGTGGCAGGCCCCCCGGCCACATGGCCCTCGTCACGAGCGGCCGCCTGGCGAGCGTCCGGGGCCGCATCGAGGCGTGGATGAGGGGCCAAACGGCGCGGGCCGGTTGACCGGCCCCCACTCTTTAAGTAGTTGAGTTGGCGGTGAGGCTTCGCCCCGGTTCGCTTGCCGTCGCCGCTGCCGCCGCCATGGCGGCCCTCCTCGCCATCTCGGGCGCGGCGCGCGCCACGATCGTCGAGCGGGTCGTGGCCGTGGTCGGCGATCGCCCGATCCTCTGGACCGAGCTGCTGCGCCGCGCCCAGTCGGGCCGGATCCAGATCCGGATGCAGACGCGCGACGCGAACATCATCGGCGTCCAAGAGCAGGAGATGTACAAGGAGCTACTCGAGCGCATGGTCGACGACCGGATGGAGGAGGTGCAGGCCGAGAAAGCCCACATCACCGTCCCGCCCGACGAGATCGATCGAGGAATCGCGAACATCGCCGCGCAGGCGCAGGCGCAACAGGGCCACACGATCACCCCGGCGGACATCCTCGAGGAGGTCGCGCGCCGGGGCATGTCGGAGTCGGAGTTCCGCGACGAGATCCGCCGTCAGATCCTCGAGGGCAAGCTCATCGAGCTGCGTGTCCGTCCGCGCGTTCACGTCACGGACCAGGAGGGCCACTCGGCCTACCAGCACTGGATCCAGGAGCTGACGGACCACGAGACGATGGAGGTGCGCCTCTTGCCGCTTCGCACGCGCCCCGGCTCGACGCAGGCGGAGCGCAACGTCCGGATGGCCCTCGCCGAGCAGATCGCGGCGCGCGCGCGCGCGGGCGAGGATTTCTGCGCGCTCGTCACTCAGTTCAGCGACGACGTCTCGACCCGCGGCAACTGCGGCTCGCGCGGCCCCCAACCGCTCGGCACCCTCGTGCAGTCGATCCAGGATCTCGTGCGCGCGACCCCGCCCGGCACCATCTCGAACCCAACGCGGCTGATGGTCGGCCCCGAGGAAGTCATCATCATCGCGATGCCGATGGGTGAGTCCAAGGTCCCCTCGTACGACGACGTGAAGAACGACATGATGCAGCGGGCGCTGATGGACGGGCTCGAGCGCGGGCGCAGGCAGTGGCTGCAAGAGCTGCGCAAGAACGTGTACGTCGATATTCGGTTGTAGGAGAGGGCGCGGGCGCGGACGCGGACGCGGGCGCGAACGCAGGCGCGGGCGCATACGCAGGCGCGGGCGCGGGCGCG
>PLIR01000085.1 GCA_003139415.1 Myxococcales bacterium | reverse complement strand
TAGAAGGCGATCGCCGCGACGACGAGCACGGCGACCACCACGCTCGACACCGAGAGATCGGTGACGAGAGCGCTCGTCTCCTCGATGCTGATCGCGACGTCGCCCGTGAAGCCGATGCGCATGCCCGGGGCGTACGAGTCGACGTTCAGCGCGGCGATGTCGCGCTTCACGCGCTCGAAGAGGTACTGCGAAGGCCCCCGCCCGGTCTCGAACTCGCCGAGCTCGATGAGCAGAAGGGCGGTCCGGAGCGAGCGGCTGGCGAAGTGGTCGTCTTCGAAGCGGCGCGCCGTGCTGCGGCGGTCGTCGTACTTCTTTTCGATGTCGTCGAAGCTCAGCGGGGGCGCGGGCGAGTCCTCGTCGAGCAGCGCGCCCGTCTCCCGGGCCGCCTCCCAGTCACGGCGGGCCTCGACGCGCCGCTCGATTGTCTCGAGGTCCGGGAGGTCCATGTAAAGGGGGCCGTGGTCCTCGACGAACGTCCGTTCGACGGCGTCTCCCGAGCGTACTGCCCTGACGAGGCCCGGCGGGTAACCCCGAACCTTGGCCGCGAGGTCGTCGAGGAAGCGCTCCGCGGCCGGAACGTTGGGCTCGGTGCCGGTGTCGACGACGACCCCGAGGTGCTGAAGGCCGGGAAAGCGTCGTCTCAGCTCGCCGATCGCAACGACGCTGGGCGCACTGCGGGGCAAGAGCTCTTCGAGCTCGGTCCGCAGGTGGGAGTAAAGGTTGGCGGTGCGCCAGGTCGCGGGAACGGCGAGGACGAGCGCGGCGATCCACAGCCACTTCCCCCACCGGAGCGTCCAGTCGACGAAGGCCTGCGCGCTCGAACTCGGCCGGCCAGGTCCGTTCACGCCAGCACCCCCGTGACGCCCAGACCGGCCATGGCCGCGGCCCCGACCGCACCCGCGGCGACGTCATCCAGGACGATCCCCCATCCGCCGGGCAGCCTCTCGAACCGGCGTATGGGCCATGGTTTCACCATGTCGAGCACCCGAAACAGCAGAAAGCCGATGAGAACGGCCTGCCACGACGCGCGCGCGACGGGGATCATCGTCACGAGGAAGCCGGCGACCTCGTCGACGACGACGATCTGCGGGTCCTCGCGGCCCAACTCGCGCGCCACGACCGACGCGGCCCAGATCCCGACCGCCGTGGCGACGAACGCGGCGAAAGCGACCCACCCTCGACCGTGCGGCGAAATCGCGAGGTAGAGCGGGATCGCTCCGAGAGTCCCCGCCGTCCCGGGTGCCTTTGGCGCGAAGCCACATCCAAACCATGTGGCCGTCGTCCACGCGACGGCGCGGCGCACACGGTGCGGCGCGGCCGTGCTCATGACGGCTCGCGCGCGGCCCCCCGCCGCCCGAGCCAGCCCGCGATGCCGGCCACGACGGAGCCGTACGCGACGCCAGCGACGATGTCCAAGACCCAATGGTGATCCAGGTACGCCGCCGAGAACGTCATGAGCAAAAAAAAGAGAACGCTCGCGACCCGCAGGACCGGGCCGAACGTTGCCCATCCCAGCAGCACGATCAGGAGAGCGTAGGCGCAATGCAAGCTCGGCATGGCGCCGAACACGCTGCTTGCGCGACCGTACATGCTGCCGAAGTAGGGCACTCCGAGCCACGCGTCCACACGGGCAAGGTTTGGCCCTTCGCTGGCGTGCGCGAGCGTGTCCACCAGACACCCGTGCGTGTGGAAGTACCACGGCGGCGCCGCCGGATAGAGGTGATACGTGACGAAGCCGGCCACGTTGAGCGCCAGAAACGACCACGTGAAGCGCAGCATGTTCGGGTAGTCGCGGAAGTACAACCAGACCGCGCATCCGCAGCATGCGTAGAGAAACGTCCCGTACGGTATCGCGCACAGCCGGTCGAGTCCGGGTGTGGCGTGGGCCTGAAACCAGTCGTGAACGGTAGACGGATGGCCGTTCATGGTGATGCCGAAGAACTGGATCTCGAGCGCACGCAGATCGCAGACGTGGACGCGAGCCTCCGTCACTCCGACGTTCGCCACCACCCTCATGGTGTCGTAGAGGAGGGCGACGATGGCGATCGGATAGAGCCCCGCGAGGAGCTTCTTCGACCGTGGTCCGCCCACGAAGAGCGCCAGCATCAGCGCGAGGATCGCGGCGTTCTCCCAGTGGAACCGCCCCCGAGTCGCTGCCCAGATGCCGTGCAGCAGGAACGGCACCGGAAGGAGGATGGAGACGCCGGGCCAGAGTGCCCGAAGACGCGCCCACTGTCCCTCGATCACCTCGCGCCCGTCACCTTCTCGGTACCTTCTCGCGACGGAAGACGAACCTCTGTTGCAGCGGGAAGTTCCACGCCAGGCCCACCATCAGGGAGACAACGGCCCGCGCCAGCACGTACTCGACGTGGGCGGCGTTGTGAAGCAAGTATTCGCCGAGGGCGTTCCAGCCGGCGCTCGCGGCGGACACCGCCGCGTAGCGCGCAGCCTGCGGCAGGATGCCCGACGACCGCGCCTGGAACACCCACCGGCGCCCGAGCACGAAGTTCGTCACGGCACCGCAGAGCGCGCCCATTGCGGCGGCCAGGGCCGGCGGCGCGCGAAGGACCTCGACCGACGCGATCATCACGCCGAAGTCGACCGCGGTCGCGGTCATCGCGCCCACTTGATGGCGGCCCAGCGTCCGCCACAGCGTGGCGGCATCGTGCTGCGCGGTGCCTGTGCTCGCCGAAGGACTCATCGCGCGCGTCAGTCGTAGTACTCGGTGCCCAGATGGGAGATCGTGGGCTCGCCCACCATCCAGCGCAGGGTGTTCTTGAGCTTCATCAGCTGGATGAAGAGGTCGTGCTCGGGATAGAGCCCCGGCGCCGTCATCGGGCTCTTGAAGTAGAAGCTGAGCCACTCCTGCGTGCCTCGCAGGTCCGCCCGCTGCGCGAGGTCGAGAAAGATCGCCAGATCGAGCACGACGGGCGCCGCGAGGATCGAGTCGCGGCAGAGGAAGTTCACCTTCATCTGCATCGGGTAACCGAGCCAGCCGAAGAGATCGATGTTGTCCCAGCCTTCTTTCGAGTCGCCGCGGGGCTGGTAGTAGTCGATGCGGACTTTGTGGACCAACTCGCCGTAGAGCTGCGGATACAGCTCCGGCTGGAGGATGTGGTCGAGCACCCCGAGCTTCGACACCTCTTTCGTGCGGAAGCTGTCCGGGTCGTCGAGCACCTCGCCGTCGCGGTTGCCCAGGATGTTCGTGCTGTACCAGCCGGCAAGGCCCAGCATGCGGGCCTTGAAACCGGGCGCGAGGATCGTCTTCATCAACGTTTGGCCGGTCTTGAAGTCCTTGCCGGCGAGCGGGACGTTGTATTCGCGCGCCATGTCCCAGGCCGCAGGGAAATCCACGCACAGGTTTGGCGCGCCGTTCGCAAAAGGGACCCGCTCCTTCATGCACGCCCACGCGTAAATCTGGGCGTTCGAGATCCCCGGGTCGTCGCGGCGCAGGCCGTCTTCGAACGCGTCGACCGAGGCGTGGACGGGACCCGTGGTGATGAACGCCTCCGTCGATCCGCACCAGACCGCAACGAGCCGATCGCACGCCCGGTCGCGCTTGAACGTGCGGATGTCGTCGCGCACTTGCTCGACCATCTCCGCTTTCGTCCCCGCCGTCTTGATGTGGGTGCCGTGAAGGCGCTTGACGTAGCCGGGATAGAAGACACCCTTCATCGGCCGAATCTGCTCGAGCTCTCCCTTGACCGCCTCGAGGTGGTCGCGCTCGAGGACGCGGGCGTGCTGCGCCGCTTCGAAGGCGTTGTCTGGGAAGATGTCCCATCCGCCGAACTCGAGCTGATCGAGGCCGGCGAGGGGCACGAACTCGGAGATCTTCGGCACACGCTTGTCGGTGCGCTTGCCCAGGCGAATGGTGCCCATCTGCGACAGCGCTCCGACCGGCAGGCCCTTGCCCGCGCGGGCGAGCAGGACGCCTGCCATGGTCGTGGTGGCGACGGCCCCCATGCCGGGCAGCAGGATGCCTAGCTTTCCTGCGGGGGATCGGATCGACGTTGGCTTCTTCATCGGGCTTTCTGAGCTTGATTGGATTCCACCGGTTCGGTGCACGTTGCGGGCCAGACTGGGAGACGGGACGTGGCGCTCATGACCGCGCCGCGCATCATGAACTCTTCGCGGTAACTCCGGCGCGGCTAGGGTTCGAGCCCCTTGCGGATGGGTCGTCGCTCGTCCGGCCCCCACTCATTCCATGAACCGTCGTACACAGCGACATCGGCTCTTCCCAGCATCTGGAGCGCATGGCAGGGGACTGTGCACGAGATCCCCCCGTTGCAGTAGACGATCACACGCGGGGGCAGATGCGCGACGTCGACACCGGCACGCTCGAACGCGTGCGCAAGGTCGTGCGTCGGCAAAAATCGACCA
>PLIR01000560.1 GCA_003139415.1 Myxococcales bacterium | reverse complement strand
CGCGGGCGCGCACGCGGGCGCAGGCGCGGGCGCTCACCCGTGCGCCCGCGCTCCCGCGCGCGCGCGCGCTCTCGTTCAGCCCGGGGGCCAGGCCATCGGTCTTCCGCCGAGGACGTGGCAGTGCAGGTGAAGCACGCTCTGGCCGGCGTTCTTGCCCTGGTTGACGACGAGGCGATAGCCGCCCTCCGCCAGGCCGAGCTGCTCGGCGACGTCCCGCGCGGCGAGAAGAACTCGGCCGAGCACCTCCACGTCGGCGGGCGTGGCCTCGTGGATGCCCGTGATGTGCTGGCGCGGGATGACGAGCGCGTGGACGGGGGCCACGGGACGGATGTCCTTGAATGCGAGGACATGATCGTTCTCGAAAACGATCTGCGCGGGGGTGGACTTGGCGACGATGTTGCAGAAGAGACAGCCCGGCATGGTGAGCCGAGCCTAGGCCAAGCGGGGACTCGCGGCGAGCGTCGCGCTAAGTTGCCATCGGCAAGGCCATGTGCGGACGCACCGCCCTCACCGCGTCGCCGGAGGACCTCGTGGCTGCCTTCGGCCTCGCGGAGACGCCGACGTACGCGCCTCGGTACAATGTGGCGCCGTCCCAGCCCCTCGATGTCGTGCGTGCGGCGNNGCGACTCGGTCCGCCGTCGGCGCTGCCTCGTGGTGGTCGACGGCTTCTACGAATGGCAGCGCGACGGAAAGGCCTCCGTGCCGTACTTCGCGCGACGGCCCGATGGAGCCCCGTTCGCGCTGGCGGGCGTCTGGGACCGATGGGTCTCGCGTGACGGCGAGGTGATCGAGTCGTGCGCCATCGTGACGCGACCCGCGCTCGAGGCGCTCGCCGCCGTGCACGATCGGATGCCACTCGTCGTCGAGCCCGATCTTTGGGAACGCTGGCTCGACCGCGAGACAACCGACGTCGAGGCGCTGCTGGCCGAAGCGACGGCGCGGACGCCGGCGCTCGCCGTGCACCCCGTCAGCACTCACGTCAACGATCCCCGCCACGACGACCCGGGCTGCATCGTGCCGGCGCTCCCCGCGCAGCAAGCACTTTTCCGGTAAGCGGGGACGGCAAAGGGGAGCTACGGAAGCCGGTCCAGGTTCAGCCCGGCGGACAGTCGTCGAAGCGCGCCGTCGATCCTCGAGCGGTCTTCGTCGCTGGCGCTGAACCCGGGCACGCCCGCTCGACCGGCGAGGAACGCGACGCAGGCGTACTCGACGTCGCTGAGCAGGGCGCGCCGCTCGAGACGAAGGCCCGGCAGCCGATATTGCACCTCGCGGGCCCCGGACGAAGCGACGACGCCGAGGGCTTCGACCTTGCCGTGCGTACCCGTGAGTTGGCGTACGATCCCGCGTAGCAGCGCCGCTCGTACCCGCGCCCGCCGCACCTCCGGATCCTGGAAGAGCGCGAAGCTGCGGTTGCGCGAGACGAGCGCCGGCACCAGCGTCATGCCGACGACGAGGGCCTCGCGATCCACGGGTGCGCTCACGATCCCTCCAGCGGCGCCAGCGCCGAGCCATCGGCCGCGGCCACCCCCGCCGACTGCAAGCGCTCGGCCTGGTAGCTCGTGCGGAGCGCCGTCAAGAGCTCGTCGAGATCCCCCTCGATCACGCGATCGAGCTTGCCCAGAGTGAGCCGGATGCGATGGTCGGTGACGCGGTTCTGGGGGAAGTTGTACGTCCGGATCTTCTGCGAGCGTTCGCCCGTCGAGACCATGCTCCGGCGCGTGGCCGCCTCGGCCGCATCCTGCTTCTCGCGCTCGAGCTCGAGCAGGCGGCTCTTGAGAACCTTGAGCGCCTTCGCCTTGTTCTTGAGCTGCGAGCGCTCGTCCTGGCACTTGACGATGATGCCGCTCGGCTTGTGCAAGATCTGCACGGCGCTGTTGGTCGTGTTGACGCCCTGCCCGCCCGGGCCCCCGCTCGCCGCGATGCTGATCTCCAGGTCTTTCTCCTCGACCTGCACGTCGACGTCGTCGGCTTCGGGGAGCACGGCCACGGTCGCCGTCGAGGTGTGGATCCTTCCCTGCGTCTCGGTGGCTGGCACGCGCTGCACCCGGTGGACGCCGCCCTCGAACCGCAGGTGCGCGTACACTTCCTTGCCGGTAACGAGAGCGATGCACTCCTTGAAGCCGCCCGTCGCGCTCTCGCTCTGCGAGAGGATCTCGACCGTCCAGGCCTTTCGCTCCGCGTAGCGGGTGTACATGCGAAAGAGGTCTGCCGCGAAGAGGGCCGCCTCCTCCCCGCCCTCACCGCTCCGGATCTCCAGGATGGTGTTCTTGCGCTCGTACGGGTCCGGCGGCAGGAGCAAGAGCTGAATGGACTGCTCGAGGCGCCCCCGCTCGGCGGCGAGATCCGGGAGCTCCGCCTGCGCGAGCTCACGCAGCTCAGGGTCGGCGAGGGCCTCCTCGTCGTCGTGGATCTTCCGGACGATCTCCCGGTAGCGGCCGACGGCCGCGACGAGCGGCTCGAGGTCGCTGCGCTCCTTGTTCAGCTTGTTGAACCGGGCGCGGTCGCTCAGCACGTCCGGCCGGCAGAGCATCTCTTCGAGCTCCCCCTGACGGCGCGAGAGCTGCTCGAGTTTCTCCATCGGCAGCATGGGTCAGGCCGAGGGCTCCGCGTGCCGCAGGCTCGCCGCAGCGAGGAGCGAGTCGTAGGTGGCGAACGTCACGTCGTCTTCCCCGCCCGAAGAGGCGTCGTCGGCGCGACCCTGGCGGAACAGGGTGACGCGGAGGCTCGCGAGGGCCACCTCGAGTTGACTGTCGTCGGGCTCGGCCGTCGTGATCTTCTGCACGACGAAGCCCGGGGCGAGCAGCGCGCGCATCGGACCCGTGGCGCAGTACCGCGCGAGGACGCGCTGGAGCTCGAACGTCACCGCGACGAGGACCGGCAAGAACGGCAGCTTCTCGAGCAAGAAGATCGCGTTGTCCGCAAGGGCGCTTCCCGTGTGGATGCGCGGCAGACTCGCTCCGACGGCGGTGAACACCACGATCGACACGAGCGCCACCATGACGAGGAAGGTCGTGCCGCAGCGCGGGTGCATCGTCGTCTTGAGGCGGGCGTTGGCGACGGTGAGCGCCTCGCCAGCTTCGTAGGTGCTGATCGTCTTGTGTTCGGCACCGTGGTACTGAAAGACGCGCCGGATCTCGGGGACCCTCCGGATGGCCAGCAGGTACCCGACGACGATGACGAGCTTGAGCGCTCCCGTCATCGCCTGGAACGGCGCGCTCTGCACCTCGAGGCCAAGGTGGAGCAGCCGGTTGATCCCGGCCGCGGCGCCCTGCGGCAGCGCAACCAAGAAGCCGAGCGCCACGAGCAGCATCACCCACCCGCCTCTCGAGCGCTTTTCGGCGTGCGGAGGAGGCGGGTCGCCGGCGACGTCGGCGGTGGCCCACGTGAAGAGCGACAGCCCGAAGGCGCCCAGCACGCCCAGCACCGCACCGCCGGCCGCGGCCCCTTCGGCCGCTAGATCCCGTTCGAGCCAGTCGGCGCTGAAACGCAGGGCTTCGCCTCCAAGGCGGAGCGACTCGACGAGGGTCGCGATCCCGCGGACCAACGGCCATCCCGCGAACCCCCTGGCCCGCACGGCCATCGCGCGCTCGCGCACCTGCAAGCTGCCATCGCGCCGCCTTACGACGACGGCGAACGACTTCGGCGCGCGCATCATGACCCCTTCGAGGACGGCCTGGCCGCCGATGTAGGGACGCGACGAGGACAACGTCTGCGACATAGCTTACAAGATGGCACGATCGCACGCCGCGGGCTGCACGGTCGAGCGCGACCTGCCGAACCGCGAGGGGACGGCGGCGGGCACGTTCGAGCGGTAGCTCGTGCGTGCGCCGCGGGGAGCTACTTCGTCGCCTCGACCGGCTTCTCGACCGGCTTCTCGGCGGCCTTGACGGGCACCTTCTTCTCGTAGCGCTTGCGGAAGCGGTCCACGCGGCCGGCGGTGTCGATGAGCTTCTGCGTGCCCGTGTAAAACGGGTGGCAGACGTTGCAGATGCCGACCAGGATGGTCGGTTTGGTGGA
>PLIR01000146.1 GCA_003139415.1 Myxococcales bacterium | reverse complement strand
CGGAGACCGACGCCGATCGCCGTGCAGGACAGGGCCCTAGTGCTGCTCTAGCGCCCCTTCGGAAGGGTCGCTACCACGCGCCTTGCAGCAAGACCTCTCCGCCCTGCGAACCGATTCGCGTCGCGACGACGACGGGGCTCGTGCGCGGCGGATCGGCACGCGAACCGGCGACCAGCCACGCACCCAACCCGACGCCCACGATGCCGACCCCGAACGCCATGACCGAACCGATCTCCGACGCGCGCGCGGCACTCGGGTCGCAGCCGCCGGCGCAGGGAGTCCCGAGGTCGGTCGTCTTCGAGAGCGCGTCGCCGGCCAGGTATCCGCCGAGCCCGACGGCCAGAATGCCGATCGCGCCGACGGCGAAGCCCGCCACCCGTCGCGCCGACAAGCGCGACGAGGGCGGCGCTGGCGCTATCGGCTGGGGCGCGGGCGCGGCTTCGGGTCGAAGAGGGGGAATCGTCACGACGATCGCTTCGTTGAACGAGGGCGGCACGGTCACGCTCGCCACGTACGGTACGTGCCCCGGCGCGGTCGCCTCGATCGCATGCGCGCCGGGGTCAAGGAAGACAGGCCATAGGAGGCGATCCGCAGGCACCGGCTCCCCGTCGATGACAAGCGCCGCGGCGCCCTCGGGCAGACGTATTTCGACGCGCGACAAGGATCTCTCGAGCTTGAGCGCGTGCTGATTCGCGAAGTCGCGGCGCTCGCGCTGCGATATGTCGTTCGCCCATGCGCCGGCCTCGACAAATCCGCGCCACGCGCTCGCCGTCTTGCCCTGGGCCTCCTGGCAGAGGGCCAGATTGAGGAGTGTGGAGAGCTTCGGGTAGAGCTTCAGACTCCGTGCGAAGGCATCGCACGCTTCGTCCGTGCGTCCGGCGTCGAACGCCGCGGACCCCTCGCGAAACTGAGCCTCCGCTTCGTCCTCGCTGCTCGCCGCCGGGTCGGCCATCGCGGGGCCGGACACCAGCACCGAACAGATGAAGATCGCGAGGGCCGCTCGACGCGAGGAGCGCGGAACCATCTTCGCGCGCGGTCGTCAGTTCCAGGACTTCAGGAACTTGGGGCGTGAGTTGGTCGGGGAGCGCTTCGCGGGGTCCGGCGTGTGGCGACGGATCGGCGACGCCTTGACGGCCGGAGGTTTCGGCGGCTCGGGCGCGCTCGACGCCGGTGCGGCGCTCGAGGCGGCCGCTTGTGGCTCGGCCTGCAACGACGCCGCCGGCGGATCCGAGTGTCCGAGCTCGTCGCCCCCCATCTGTGCAGACGGCGACGGAGCCGGAGCGCGGGCGCTCTCGACCGCCGCGGCGGCCATGCGCGCTGCGGCGGCGTCGACGCGGACACGCTTCGCGTGGATCTTGGTGAAGACGACCCCCGTGGCGAACAGCACCGCTGCCGCAATCAGCATGGGCCGGTGAACGGCGCGCGGTCGGGACGGCTTGGCCGGGGACGGCTTGGCCGGGATCGGTGCGACGCTCGCGAACTGCGTCCGGTCGCCCGCCACTGGACTCGCGGCCGAGATCGGGACGCCCATCGCGCCGGGGATCGGGACCGTCCCCGCCAGCGGACCCGCATAGTCGAGAGGAGGAAACGTCGGGCCCATGGTCGGCGCCTCGGGGTCGCGCGTCGACGTCTTCGCGGGTGGCAGGATCGAGGCGCGAGCCGCGGCGACCGCCGCCGCCATCAGCGCGATCCCGTCCTTGGGCATCATCGACGGCCGCGAGAGCGCCTGACGGATGCCGGTGGCGAGGTGCGACCATCGTCCCGTCCCGAGCGGCACGAGCGCCCTGGCCATTTCGCCTGCGTTCTGCCAGCGCTCGTCGGGATTGCGCTGCAAGCAACGCATGACGACGTGCTCCCACTCCGCCGACAGGTCCGGACGGTGCGTGCGCGGCGACGCGGGCGTCTTCTCGAGTACGGCCGCGAACACCTCGCCGGGCCCGTCCCCGTCGAAGGGGACCTCGCCCGTCAAGAGCTCGTACATCACGACACCGAGCGACCAGAGATCGGCGCGCGGGTCGACGTTCTTGCTCGATCGGAGCTGCTCGGGCGACATGTACACGGGCGTCCCGAGCACCGCCTGGCCGGTGAGGTCTTTCAAGTGCGAACGGTCGCCCTTCTGCTTGGAGATGCCGAAGTCGAGGATCTTGAGGATGTTGCTCTTGTCTTCGCGCACGGCCAGAAAGAGATTCGCGGGCTTGAGGTCGCGGTGGACGATACCGGCGGTATGCGCCTGGGCGAGCGCCGCGAGGGCCTGGAGCATGTAGTCGGCGGTCTCTTGATATGGCTGCGGGCCCTCGAGCGAGAGCAGCTCCGCCAGGTCGCACCCCTCGAGGTACTCCATGGCCAGGTACGGGTGCCCCGTGTCGAGAGCTCCGGCGTCCATCACGCGCACGACGTGATCGCTGCGAAGGCGCGCCGCAGCCTGCGCCTCTCGTAAGAAGCGCTCGACCGTGTCGTTGCCTTGGGCGGGATCGACAAGCAGCAGCTTGAGCGCCACGCGCTGGTCGAGAACGAGGTGATGCGCCAAGTACACGACCCCCATCCCGCCGCGGCCGACGACCTTCTCGATGCGGTACTTGCCCCCCACGACATCGCCAGGCCGAGGCAGGACGCGCGCGCCGTCCTCCGCACGCTCGTCCTCGAGCCGCGGCGCGCGCGCGTCCACTGGACGCCCATCCTGGCGCGTGGCTTCGTCCATACGGGGGCCTCGAACTTGGAGTCGAACGATGTTCGGCTCTTGGGCTTGAAGTAACTCAGCTCAGGCTAGCACCCATCGTGCCGGTGGTGGGCTGCGGTGGCGCGTGGGCGGGTTCCCCGAGCCGGTGTGTCGGGGCCGCAACGGACGTGTCTCTTCTTTGCGTGGAGCGGGGTCTTCGTCTTCCCTACAGTTCTATGCGCAGCATACAGTGCCCCCGTGGTGGCGGCGCGTTACACGATGCGGGTACGGACGCGGCCTTGGGCGAGCACGCTCAAGTTTTATAAGGACCTGGAAGAGCAGAATGAGGGATTCGGGCCCCTGTGTCGGCTCGTAGAGCACATCGCATCTCAGCCTTACGCCGCACTGCTCTTCTCGACGACCTCCATGCACGCCCTGCTCGTGGCGCAGCATGCCGAGATCGAATGGGGGCACGACGTGCTCCGGGTCGAGCGGGATCCGAACGTCGGGGGCATGCGCTTCACCTATCAGGAAGACGCCTTCGTCGAGCCCACGACCTGGCACTGCGCCGAAGAGAACGTCACCGAGACATTCGAGGGGTTCCTGCGCAGGTCGAGATGGGTGAGCGGCTTGTCGCTCCGATCGGACCAGCCAGTGAAAGCCCAACTCGCGGGTGCCGTGTACCCCAAGGGCGGCTGACGTCAGCGCTGCAGCAGCGTATCGACTTGCTCGAGCAACATGGCGGCCGTGAGCTCGAAGGGCTCCAGGCTCTTCTCGGCCCGGCTCAGCGCCACGGCCCCCTCGCTCGCCGCAATGAGGGTCGCCGCGAACCGCTTCGCGTCGTCGCGACGAAGACCGCCCTTCTGTAGGAGGACCGCCATCCGCGCTCGCCACGCGCGAAACACGCGCGCGGCGCTCTCGCGCAGCTCGGGAACGTCCGCGCCAATGGCCACGGCAAGCACGGAGCAGCCCGCTTCGAGGTTCGAGCTCGAGAGGACGCCACGCCACATTTGCAAAAAGGTCGCTGCGACCTCGCGCGCCCCGGCGCCCTTCCTGCTCTCGACGAAGGCGAGCGCACGCTCACTCGCGTGCTCGATGGCGGCGACCACCAGGTCGGTCTTCCCGCCCGGGAAGTGGTGATAGACCGACCCTCGCGGCGCGCCGGAGTGCTCGAGCACCTCCGAGAACGACGTGCCTTGAAGGCCGCGCGTAGCGAGCATGTACATCGCGCTCTCGATCATCCGCCGCTTCGGGTCGCTCGCCATCTACCTTGACTATGATGATCATCATAGATTACGGTCGACTATGTCAACCATCATAGCCGGGAGCTTCCCATGCCGATGATCGATGTCTACGCGCCCGCCACCTTGTTCCCCGCCGACGCCGACGAGAAGCTCGTGCGCGAGCTCACCCACGCCGTCCTGCGGGCCGAGGGCGTTGCCGCGCCCGGCCCGTTCCATCTCGACAACACGGCGGCCTTCGTTCACCGCCTGCCACCCTCGGCGATTGGGACGGCCGCCCGTCAACCGGCGCCCGTCGTCCGCGTGCAGATCGTGACGCCGCCCGGAGCGCTGCAGCGCGAAGGGCAGAAGCGGGTGACGAAGGAAGCGACGGAGATCGTCGCACAAACAGCCGGAGACCCGTCCATCGCGGCGCGCACGTGGGTCATCCTGACCGAGGCCGCGGAGGGGGGTTGGGGGATCGCGGGCACCGCGTTCGGCAAAGAGGAGTTCGCGGATCTCGCACGACGGGCCGCCGCGGCCCGGGCGAAGTAGGCGCGAGTTGCAAGCACGTTGGCGATACCAGAGCGCCGAAAGACGTCAGGCGCCGTGACGAAGACCGCGATCACGTAGTCCGGCTTGGCACACCTTCTGGCACACCAACGGCGGGCAAAGGACTCCAAAAGCCCGCATCCGCGCAGGGCATGCGCAATGCAGTTCCACTGGCGTGCGCGCGGTCCGTAGACAAGCTCGTTCGACGGCCGGCGCCGCGACGCTCGCCCTCCTCGGCCTGGCGCGGCCGTCGCTCGCAGGGGACGCGCCGCTGCCTCCGGGTCTCTCGGTCGCGTGGCAAGCTCCCTCGTCGTGTCCCGACGCGACGCGTGTGAGGGACGCTGTCGCGTCGATGGTCGGTGAGTCGACGGCGAGGGGTACGTCCAGTCTCGCCGCGAGCGGCACGGTGACAGACGTCGAGGGGCGCCTTCACCTGCAGGTCCGCCTCGACTCGAGCGATGCCTCGGAAGAGAAGGCCATGGACGCCGATGCATGCGCGACCCTGGCGGACGCCTACGTCCTCGTCGTCGCGTTCACCTACGACCCGGGCCTCTCGTCGCGCCCTCCGCCCGCGAGCACCGCAGTCTCTTTGCCGCTCGCTGCGCCAGAGCCGACGGCACCCGCCCCTGATCCAGGCAAGGCGCCAGCGCCCAGCGGTCCGGGCTTGCGCATGGCTGGCGGTCCGCTGGCTGCCGTAGGGGCGGGCGCGCTGCCCTTCCCGGCGTACGGCGTCGGGGCGCGCGTGGCGCTCGAGACGCGAGTGCGGTGGGAGCTCGCGGGGACGTTCTGGCCTTCGCAGTCGACCTCGGTCGCCGCCACCTCGTCCGGCCGCGTGGGAGCCGGCGTTTGGCTTGCCGATGCCGAGCCCTCTTTGTGTGTGCCGCTCGCGGGTGGTGCCGTGGCGCCGTGCATTGGGGGCGCGCTCGGTGCCATGCGGGCTCGCGGCACGGGCGTCAGCACCGTGGGCGTGGGCACGTCGTGGTGGCTCGCCGTCACGGCAGGCGCGTCGCTGCGCGCAACACTCGCGCCGGGTTTCGACGTGCGGTTCCGGCTCGACGTCGGGCTACCGGTCTTTCGCCCGAGCTTCGAGCTCGACGACGTGGGTTCTCAGGGGACGGTCCGCGTCTTCCACCCGGCGCCCGTATTCGGGGCGCTGAGCCTCGAACCGGAGCTTCGATTTTTTTCCACCAATCGGGGGCCCGCCGGACATGACTCCCCTTGAGACGCCGATGGCTTCTCACTCCATCTGCGTGGAACCTCGCGCCGAGACTGGCCCCGAGCTCGCCGGGGACATCGCCGGGTCGGGGACCACGGACGCCGCTCCCGCTCGCCCAACGTTCGACACCATCTACAACACGTGGGCGCCCTTCGTATGGCGCAACGCCCGCCGCCTCGGGGTCCCCTTCGGCGCGGTCGAGGACGTCATGCAGGAAGTCTTTCTGGTCGTCCATCGCAGGTTGCCGGAGTTCGAGGACCGCGCCTCGGTGCGGGCCTGGCTGTCGGCCATTCTCGTCAACGTCGTCCGGGGCTACCGGAGGAGCGCGCGCCGCAAGGACGTCTCCGGTGGCAGCGGCCTGCCCTCGCCCGAGCCTGACAGCCTGACCGACCCGCGGTCGCCCAGCCCCCTGCAGGCCGCCGAGCGCGACGAGGCGGTCCGCGAGCTCTATTCGATCCTGTCGCGCATGAACGAGGAGCGACGCGAGGTGCTGGTCCTCTCCGAGCTCGAAGAGCTCTCGGCCCGCGAGATCGCCGAGGCGTTGCAGGTCAACCTCAACACCGTCTCCTGGCGCCTCCGAACCGCCCGGCAGGAGTTCGAGCGGATGGTGCTCCGCCGTTTGACGGCCGAAAGGAGCGGGGGAAGGTGAGCGATCTGCATCCTCGCGCTCGTGCGCTCATCGACGCCGCCAAGCGGGGCGAGGGCTCGCTGTCGCCGGACGTGAAGGCACGGGTCCACCGCTCGGTGCTCCGGCGGGCCGTCGCGCTTGGAGCCGCTGTGGCCACCGCCGGCACCACCAGCGCCGTGTCGAAGGCCGCCGCGCTCCTTGCTGCACTCCCAAGCTCCCTGGCCGTGCCTGCGATGATTACCGCTGTCGCGGGGGCGGCACTCGTCGTCTTCGAGGCGCGGTCCACGCCTCGGGCGTCTCCGCCGTCGCCCCCGGTTTCCATGCACGCCGTCGCTCCCGCAGCCGGCCCGCGCCCGCGCGCTGCGGTCGGTGAGGCCCGGAGGGTCGTCCCATCCGCGGCCCCTGCGGCGCCCGAGCCTTCGGCCCCCGAAGAAGCGACCGTCCCAAACAGCGAGCCGGCATTGCCAGCGGCCCCGGTGACGCAAGTCGCGCCGACCGCGATCCTACCGCCCTCCCGCCGACCACGCGTACCCGGCGACCAGGCGCCCGTCGCCGGACCCGAGCGAGATCCGCTGCCGCTCCCACTCGCAAGCGCCGAGCCGCGGCACGCAGTCCAGCCTCCGCTGGCGGGCACCGCCCTTCCCGACGCGCACGCTTCGACGTCGGCCCGCCTGGCCGACGAGATCGCGCTCCTCCAGCAGGCGCGCCAGGCCTTGCAAGCGGGCAATCCGGCCACAGCGTTGTCGCTGCTCGACGGTCCCGGCAGCCCGCTCGACGCCAGTCCCCTCGCCGAAGAGGCTCAGCTCGCGCGTATCTCCGCGCTCTGCCAGCTCGGCCGAACGAGCGAGGCGCACAGCGCGATGCAGCGCCTTGTTGTCGCCTGGCCCGGGTCCCCGGCCAGCAAGCGCTTGGGCGACGGGTGCGCAGTGCTCGCGGCTCCAAGCAAGGGCAGCGAAGATTGATCCACGGTTCGGGCGCGGCTCCGACATTTCACCTTTGGATGATCCCGATGGGGCATCCGACCAGGAGGTCGCCATGAAATCGCTTCGAATTGGTTCCCGGATCGCGTGGGTCAGTCCCTTCTTCTGCCTTCTTCCGTTCCTGATGGGCGCCGACGGCAACGGCTGTCAGCCGGGAGGGCCCATCCCCGTCGGCTCGGGGGGCACCGACGCCGGCGGCTCGAACAGCAACGGGGCCACGGACGCGAGCTCGAGCTCGGACGGGAACGTGACCTGCACGCCCGCCGATTGCGCAGGCCTCGCCGCGCCGGCCCTCGCAAAGGTCTGCCCCGACGGAACCTCGGTGGGCGAGACACTGTGCACCACGCAGGGCGACGGCAAGTGCGGATGGGGATTCCCCGCCTGCCCGACCGACGCCTGCAGCAACGTTGTTTTGCCGTGCGCCGGGTGCCCCTACGGGTCGACCGGCACGGGCTATGACACCAACGGCTGCCCCACGTGCCCGATCTGCGCTCAGCCCCCCTCGGATGCCTGCGTCGTGCCCGTCTGCAACCTGCCCAACTGCGCCGTCGGCTCCACCATCGTCCCCCAGTACGGGCCCGACGGCTGCGAGACGTGCTCGATCTGCGTGCCGCCGGACGCTGGGTCGGGGAGCTGCTCCTCCATCAGCGCCACCAGTTACGAGCAATCCTGCACCCAGGCCTCCGACTGCGTCGCGGTCTACAGCGGAGCCCTCTGCGGAGACTCGTGCGCTTGCGCGAACTCCGCCATCAACATGGGCGCGCAGTCGCAATACGACAGCGACCTCTCTGCGAGCACGTACGAGAGGTGCCCGTGCGCCTCGCCGCCGCCAGTCGCGTGCACGAGCGGGACCTGCGCGCTTGCCACGCCTTGACCCACGGGAAAGCAACATGGTCGGGGCTGCGTCGCACGGCGGAGGTGGAAACCCCGGCAAGGTAGCGATAGACGGTCGGGATGACGTCCGCGATTCAAAGGGCTGCCACGGCGCTCGCCGTCGCCGGGGTCGCCGGTTGCTTCGGCAACGGCGGCACGCCGCCGACGCAGGTCACGCCGAACGGATCCACCGTGGATGCCTCCACAACGGGCGCCGACGCGAGCGTGCCGGAGACGGGCGCCTTGGAGGCCGCCGCCGACGCGCCCAGCGGCACGAGGGACGCGAGCGCCGCCGACGCGCCGACGGGCATCGCCCTTGACGCGGCCTGCGCGGGCGACGGCGCGTCGGACACGTTCAGCTGCACCGGCAGCCTGGGCACCGCGCGCGTCGCCCCGGGCGCCGCGGTGCTCCCGAATGGCCAGGTGCTCGTCGCGGGAGGATGGAACGCCACGAACCAGACGCTGACGAGCGCCGAGATCTACGACCCCACGGCAGGCACATTCTCGCCCACCGGCTCGATGACCGACGCGCATCTGTGGGCTGGATGGACCGCGCCGTGGCCCGTCGTCAACGGATCGGTGCTCGCGGCCGGAGGGCTCGCCTCGACGGGGGCGCTGCTAGGCAGCGCCGAGACTTACAGCCCGACGACCGGGAGATTCTCGCCCACGGGCCCCCTCGGGACGCCGGTCATCGCCTTCGATCTCGTGACGCTGCAGGCCGGTGCGGTCCTCTTCATTGGCGGCTACTCGACGGTCGTCGTGGCGCCGCCGACGCCCGGCTGGCAGTACACCGCGGGCACCGATCAGACGCAGCTCTACGACCCGACGCAGGGGACATTCTCGACGACCGCCGGGCCGCTCGGAGAGGAGCGGCTCTTCGGCTGCAACGTGGTGCTGCCGTCGGGCGACGTGGTCGCGATCGGCGGCTGGCAGGGCGCGCCCGCCAGCTTCGAGCAGAACATCGAGGAGTACGATCCGGGCACCGGCCAATGGAGCACAGTCGGCGAGCTCGGGGACGACGTCACGTGCAGCGACGCCGCCTTCGTCCTACCGAGCGGCGCCATCTTCGTCGACGGCGCGAACTTGCTCGACCCGTCGACGTGGACGACGACGGCCGTCGCCAACCCCATCACCACCACGAGCACGATGTTCGTGCAGCTCGCCGGCGGCGACGTGCTCGCCATCGGCGGCAAGGACGCCTCGGGGGACGTCATCGCCGCCGCGCAGCGGTTCGACGCGACCGCGAGCCAGTGGACGACCGTCGGCAGCCTCCACCAGCCGCGCACCGGCGGCCGCGCCCTGCTTCTCACTTCGGGCGACGTCCTTGTCGTCGGAGGATCGGACGCCACGGGCGCCGCGCTCGCGACGGCGGAGGTCTTTCACCCGTGAAGGGGGACCCCTCTACTGGGGAGCTGCCGGCATCGCGCAGCGGCCATTGATGCACTGATCCCCGGTGTTGCAGCAGTTGGACGAGGTGGTGCAGTTCTCGTACTCGTTGGAGCAACCCGGCGGCTTCGAGACACACACCGTCGCGCCACCTTCGTCCGAGCCACCTTCGCGGCAGAAGCCGCTGCAGCACTGGTCGCCCGTCACGCACTTGGTCCCCAGGCTCTGGCAAGCGGGCAGCGTCCAGTAGCCACGCAGGTTGTCCGCCTGCAGCTCCTGACCGTCGAGATAGAAGGCGGGGTGGCTGGGGTCAGTGCCGGACGCCGCGCCGATGTCGATGGCCGCCACCCAGAGCTTGCCGTTGGCTTCGTCTTGCTGCCCGGCGGTGCAGTTGCTGATGCCGAGGCCCTCGCTGTTTGCCTTGGACGCGAGCATGCTCCCGTAGGAGCGGTGGCTGGTAAAGACCGCCCAGAAGTACCCGCCGACGGCCTCCGCAAGCATCGTGGGCGCGAAGTTGAGCCCTGGATCGTTGGCCGGCAGGTACGAGGCCGTGCTGGACCCGGTGTAGCCGTCGAGCACGTTCAAGCGCGTGACCGCGTGGGTCGCGACGTCCACGCCGTACAGGTCCCCTGTGACCTGGCAGTCCGTCTCGAACGTGCTGCTGCTCCCCGTCTGGAAGAGCACCCATGCCCCGTCCGGCGTAAAGGCGGGCCACGCCGCGTAGCCGGAGGACTCGGTGGCGAGGTCGGTGATGTTGGAGAACGTCTTCGTTGACACGTTGAAGTCGGCCTTGGCGATCGTGTTCGGGTTCTCGTCCTCGTGCATGAAGGCGATCTGCGTCCCGTCAGGCGAGAAGCTCGGTGTCCCCGCGGCGGTGATCGCCGAGTCCCAGCCGCTCGCCGGGATGTTCGCCCCCGTCTTCGTGTTGTAGAGGCGTGACGTCGCGCTCGCGGCGTAGATGACGCCATAGCCCGTGGCCGACATGCCGAACGTCCCGTCGGGGTACGGGCCCATGTAGGTGAAGATCGTATCGGTCGCCGTCGTGATCGAGGTGCTGGACGACGTGCTCCAGGTCCCGCTCGCCGTCAGGCTGGTGGCCGAGACGATCGTCGAGCCGTCGGCGCTCGCGGCATGGCATATCGCCGTGCAGCCGCCGGCGCCCGCCGCTTGAAACACCGTGGGCGCCGTCGCGCCGGGATTGATCTTGAGGATCCCGGCCGAGTCCCGGCCGCCGGCGATCGTCGAGCCGTAGGACTCGTAGAAGATGGTGCCGCGCACGCTGCCTTGCGCGATCGGCCACGTCTCCGAGAGCGGTCCCGTGACGCTGCTCCCCGAGATCTTGGTGACCTGCACGTCGGCCGTGTCGCCCGAGCCCACTGCTGCAGTCACCGCGTCCCACGAATTCTGCGAGAGGGACAGGGACACCTGGCCCGTTGCGCCGCCGGCAAAGTAGCCCTTGTAGTCGAGGGTCTTCGACGTGATGTGCACGTATTCCGCGTCCGAGGCTCCCCCCGCGAACTGCATCGTCGGCGAGATGATGCCGCGCGGGAACACGGTCTTGTTGTACGGGTACAGCCAGGCGAAGGCCGAGTCGGCCTTGCCGGTGCCTTGCAGTGTCGTCTGCGAGCTGGACGCGACCTTGCCGGGGTTCTCGGTGATGGTGCAGACGCTAGCGGAGCAGGAGCCGCCCGCGGCGGCGCACGTCGCGTCGCAGCCTGAAGACGTGGTTCCGCCGGAGGAGGTCGGCGAGCCGCTGCTGCTTCCGCCCACGGCAAAGCCCGAGCTCGTCCCGCAGGAGGAGCATCCCCCGCCGCTCGTGCCGGAGCTGGTACCGGTGCCGGCGTCGTCGTCGGTACTAGTGGAGGAGCCGGGACCGTACCCGCTGGTGTTGCGCGTGCCGCACGCCGCGAACGCGGCAACACCAAGCACCGCAGCGGCCAGGGACGCAGGTATCCGCAGGCGGTGCACCTTATACATAGTGTCCCAACCTGGCGGAGGGGGTCACCCGGAATGCGCGAGGACGGAGGAGAGTCTCGAATGAGACGTCCAGCCGGGATGGGCTCGAGGCTTTCGGGATGCCATGCCTCGGACGCCTGGGGCGACGCGAACGATTCGCCTTTCACGACCGGCTAACCGAGTGAGGCGGCGCTTTGTACTCGAGAAAGATGCGCTCGTTCCTTAATTGGCCGAGATCGCAAACGAATTCGGGCGGGCTCCACCGGGTGAGGAGGCCGCTCGTTCCTGGAGGACGGGCGGCGTGTGCCGTCCCACGCCCGTGGCACGGCGTATCGTCCGAAGAAGCCGCGTTCGTGTCCCGTCGTGCCGCTTGCGTGTCCCGCCATCCCGCGGACGCGATACGCACCGCTCGCCGCGCTCAGGGCACGTAAGCGACACCGCGATAGACGGTGCCATACGTCGGGCCCAGGACGACGCTGAACGACTCGCTCGAAACGGCGCTCGTTGTCGTCGCCCCGATCTGGTCCGTGATCGTCACGACCTTGTTCGGGTCGGCGCCGGAGTCGCCCGCGCTGCTCGACGTCGCCGTCGTCGCCCAGAAGGTCACGGTGTTGGTGGCCTGGTTCACGACGCCCGCCAGGTTGCGCAGACCGGTCGTCGTCATCGTGGGCCACGGTCCGTCGGGTCCACCGTCGGTGGCCAGGTAGGCGCCGCTGCCGGCGCCCACGTTGCTGTCGACCACGCCGACCAGATTGGCGGTAAGCACGTAGTCGAGCTGCCAGGTGCCGTTGACGAGGCTCCACTTCTCGAGGCCGCCGTGGCTCGCCAGGTCGAGCGCGTTGCCCGAGCCCTCGTCCGTCACGTACATCGTGGTCGGGTTGGCGAAGAACACCGCGAAGGGCGTGAAGTTCGCACCGGTCTGCTTGGCCGAATCGGTCGGCAAGCCGGGTACGATGCTGATCGTCGCCGACGCCGCACCGGTCACCGTCGGCTCGGCCGGCGAGACGGTATAGACGGTGTCGATCCCGTTGCTGCCGCTGCCCTTGGT
>PLIR01000039.1 GCA_003139415.1 Myxococcales bacterium | reverse complement strand
GCACCCGCACCCGCACCCGCGCCCGCACCCGCGCACGCGCCCGCGCTTTCGGCATCAGCGAACGGCCGCTGAAAATCTAGCCCTGGCTCATGCGTAAACACGAGCACGCGCCCGCGCGTCTGGATTGGCAGAACCTCCCCACGGGGGTATTGGTTGCGTCTCAAGGGGGGGGCCGCCCGTATGCGCGAGTGCATATTGCACGAGAGGGTCGCTGCAATGGCAACCGTCCTGCTTGCGGGCTGCGGTGGCACCACCGTCTCGCTGATCGGCGGGACAGCCGACGGCGGGAGCGGGACGCCAGGTCAGGATGCCACCACCACCGGGACTCCAGCCTCGACCGACGCATCCGGCGTTACGTCGGGGATCGACGCGAGTCCATCCGAGGCGGCGGGTCTGGAGGGCGCAGCCCAGCTGGGCGACGGCGCCAGCACCACTGTCGTCACGTTCGTGTCTAACGCCGACTGGCCATGGTTTCCCGGCGGCCTCGATGGACCCGATGGGGGGAGCGCCGGGCACGCCGCGCTCGTGTGCGCCAGCGTGGATTCGCCCCCGGACTGCCCGCAAGGCGCCGTCGTCTACGGCCAACCGGGCACGTACCAGGGCTGGACCGCGAACACGTCCGAGTACCCGGGCGCTTACTGGATATGGCGCGGCGATGTCGCTCCCGACGTCATCGGCGACCTCCAGTTCGCCGTGTTTCAGAAGACGTTCGTCCTCGGCTCGAGCCCTGCCGGGACGATAGGAATCGCGGCCGACGACTTCGCCGAGGTCCGCGTCAACGGTTCGGTGGCGGGGACCACAGGCAGCGTCACGAACGACGCGCTCGCGTCTCAAGCCCAGAACAACATCGACGTCATCGATCTCACTCCGTACCTCGTCGAAGGGCCGAACACGATCACCATCGTCGGACAGAATGGGCCGGCCAGCTTCACGGGCAACAAGTGCTCGCCTTGCACGTATGCAGTGAACACGGCGGGCGTCGTCTTCGGTGGGATGCTCACGTCGGTGATGGAGAGTTCCACGACGGCGCAGTGAAATAGGCAGGCCTCCCGATCGGGAGCTGCCTGGGCACGCATCACGGCATTCCTCGCCGCGCCCGCGTACGCGCCTACTGCGCCGCCTCGGCCAGGGGCTCCTGCACCTGGTCCGGTCGCGTGGCGAAGAACGTCTCGTGGATCGCGGCGCCGACGTCGTTGAGCTTCGACTGCAGGGCGTCGAGGTGCTGGTGGATCCCCTGGTCGAAGATCTCGTCGATCAGCGCGTACTCGTACTCTGCGACCAGGCGCCCGAGGAGCCGCTCGGGGCGCGTGCCCGCGGAGTCCGACGGGGTGTCGACGATCGCGCAGAGGGACTCTTTGGCCTTGTCGAGGCAGTGCCGGATGGAGCGCGGGAACAGCTTGTCGAGCACGAGGAACGTCATCACGAGCGAATGGTCGAGGCGACCGTAGCGCCTGCGGTACATCTCGAGCGCGCTGACGGACCGCAGCAAGGCCGACAGGTGGATCTCGTCGAGGCTGGCGCCGACGTCCGGTGGCCGCAAGAGGTTCAGGCCCTGCTTCGCATCGACGATGCGGCTCGTCTGGTCCGCGCGCTCGAGCAGGCGGCCGAGGCGGCCGAAGTGCCAACCTTCACCGTGCGTCATCGTCAGGTACGTCACGCCGACGAAGAGGTGCGAGGCCTCCTTCATCGCCGCGAGGAAGTCGTACGGGTTCTCCACCGTGGTGCCCCCGGCGGCCGCGTCGTTGACGAGCAGGTACCACTTGTTGATCTGCTCCCACGTCTCCGACGAGATGGCTTCGCGGATGGTTCGCGCGTTGTCGCGCGCGTAGCGCAGGCACGACACGATCGAGTTCGGCGACCCGTGGTCGACGGTCAGGAAGCGGACGACGTTGTCGCGCGTCGCGACCCCGTACCGCTTCGAGAAGCCCTCTTCGTCGCCCGTGGCCGCGACGACCCCCGCCCACGGGTCGCCGTGCGGGTCGGGCAGGTCGAGCATCACCTGGAGGCTCACGTCGAGAAAGCGCGCCACGTTCTCCGCCCGCTCGGCGTAGCGGCACATCCAGAACATCGCGTCGGCGGCGCGGCTCAGCACGCGGCGTCCTTTGGGCTTGCGTCGTCGGCCAGCACCCAGGTGTCTTTGCTTCCGCCGCCCTGCGACGAGTTCACCACGAAAGATCCCTTCTTCAATGCCACGCGCGTTAGGCCTCCCGGTAGCACGAAGATGTCTTGCCCGTGAAGGACGTACGGGCGCAGATCGACGTGACGTCCCTCGAGCACATTCCCGTCGCCGAGGAGCGTCGGCACGCGCGAGAGACCGAGCAGCGGCTGGGCGATGTAGTTGCGGGGGTTGGCCTTGATGTGACCCGCGAACGCTTCGCGCTCGGCGACAGAAGCTTGCGGTCCCATCAGCATCCCATAGCCGCCGGACTCGTTCGCGGCCTTGACCACGAGCTTGTCGAGGTTCGCGAGCACGTACGTGCGCTGCTTCTCGTCGTGGCACACGTACGTCGGCACGATGGGCAGGATGGCGTCCTCGCCGAGGTAGTACTTGATGATGGCGGGCACGTACGCATAGACGACCTTGTCGTCGGCGACGCCGGTGCCCGGCGCGTTGGCGAGCGCCACGCGACCCGCGCGCACCACGCTCATGATGCCCGGGATGCCGAGCATCGAGTCTTTGCGGAACACCTTCGGGTCGAGGAACGTGTCGTCGATGCGGCGGTAGATGACGTCGACCCGGGCGAGCCCGCGCGTCGTACGCATCCACACGAAGCCGTCGCGGATGACGAGGTCCTTGGCCACGACGAGCTCGACGCCCATCTGCTGGGCAAGAAACGAGTGCTCCGAGTAGGCCGAGTTGTACGGGCCGGGCGTGAGCACGACCACGTTGGGCGTGGCGACGCCGCGCGGGCAGACGTACTGCAAGACGCGCAATAGCTCGCTCGGGTACGAGTCGACGGGCCGGACGCGCGAGGCCTGCAAGACGTTGGGGAACGTCCGCTTCATCACCTGCCGGTTGTGAAGGACGTACGACACGCCCGACGGGCAGCGCAGGTTGTCTTCGAGGACGTAGTACTTGCCGTCCGAATGGCGGACGAGGTCTGTCCCGTTGATGTGGCACCAGACGCGCTGCGGCGGGTCGAGGTCTTTGCAACCGGGCAGATACGACGACGCGCTCTCGACGATCTCGCGCGGGATGATGCCGTCCGAGATGACGCGCTGCTTGTGGTAGATGTCGTCGATGAAGAGGTTCAGCGCGCGCGTGCGCTGGACGAGGCCACGCTCGAGCGTGGCCCACTCCTTCGCCGACACGACGCGGGGGACGAGGTCGAACGGGAGGATCTTCTCCGTCCCGTGGTCATGGCCGTACACGTTGAACGTGATGCCCATGTGCAAGAGCGCCCGCTCGGCGGCGTTCTGCCTGTGCGAGATGTCGCCCGGCGGCAGGTCCGCCATGGTGCGCGCCAGGAGATCGCAGCCCGCGCGGGGGCGGCGCTCCGGGTCGAACATCTCGTCGAAAAACGGACCCGGCTCGTACGTCGCGAAGTCCACGACGGGTGATTATCACGCCAGAAGTTTCTCGCATGTTTCCCACCCGACGCCCCGCACGCCCACGCTCACGTCCACCCACGCCCGCGCCCGCGCTTGCACCCGCGCCCGCGCCTACGCCCACGCCCACGCTTGCACCCGCGCCCGCGCTTACCCCCACGCCCGCTCAGTCCCGCGGGTACGCGTCCGATCCCATCTCCATGCCGTCCAGGCCCGCCATCTCCACTTCCGCATCGACACGGTTGCCGAGGAGCCGCTCCACGACCCGGAAAAAGACCATGGAGGCCCCGAATACGAGCACCGCGTTCGCCAGGACGCCGATGCCCTGCGCCGCGAGCTGCCCAGGATCGCCGAAGAGTAGACCTCGGACGGGCCCCTCCACGCCGTTCCACCCCTCGCCGAAGCTGCCGTCGGCGAAGAGGCCGACGGCCAGCGTCCCCCAGGCCCCGCAGACGCCGTGCACCGTGATGGCCCCCACGGGGTCGTCGATACGCATGCGCTGCTCGAGGAGCTCGACCGACGACGGGACGAGCAGGCCGGCAACGACGCCGATGAGGGCCGCGGCGGCGGGGGCGACGAAGGCGCACGACGCGGTGATGGCCACGAGGCTACCGAGCAGGCCGTTGCACGCCATGGCGACGTCCGGCCGGCGGTGCCGCTGCCACACGTAAAAGAGGGACGTCAACGCGCCCGCCGACGACGCGATGGCCGTGTTGACGGCGATCTCGGCGATCCGAGGCTCCACCGCGGCGAGCGTCGAGCCAGCGTTGAAGCCGAACCAGCCGAAGGCCAGGATGAACGTTCCCATGATGGCCATCGGCAGGTTGTGCCCCGGGATGAGAGCGACGGTGCCATCCTTCCGGAACTTGCCGATCCGGGGTCCGATGACGAGCGTGCCGGCGAGCGCGGCGATCCCGCCCGTCATGTGCACGACGGACGAGCCGGCGAAGTCCACCTCGCCATGGCCGAGACCGAAGTTGACGCCGACCGCCGCGAGCCAGCCGCCGCCCCACACCCAGTTGGAGAAGACCGGGTAGAGGAACGCGGACATGAACACGCCGTAGACGACGAACGCCGAGAACTTCCAGCGCTCGGCGAGGGCGCCGGTGGGGATCGTCGCCGCCGTGTCCATGAACACGACGGAGAAGAGGAACATCGCGAGGTTCGCGGGATCGTGGGGGACGCTCACGAGGGCGAACTTGGACGCGCCGAGCAACCCGAAGAACCTCGAGCCGACGTGAAAGCCCAGCTCCGCGTGCGCCGACGTGCCGAGGCCGAGGGGCCCCCAGCCTTCGAGGCCGCCCATCGCGAACCCGTACCCCAGCAGCCAGAAGCCGATGACCCCGATCGGGTAGATGACGAGGTTCATCGCCATCGTGTGCACCGCGTTTTTCGAGCGCGCGAAGCCCGTCTCCACCATCGCGAAGCCGAGCTGCATGAACATCACGAGGAACGCGCAGACCAGCAGCCACGCCAGGTTCAGCGAGTGCTCGAGCTGCGGGCCCGGCATGTCACCGACCCCGGCCTGGAGCCTGCGCGCTCGCCGGAAGGGGCACCGTCGGCCGCCGCCGCCCCGCCGCGTTGCCCATCAACCAGGTGAGCGCGAGCAGCGTCCCGATGACGATCGTCAGCACCACGGGCGCGACGACGCCGCGCGGGATCCGCAGGCGCTCGAGCAGGGGCCGCGGGCGGTCGCCCGAACGATCCCTGGGCTCGACCTTGGAGGGGTCGTCCAGGTCCGCGAGCATCTCCTTGGCGCTCGCGTACCGCTCCCGCGGCGAACGGTCGATCGCGCGCAGGATGATCTCCTCGAGCTTGGGATCGATGTCTGCCTTCACCTCGTGGGGCGGCCGAGGGTCCTGATTCACCTTCGCCCGCATCATCGCGTGGGCGTTGGCCTCGGGGAATGGGAGCTCGCCGGTGACCATCTCGTAGAGCATCGTCCCGAGGGCGTAGATGTCCGTGCGCACGTCGCCGCGCTTGCCGCGGACTTGCTCGGGCGCCATGTAGTCGGGCGTTCCCATGGGGGCCGACAGGCCGAACCATGTCAACCGGCGCGCGGCCTCGTCCATCGCGATCCCGAAGTCGAGGAGCTTGATCTGCCCGTCGGGGCCGAGGAGAACGTTGTCGGGCTTGAGGTCGCGGTGGACGACGCCCTGCCCGTGCAGATACACGAGCGCGCCGCAGATCTGCTTGGCGATGCCGATCGCCTCCTCCGCGGAGAACTTGCGCCGCTCGGCCATGACGGCGCGGAGCGACTTGCCCTCTGCGTACTCCATGACCAGATAGATGCGGCTCTTGGTCTCCGGCGAGAGCACCCGGACGATGTTCGGGTGGACGAGCTTCTGGCCGATCTGCTCCTCGCGCCGGAACCGCTCGAAGAACGCGACGTCGCTCTCGAACTGCATGTGAGGGACTTTCAGGGCGACCATCGATCCGGAGCGCCGGTCGATCGCCTTGAAGATGGACGCCATCCCGCTGCGAGCGAGAAGCTCCGTGAGATCGTACTGATCGAGTTTATCCCCGGCGAGAACCTCGCGCATTGGCGGCCTCGCCGTCTAGCACACTAGCCCCAGGCCAGACCGCCAGCCCCCTCCGCGGCACTCCATGGAGGGGGTCAGGGGGGAGAGCTAGGGGCGACGGGTCAGGTCAGGTGGCGGGCTTCTCTGTGAGGAGCACGGGCTTGGAGGACTTCTTGCTCGCGCGCAAGAAGTAGATGCCGCCGTAGATGCCCCAGACCGCGCAGATGCCGAGCGCGATGTACGGCTCCTTGATGCTCATGCCGCTGACGAACAGCGGACCGAAGAGATAAAAGAGCATGCACGCGAGGTTGGCGAGAAGCCCGAACACGGGCACGACCACGTGCTTGAACCCGTGGAACGTGTGGTGCTCCTGGAAGGCCACCATCGCGATGATGCAGGTGAGCATGTAGAGGAGGAACGTCCCGAAGTTGCTCACGAGCGTGATGATGACCAGCGTGTTGGGCAGCTTGCTGATCGTCGTCGGATCGAAGATCCCGAAGCTATACCAGAAGTTATGATACTTCGGGTCGAGGGCGGCCGGCGTCGTCCCGCCGAGGTAGATGCTGATCGTCGCGATGCCGATGACGGCCGAGACGACCGCGAGCGTCCAGATCGACCGGTGCGGCGTCAGCGTCTTGCCGTGCACCATACCGAAGTGCGCGGGCACCTCTTCGTCGCGGCCCATCGCGTACGTGACGCGCGCGCCTGTCGACATGCAGGAGAGCGTCGTCCCGATGAGGGCCAGAAACACGGTGAACGCCTGGATGAGCATGAAGGCGCGCCCGGCCGAGTACGAGCCGAACATCCACGTGCCCACGATGACCATCATGTCGCCGAGCGGCGCGCCCGAGGCCGCGGCGTTGGTCAGCGTGTACCCCTTGTTGAGGAAGTAGTTCGCCGCGAAATACTCGACGAGATAGCAAGCGATGCCCTGGATCCCGAGGGACAGGAGCACCGCCCGTGGGACGTCGCGTTTCGCGTTCTTGGCCTCCTCGCCCATCGACGTCACGGACTCGAACCCCACCAGGATGAGGATGGCGATGCAGGCCTGGATGAAGATGAAGGAGAAGCCATGCGGCGCGACGACAGATCCCGGCGCCGTGTGAAACTGGAAGTGGGGCGTGAGGTCCTTCGGGTGGTCCACATCGACGGGGTCCATCGTGATCGCCTCGTCGGGGGTGTACGTCAGGACGAAGGGAACGGGCTTTCCGTCCTTCATCTCGGGGACCGGGTCGCCCTTGTCGTCCATCTTGTCGGCGAGGACGGGCTGGCCGGAATCGTCGAGCTTCGGCTTGCCGTTCTCGACGACGGGTTCCTGCGCGACGACGTAGTCGATGGGGGTGCCGTTCTCGAGGTGGAACCCGGTCGCCCCGCTCGGGTGCTGGAAGCGGTACGAGAGCGCCATCACCGAGAAGACCATTAGCGCCGTGATCTGCACGATGTTGATGACCATGTTCACGCCCGTCGTCCCGGTGACGCCGCGGAACGCGATGAACGCCACGCCGAGCGAGAACGCGACGCAGAAGACCACCATGAACAGGGGGCTATTGAAGCTGCCGCTGAACGTCTCTGGGAAGAACTGATTCAGCAGGTACCCGCTGAGGAGCGCCGTCACGCCGACCATGCAGCCGGGGTAGACCCAGTAATAAAGATGGCTGGCCCACCCGGTGATGAACTTGGCCATGCGGGCGAACTTGAACGCGTGCGTCTTCGACAGGAACGCCTGCTCCGCGAAGAAGTACGACGAGCCCGCGCCCGGATAGATCTTCGAGAGCTCCGCGTACGAGATCGCCGTCGAAAAGCAGAGCAGCAGCGCCAGGACGATCCCGAACCACATCGCGCTGCCGGCCATCGGGGCCCCGTAGAGCGCCTGGATCTGGAACGTGAGCCAGAGGAAGGCGCCAGGCGCGATGAGCGCCATCGCGTTGATGGTGAGGCCAGTCAGCCCCAGTGTGGCTTTGCTCGAGGTCGCCCCCGATTCCGGCTTAGCGATATCCGACATGGTGAGATCCCCTGGTTGACATGGTGCGCGCGACCCTACCGGTCGGTTGTTTCGAAAGGATTGCTGGGGGGCTTCCGTGGTCCTACCTTTTGCCAAGTTCTTTATTGTTTCGACGGCGTTTCTGGCGCTGCCCAACGCCCTGCGCTGTGGAATATTGCGCGCCCCAGCGATGGCGAACCTGAAGAACCCGAGCCCAGAGATGACGACCCAGCCGCCGGTCGTCACGTTTGCGACGCTGTCCGACGAGGGGACCGAACGAGGGAACAACGAGGACGCTTGTGGAGTGCACGCCGAGGGGCCGCTGCACGTGCTGGTGGCGGTCGCCGACGGCGTCGGCGGCGAGGAAGGCGGAGAGATCGCGAGCCGCACGGCGATCGACGTAACGCTCCGCGCCTACCGCGAGAGCCCCGTCTCCTGGGGCCCGGCGAAGCGCCTCTACCGGGCGGTCCAACAGGCGAACATCGACATCCACGACCGCGCCCTCGTGGTCACCGAATTGCGCCGCATGGCGACGACGCTGACCGCGATCGTCCTCGACGGAGGAATGGTGCACGCCGCCCACGTGGGCGACAGCCGCCTTTATCTCATCCGCAAGGGCGCCCTCCTGCAAAAGACGAAGGACCACACCGTCGCCGGGGCGCGAAGGCGCGTGGGCCTGATCAGCGCCGAGGCGGCCCGGGACCACCCCGAGCGCTCGACGCTCACGCGTTCGCTCGGCCGGGACCTCATCGCGGCAGTCGATCGCCTCGCGTTCCCCCTCGTCGAGCGCGACACCCTGCTGCTGTGCAGCGATGGTCTCTACAATGTCCTAGGCGACGACGAGATTCTCGCGGGGATGGGGGCCGGCGATGCGGAGGCGGCGTGCCGCGCGCTCGTCTCCCAGGCCAACGGGATGGGAACCCCCGACAACGTTACGGCGGCCGTCGTCAAAGTGAACGGCCCGCTCCCCGATACCCCGTCTACCGGCATCCGCGCGCTGCTTTCGAGGTTCTTCGGCGCGTGAGGTCCCCGCCGGAGGCAACGCAGTGCTCGACGCCATGGCGACGGAAATGCGAGGGTTCTCCGCCGTGAACCGAGGGTGGCGATCACGGGCATGGCCCGCCTGGCTGGTGGCCTTGTCGATCTCGCTCCTGGCGCTCGGTCTGCGCCTTCTGGGCATCCGTCTGGGCCTGCCGTACTTCCACCACTGGGACGAGTGCTGGATCTCCGAGAACGCCAAGAAAATGCTGCAGACGGAGGACTGGGAGCCAGCCACGTACCAGTACGGCGCTCCCCTCTCCGCCATCACGGCGTGGATCTGGGTCACGATCTCCGAGCTCTGGCCGAAGGTCCATTTCTACGACCCGGGCGACGGGCTCACGATGCGCATCATCAGTCGCGTCGTCACCGCCGTGATCTCGTCGAGCGGCGCCGCCGGCGTCTATCTGGCGGCGCGGTACGCCGCCCTCGGCGACGACGCGGGGCGCACCCGAGGCGTCTACGCCGCACTCCTCTATGCGACGGCCGCCGAGCTCGTGTCGCACGGCCGTTACGGCGTCACCGACGCCGACCTCGTGGCGATGGTCGCGTGGACGCTCGGGGCGTGCGCTCTCTTTCTGCGCGGCGGCAAGTTCGTGTGGGCCGTCGCGACGCTCGTGTTCGCGGCCACCGCCCTCGCGTTCAAGATCACGGCGGCCACGGCGCTCGCGATTCCTGCGTTGGCGTTCATGCTCCGCCCCGTCAGGGTCCCCGGGTGGAGGGCACCCGCCGCGGGGCGCGCTGCCACGCTGGTCGCCATCCCGGCCGCGGTCGCGCTCTTTTTGCTGATGAATCCCCACGTGGCCATCCACTGGAGCAGCGCGCTTCGCGACATCCAGAACCGGTCACGACAGACGATCGAGGGCGGCTTCCCCGCGTTCCTGCTGCGCGCGCCGGGCTGGGAGCACACCGTATCGGTCCTCGAGGGCATCGCTACGATAGCGTTCCATCGCTGGGCGATCCCCGCCATCGTGGCCACGGCCTGCGCGGTCGCGGGCTTGGCGAAGGGCCTCCGGGAGCGGAGCAGCCTGTGCTTGATCGGCATCGCGCACGCGCTCGCCGCCGTGCTGTCGATTGCGTTGACGAGCCGCGCGTACCTCTTCAGGAACTACCTCGTCGCGCTCCCCATCCTCTGCGTCGGGTTCGGCTTCGCGATGCAGGCGGCCACGGAGAGGCTGACGGCGTGGATGCGCGAGCACGGAGGCCCTCGGGCGTGGTGGTCACGGGTGCCATGGATCGCGGCGGCTTTCGGGTTGCTTTACGTGGCAGTGCCAATCGGGCAGGCGGTGCGCGCGCAGCAGCTCGCGCCCGACGCGCGCTGGCGCGCGCTCGACTGGATCGCGGCGCGGGCGGCGGGGCACAAGGGGGTGTCCGTCTCGGCCACGCCCGACATCGTCTCGATGGGCGACTACACGGCGGATTGGGTCCGCGACCGGTTGAAGCGGCCGGGCGTGCGTTTCTTGGGTGACGCGAAGAGCGCCGAGGAGGCGGCGAAGATCCACGCCGACTACATCGTCATCGTCTCCCATGCCGACGCCGCTGGCGACTTGGGCGACGAGTGGCCGTTCAAGGCAGTGCGCGGTTACCAAACGGCAGCCACGTTCGAGGCGAACCCGTACGAACACCGGTCGGACATCACGCCCACGTGGAGCGGGCGCTTCAACGTCATCGTGCTGAAGCGCGCCGACTCTTAGGGCGCGTAGACTTCGATCTCGTTGAGGGCGATGTACGCCGTGCCAGTCATCCGGACTCGGACGTAGCGCGCGGTCTCGTCGAGATGGTCTACGACCCATGGTTCGGTCCGCGTGAAGAGGTCCTTGCGCACGCCGAGGGTCTTCATGTCGTTCGGGTTGAGGCCGATCTCGAGGATGAGCGGCAGGCAGTCGTTGAACCGCTCGTCGCCGCGGTTGTAGACGACGATCTTTCCGATGCGCGTCGGCTTCTGGAGGTCGACCGTTATCCACGGGTCCTGCCGGCCGCCGTCGGCGGTGTTGTCCGTGGCCGTCGCCCAGCCGAACTCGATCTTCCCGTTCGTCAGGTTGGTGCCACCCACCGCTTCGCGCCAGGGGTGCACGGTGCTCATGGTGACGGGCTTGTAGAGAGCGAGGTCGCGCGGGGCGAGCGCGCGCTTGACGGGGATGGCAATCGCGACGACGACCACGACCGCAACGACCGCCTGCCTCGCCCGAGCGTAGGCGGCCAGCCGCCGCTCGGTCCGCGGTTCGATGGCTCGCCCGACGAGGTCGACGAGGCGGGACAGCGCAGCGAGGACAGCAGCCGCCTCCTCTTTGCCGGGCGGAGGATCGTCGAAGGGCGCCGCCTCGACGAGGGCTCTCTTGGCGGCACCGAACTCGCGGAGATCGACCTCAATGCCGAGCCGCGACCAGTTCCGCTCGAGCGTTGCCCATGCCGCGCCCACGTCGACCACGTCGGCCGGCAGCACGGCGCGCTCGGTGACGACGAGGACCGCCCCGACAAGCGGCCGGATGCCCTCGCGATAGAGCGCGAGCGCCGGCGCGAACTCGGTCTCTGGGCTGAGCTGCTCCGCGACGCGCAGGTAGGCGCGGGCGGCGAGCCACCACGTCCGCAGAGAGGCGCCGACCGCGGGAGAACGCCCGCGGACCGTCGCACGCGGCCCCGAAAGAAGGAAAAACTCCGCCACGGCCGCCCCGACCCGATGGAACAACCCCGCAGCGGGGTGCGTTACGGCCGAACCGGGGACATGTTCTGCGGACATAGAGACGGGAAAGCGCGGTACCCTATCACCGCCTCGCCCCCCGGCGATCGTCATCGTCGCGGCGAAAGCCTCGCATTTCTTCCACGCTCGGGAGTCCTCATGACGACTCGGCTACTTGGCATCGTTGCGCTTCCCGTCTTTCTCGCTCTCGCGTCGTGCAGGGGGCTGTTCTTCTGGGCAGCCGAGACGGCGATCCTCACCGCCGTCATCGTCAGCGCGACGGCGCCCCCGCCCCCGCAAGTGGTCCTGATCCCACCCCCTCGCGAGGGGTTCGCCTGGCAGCCGGGCTACTGGACGTTGCAAGACGGGCAGTGGGCCTGGGTCAATGGCTACTGGCTCGAGGGTCGGCCCGGTTACGGGTGGACTCCGGCCCACTGGGAGCAGGTGCAGGACGGGTCGTGGCAGCTCGTGCCCGGTCATTGGGATGCGTCTCCCCCGCCGCCCCCGCCCGGCGCCCCTCCTCCGCCCCCGCCTCAGTGACGTCGCGGATCCAGTCAGCGTCCTCGCGATAGCCGACGCTGGACGGCCACTTCCTTTCGGGCTCGCTGCCGGCACGGACACCTCTCGCTGCGGTTGAGGACACCGTCCTCCGTGCAGGACCAGCGAAAATCGGCGGCCGCGGACGCGGCACGTGCGTCGCAAAGGCGACCTTCAGGCCCAACGCGGCCAAGAAGGAGTCGAGCCATGGATGATCAAGCCAAGACCATGAAGACCGTCTACACGATCGTCGAGCGCACCCCGGGCAAGTCGTACTGGGTGCGCGTCGGCGTCGGATTCACGAACCGCGACGGTTCGGTCACTCTGCGCCTCGATGCCATCCCCGTGAACGGCACGCTTCAAGTGCGCGAGTGGGAGCCGGCCGAGCGGCGCAGCGAGAGTGCGGAACGGCGCAGCGAGCCGATCGACGGAACGTCCGCCCCACGTCCCCGAGCACGCGACGGCGCGTCGACCCCGGCGGTCTGAGGCGCCGATGGACGGCACGCCCCGCTTGCGGGGGCTCGCGTCGCGGATAGCGGCGCGCGCGATGGCTTCGCGTTTTGCGGGGCCAGTCGCGCGCGGNNGCGGCGCGCGCGCCGCGCTCATCGCCGCGGGGCTCCTGCTTCTCGCCCTCATCGGTCACGTCGGCCTCGCCGGGGCCCTCGGCACCGCCGCCATCGCCGCGGCCCCAGCCCCAGCGAGCGCCCTCGCCCCAACCCCCGTCGCCCCCCCACCCGCGTCCGGATCGGGACCCGCGCTTGCGCCCGCGTCCGCGCTTGCGCTCGCGCTCGCGTCTGCGCCCGCGCTCGCGTCTGCGCTCGCGTGTGCGCTCGCGCCCGCGTCTGCGCTCGCGCACGCGTCTGCGTCATACCTCGCGAACCACCAGGAGCATGCGCTCCGTCATCTCCTCGATCGCGAACCGCACGCCCTCGCGCCCGAGCCCCGAATCGCGCACGCCCCCGTACGGCATCGAATCGACCCGGAAGGTCGGCACGTCGTTCACCACGAGCCCGCCGACGTGCAGCTTCGCGAACGCCTCCGCCACCCGCGTCCGCGAGTCGGTGAATATCCCGGACTGCAGGCCGTAGCGGCTCGCGTCGGCCATCGCGAGGCCTTCGCTCCAGCTCTCGTAGCGGTGCACGGTGAGCACGGGGCCGAAGACTTCTTCGTCGACCACCTTGTTGCCGCGGCCGTCGCCGTCGAACTCGAGCACCGTCGGCCAGTAACGGTTGCCGTCGCGCCGGCCGCCGCAGAGGACGCGCGCGCCCGCCCGGACTGCCTCGCTCACCCACTGCTCGACGCGCTTGGCATTTCCCTCGTCGATCATCGGCCCGCAGACCGCCATGGGGTCGAGGGGCGACATCGGCTCGAGCAACCGCGTGTGCTCGACCAGCCGCGCGACGAAGGCCGCCGCGATCGGCGCGTGGACGTAGAGGCGCTGCACCTTGATGCACACCTGCCCCGCGTACCCGAAGGCGCCGAACACGGTGCGCTCGCAGGCCCAGTCGAGCGGCGCGTCCTGGTGAACCAGGACCGCGGCGTTGCCTCCGAGCTCGAGGAGCACGCGCTTGCGCCCCGCGACCGACTTGAGGTGCCAACCGACGGGCGCGCTGCCGGTGAAAGACAGCACGGCGAAGCGGTCGTCCTTCACGAGCTTCTCCGCGACCGGGATCTCGCACGGGACGACCTGCACGGCGTCGTCGGGCGCCCCCGCATTGCGGATGCACTCGGCGAGCAGGAACGACGTGAGCGGCGCCTGCGGGGGGGGCTTGAGCACCACCGAGCACCCGCACGCGAGGGCCGGCGCGAGCTTGTGCGCGACGAGGTTCAGCGGGAAGTTGAACGGCGCGATCGCCATCACCGGCCCGGCCGGCACCCGGGTCCACGAGCCCGAGTAGCCGCGCGAGGGCGCCGTGATGTCGAGCGGCATCACCTCGCCGACCATGCGCGTCGCCTCCTCGGCGCCGAGCTGGAACGTCGAGATGCCGCGCGCCACTTCGGCGCGCGCCTGGACGATGGGCTTGCCGCACTCGCGGGCGAGGAGCTCGGCGAAGGCGTCTTTGCGCGTGTCGATCTCGGCGGCGACGCGCTGGAGCAAGACCTTGCGGTCGTAGCTCGACATCGCGCGCGTGCGCTCGAACGCGCGCACGCTCGCCGCCACGGCCTCGGCGGCCTGCGACTCGTCGGCCAGGACGATGCGGCCGAGCTCCGCGCCCGACCACGGCTCGCGGATGACCGCGCTCGCGCCGTCGGTGATACGGCGCGACGCGATGCGCAAGGCTCCGTCGGGGACGAGATTCGAGTCAGGGGGGAGGGCGGCGCCCGGCGTCATGCTTCTGATCTAGGTCCGCGGCGCCCGCCCCGCCAGCCTCGGTCAGCGGAGCTCGAGCTTCGACATCGAATCCTATGACGACGACCCCGAGACGGTGACGCTCGCGCTCACCGAGACCTGGACGCTGGCCTGGATGTTCGTCACGACGCTCGCCTGGGAGGTGATGCACGCGGCGCCTGCCGCGCCGACGCTGCCGATGGCGTCGAACGTGTCAGCCGTCTGGCTGGCGACGCCGCCGCTCGCGGTGATCAGGCTCTCGAGCTCCAGCGTGTCGCTGAACGCCTTTCCGATGTCGCTCAGGTGCGTCTGAAACGCCGTGAGCAGTTTGTCGTCGCCTTGCACGTCGAAGGTGACCTGCGGGGGCGAGCAGTTGAGGCTCGCCTGGGCCTGAGCCTGGCAGTCGGCGTGGCATGTCGCGCTCCCCATGCAGCTCAGCTGACCGTTGCACGTGGGGGCCGTCGTCGTCACCGAGCACGTACCGTGGCACTCGCCCGTGCACGTCGCCGAGCCGGGCGTGGTCTTGCACGTCCCGTTGCACATGCCGTTGCACTCCGCGCCCGCCGACACGGTGCAGGATCCGGTGCACATCCCGGAGCACGTCCCGCCCGAGAACTGACCCGTGCAGGACGCAGCGCACGATCCGGTGGCGTTCGCGCTGCACGTCCCCACGCATTGACCCGAACACGAGGAGCCGCCCGTGCTCGTACCGTCGCAGGTCCCGCTGCACATCCCGCCGCACGTCCCGGAGAAGCTGGCCGTGCAGCCCGCCGTGCAGGTGCCGGTCCACGATGGCGCGGTGCACGTGCCGGAGCACTCGCCCGAGCACGACGCCGCCGCCGTCGCGGTGCAAGACCCCTCGCACGTGCCCATGCAGGTGACGCTCGGCGCCGTCACGTCGCACTCGCCGCTGCACGTCCCGTTGCATCCGACGACGACGTCGCCCCCCATGCAGCTCGCCTGCACGTTGCAGTTCGCGCTCGCGTTGCAGTCGGCCTCGCAGCTCGCCTGGACCGAGAGGTCGGCCTGACAGCTCGGCGGGCTCACCGCGAGCGTCAGCGTGACGGCCACGTCGCCCTCGCCGTTGAGATCGCCCTTGATGTAGGCGTTGAGGACTCCGCACGCCCCCGAGGCCGTCGTCTGCGACGCGTCGAGCCCGAGGCTCGTGTTCACCTCGTTGCAGGCCGCCAGCCACTCCGCCTCGACGTTGTTCGCCGCCGTGTTCAGGGCGGTCAGGCTGTTGACCCACGCCTGCACGGTCGCCTGGGCGGAGGAGGTCGCGGGCTGCAGGCCCGAGCAACCCTCGGAGGCCTGCTGCACGTCGTTCACCGCGTTGCTGACGGCGGTGCACCCGCCGTTCGAGGCGGCGAGTACTGCGGCTATGGCCGCCAAGATGTATCCCGGGGCACTTTGAAGTCGATTGCGATAGGTCATGGCAAGATCTCCCGACTGCCATGCTACGGCAGCGCGGGAGCGGAGGGCCAGGAGCCAGCGGACGCACCTGGGACTACCGGGAACGGGCGGGGGGCGCGGGCGCGGGCGCACACG
>PLIR01000368.1 GCA_003139415.1 Myxococcales bacterium | reverse complement strand
GGCGCGATCATCGCCGGCGGCAAGGGCACTGCGGCCGAGAAGATCAAGGCGCTCGAAGCCGCCGGTGTCCGCATGGCTGCGACGCCGAGCGACATGGCCGACACGCTGATCGCGCAAATGGCGGCAGCAGCCAGCCAATTGGGCTCGCGCAAGTGACCGAGATCCTCTAGAAAGCGAGCGTTGGAGCCTCCGCAGCAAAAGGAACCGTCCATGCCCGCCGAACGCACCCTCTGTATCGTCAAGCCGGACGCCGTNNCCTCGGCGCCATCGAGGAAGGCGGGTTCAAGATCGTCGCCCTCAAGATGGTGCACCTCTCTCGCGCCTCGGCCGAGGGGTTTTACGACGTCCATCGTCAGCGGCCCTTCTTCGGCGAGCTCGTAGAGTTCATGACGCGTTCCCCCGTGGTCGTGGCCGTGCTCGAGCGCGATACGGCGGTCTCGGCGTGGAGGGATCTCATGGGCGCGACCGACCCGGCGAAGGCGTCGGCAGGCACCATTCGCAAGAGGTTCGGGTCGAACGTCGGCGAGAACGCGACCCACGGGTCCGACTCGCTCGACAACGCGAAACGTGAGATCGCGTATTTCTTCCCGGGCACGGAGGTGTCGCCGATCGCGTGATGTACCGGCGCCCGGAGCGGCGGGCACGGGCGCACGACCACTGATCTTCAAAGGAGAGACGTTTTCGACGCGGGGGCGGCGCGTCGGTCCGGACTGGGCGCCTTCGCGTGCCTGGTTCGGGCTGTACAGCAGCTGAGGGACCCATGGCGTCGGAGAGCAACGGACAGAAGCCGGATTCTGCGGCCCCAAATTCCGGGGTCGTCCACCGGGTCAGCGCGCGCGCCCCGTCGGCGTGGGGAGCNNGAAGCGGCCGGTCACCGACGCCGCGGCCACCGAGGTCGGCGTCTACGGCAGCGGGTTGGTCGCCCAGCTCGACGCGCTGCTCGACGCCGTGGCCGCCTCGGGCGATGCGTCGACCGAGCGGGCGGCGCAGGCCGCGCAGGCCGGGACGCTGGCCACTGACTTGGAGGCGTGCGCGGATCTACTCGCCTTGCTCGATCGGGCCGGCGCTCCGGTGACGACGGAGGTCAGCCTCAACCTCATCGCGCGCGAGGCGGGGCGCATGTCGGGCACCGCGCGGGGGCGCGAGATGATCGTGCAGTTCCAGGAGGCGTCGCCGGATTGCGTCATCTCGACGGACCCCTACGTCCTCGCGCCCGTGCTCTCGCTGCTCAGCGCGTGCACGCACGCGGCCGGCGTTCACGCCGTCGTCCTGCGCGCGCACTCCCTGCCCAAGCCGGGGTTCGTGACCGAAGCCGCTCAGATGGCCGACGCCGCCCTGCCTACACTCGCGCTGGCCGTCACGTCGTGGGTATCGCCGTCGGCGTCCGCGGCGCGTCGCGTCGCCGAGCAGATCGGGGCCACGATCGACCTCGCCGGCAAGCGCTGTAGCATCCAGCTGGCCACCCGCGATTGACGTCCGCCGGCGGCTTGGATACGCCCGGCCACGATGGACCTCGAACACATTCTCCGCGCGCGCATCGAGGCGGCATTTGCCGACCGAGCGCTTCTGGCCGATATGGACCACCACTCGGCCGTCGAGGGCACGCTCGCCGCCCTCGATCGTGGCGAGCTCAGGGTCGCCTCCCCGCCTGCGGGCGAGGGCGCCGACTGGACGACGAACGAGTGGGTCAAGCAAGCGATCTTGCTCTACTTCGCCATCTCCAAGATGGCGCGAACGAACGCTGGCCCGTTCGAGTACAACGACAAGATCCCCGTCAAAAAGGAGATCCCCAGCGACGTCCGCGTCGTGCCGCCGGCCGTCGCGCGCTTCGGCGCGTTCCTCGAGTCGGGGGTCATTCTCATGCCGAGCTACGTGAATATCGGCGCCCGGGTCGGGTCGGGGACGATGGTCGACACGTGGGCCACCGTCGGGTCGTGCGCGCAGATCGGCAGCGACTGCCACCTTGCCGGGGGCGTCGGCATCGGCGGCGTGCTCGAGCCGCCGAGCGCGCGGCCCGTCATCATCGAGGACGGCGTCTTCGTCGGTTCGCGCGCGGTGGTCGTCGAGGGCATGCACGTTGGCCGCGAGGCCGTCATCGGCGCGGGCGTCGTGCTGACGGCTTCGACGACGATCATCGACGTGAGCGGTGCGCAGCCCGTCGAGCACAAGGGCCGCATCCCGCCGCGCAGTGTCGTCATCCCGGGCGTTCGGACGAAGAAATTCCCCGCGGGCGAGTACGGCGTCTCCTGCGCGCTCATCATCGGGCAGCGGACGGCGAGCACGGATCGCAAGGTGAGCCTCAACGCGGCGCTGCGTGACTTCGCGGTGCCCGTTTGAGCGATCCGTCGGACGGCGGCGTCGAGCGGCTCCTCGACCGCACGCTCCTCGAGCTCTGCGCCGTGGCGTCGCCCATCGGCGAGGAGAGGGCGCTCTGCGACCTCGTCGAGGAGCGTCTCGCGCGCCTGCCCCTCGCGGCGCCCATCCGGCGGTACGGCAACTCGCTCGTCGTCCCGGTCACCCGAGGCCGGGGCCCCAGCGTGGCGCTCGTCGGCCACCTGGACACGGTGCGCACCGAAAACGGCCCGGCGCGTCTCGAAGGCGGCCGCTGCTTCGGCGCCGGCGCGAGCGACATGAAGAGCGGGCTCGCCGTGATGATCGCGTACGTCGAGAGCGGCCCGCTCGCCCACCTGCGCTGCGATCTCACGCTCGTGTTCTACGCGCGCGAGGAGGGCCCCTTCGCCGAGAACGAGCTCGGGCCGGTCCTCGACGAGGATCCGGACCTTTGCCGGGTCGACGTGGCCGTCTGCATGGAGCCCTCGGACAACAAGCTCCACCTGGGGTGTGTCGGCTCGATCCACGCGACGGTCTCGTTCGAGGGGCGCACGGCGCATAGCGCGCGCCCCTGGGAAGGGGACAACGCGGTCACGCGCGCGGCCGACCTGCTCGCCGAGCTGCGCGCGCTGCCGGTGCGCGAGGCCGTCCTCGACGGGCTGACGTACCGGTCGGTGACGACGGTGACCCAGGCGCGCGATGGCGGGCGAGGCCGAAACGTCGTGCCGGACCGGTTCGTCCTCAACCTCAATCACCGGTTCTCACCCGACCGCACCCTCGACGAGGCGAAGGCCGATCTCATCGCGCTCGTGCGCGGCCGGGCCGGCGTGACGTTCACCGACCTCTCTCCGGCCGCCCGGCCGAGCGCCAACCACCCCCTCGTGAAGGCGCTCGTCGCAGCGGGCGTCCGCGCCGTCGAGCCCAAACAGGCGTGGACGGATGTCGCGCGCTTCGCGGCGCGCGGGATCGCTGCCGTCAACTTCGGCCCAGGCGAGAACAGCCAGGCTCACCAGAAGGACGAGTCGACGTCGCTCGCGCTCGTGCACGAGGGCTATGGGATCGTGGCGCGGTGGCTAGCGTCGATCGGCGCGTGACTGGCGAAGGCGGGGCCCTTCACCCAAGCTCGATCTTGCTCCACATCTCGCGGCGCATCTGCTCCTTGCGGCGGTCGGTCCTCGTGACGAGGCGAGCGGCGCCGAGCGCGGCGAGAAGCTCGCCCTCCTGACCGAGGGTGGGCAGCGCGCTCGGTCCGACGACGAAGCCTCCCGCGAGCGGGGTCCGGATGGGCTCGGCCGCGAGGCCGTGGAAGGAGGGGGGCTCGACGCGCCAGCGCGGCACCATCGGCTCGCCTTCGAGCGATCCTCCGCCCGGCCGCGTGCGCGCCCGGTCCGTCTCCCTTCGCGCGCCCGAGCGGTAGTCCCAGACGGGCCGGCCGTCGTGCGGCGAGTCGACGACGAGGTAGTGCCGTTCGATGTAGGGCAAGAGCGATTCGATCGTGGCGAGCACCGCCTCGCGGGCGGTGGGGAGCGACGTCAGGTCTGGCAGGAGCGCCTCGGCGACGAGGAGCGTAGCCCCTGGGACGCCGCACGGCTGGCGGGTACGGTGCAGGTGGATGAGGGGTCGCGCCGCCGACCCGCCGATCGATCGGGAAGGCCGCGCGGCGCGGTGGGGCCAGGCCGCGAGCAGGAACGACTCGTCGCCCAGCGCGTCGGGTAGGCCCTCGTCGCGGACGACGATCGACACCACGAACCTCCATTCGGCCGGCAAGAGGTGGGCGAGCGCAGCCAGCTCGCGGCGCGGCGGATCGAAGTCGCTCGTCCAGTCGAGCAGGGCCCGCGTCGTGTGATCCGTCAGCACGAAGCCCACGCCCGTCGGCGCTTCGTCGCCGTCGATGAGCAGCCCCGAGGCGCGTCCGCGTTTGTGGAGCACGCGGGCCGCGCGATCGCCCAGCCGCGCCTCGCCCCCGTGGGCCTTGAGGCGATCGACGAGGAAGTCCACGAGCTCCTGCTCCCCGTGGTGAAGGCGCGTCACGCCCCGGGTCCACGCTCCGTGGAGCCGCGCGACGGCAAAGTCGGGTAGGTCCACGGAGTGGCTGGCGAAGCGCGCCGGGACGTCGACGATCGCGCGGTACTCATGGTCGCGCGGGAACTCGGCGAGGAGAGGGCCGGCGTCGGTGCGGGCAAGCCGGGGCAGAGCGGAAGCCGCGCGCCCCGTCTCGCGCCGCTCCCAGAAGCTGCCCGGCGGCCAGACCAGGTCGCGCTCGAACGCGGCGTCGACGGCGGCGTTGGTGCGCGCCAGATCGGCGTAGAGCTCGTCGACCACCCGCCGAACCTCGGGGTACACGCGGTCGATCTCCTTGCCGAAGAACTGCACGTCGGGCGGCACCTCGAGCCGCAGCTTCGGCCCAAGCACCTGGAACATCGGGTCGAGCGGCGCCGCCCGGCGGCGGAAGGTCTGCGACTGCGCGAGCTCGACCATGACGCGCACCCACGTCGGGGACGACGCGGCCAGGAACACGAACGGCCGCCGCGCGAGCGCGATGCCGTCGTAGTGGTACGTCGGGGGCCGCCACCCCTGGCCGAGCACGAGCACGCGCCACGAGCGGCGTGCCAAAAGGACCGCCGACGTCAGGGCGCCGATGCCCGCGCCGAGGACCGCGACGTCGTAGTGCTTGGCCATCGCGTCTCGGGCGGCGCGCGTCAGCGCTCCGTGCGCGCCCCCCGGACGCGCACCCGCGGCCGCCCCGCCGGCCCAGGCTCCACGCTCACCCGCCCCTCGGCGATCCACTGCAGGACCCGGGGCAAGAGCTCGTGCTCCTTGACGAGGATCCTGGCCGTCAGCGCCGCCTCGTCGTCGTCTTCGTGCACGGGGACGGCAGCCTGCGCGATGATCGGCCCGGTGTCGGTGCCGCCGTCGACGAAGTGGACGGTGCAGCCCGCGATTCGCACCCCGTGGGCCAGCGCTTGCCGCTGCGCGCGTACCCCAGGGAACGCCGGCAACAGCCCCGGGTGCACGTTGACCATGCGCAAGGGAAAGGCGCCGAGCAGCACGTCCGTGACGACGCGCATGAACCCCGCGAGCACCACGAGCTCGACGCCGCGAAGGCGCAGGGCCTCGACCACGGCAGCGTCGAACGCCGGCCGATCGACGTAGTCCCGATGATCGATGACCAGCGCCTCGACCCCGGCCGTCTTCGCCCGCGCGAGGGCCCCCGCGCCGGGGACGTTGGACACGACGACGGCGACGCGGGCGTCGAGGGTGCCGGCGGCGATCGCGTCGAGGATGGCCTGGAGGTTCGTGCCGCCGCCGGATACGAGGACCCCCAAGACGATCACGCGCGCCACTCCACGCGCTCCTCGAAAGGCCGGTCCGGCGGCACCGCGACGACCCGCCCGAGCTCGAACGGGTGCTCGCCCGCGGCGCGCAGGGCTCGCTCGGCCTTCGGCGCGTCGGCTGCAGGCACGACGAAGACGTAGCCCACTCCCACGTTGAACGCGCGGCGCATCTCGGCCTCGGCGATGGCGCCGGCGCGCTGCACGAGATCGAAGATCGGAGCCCGCGGCCACGCCCGCTCGATGCGAAGGCCGAGGCCCTCGGGGAGGACGCGCGGCAGGTTGCCCGGGATTCCGCCGCCGGTCACGTGGCTCATCGCGCGGATGTCCGCCCCCGAGGCGATCGCCGCCGCGACGGCGCGGGCGTAGAGCCGCGTCGGGGTGAGGAGCGCCTCCCCGAGGCTCGCGCCGCGAAGCTCGGCCGGGCGGGCGTCGAGCGCGATCGCCGCCTCCTCGAGCAGCGCCTTGCGCGCGAGCGAGTAGCCGTTCGAGTGAAGGCCGCTCGAAGGCAGCGCGATCGCCACGTCCCCGTCCGCCACGCGCGAGCCGTCGACGATCTTGCGACGCGCGACGACGCCGACCGCGAACCCGGCCAGATCGTATTCGCCGGTCGCGTACATGCCGGGGAGCTCGGCCGTCTCTCCGCCAAGCAGAGCACACCCGCTCTCTTTGCAGGCGGCGGCGATGCCCCGAACGACGCTCTCGGCGACCCCGACGTCGAGCTTGCCCGTGCCGAAGTAGTCGAGAAAAAAGAGCGGCCGCGCACCGCACGTGACCACGTCGTTGACGCACATTCCGACGAGGTCGAACCCGATGGTGTCGTGAACGCCGGTCGCGAACGCCACTTTGAGCTTGGTACCGACGCCGTCGGTGCCGCTGACGAGCACCGGCTCGTCCACGTCGCCGGGCACGAGGCAGAGCCCCGCGAAGCCGCCCACGCCGCCCAGGACCTCGGCGATTCGCGTCGACGCCGCGAGCGGCTTGATGCGCTCGACCAGGTCGTCCCCCGCGTCGATGTCGACGCCGGCCTGCTTGTAGGTAAGGGGCATGGCGCGACGACGCTAGCACTGGGCTAGGCTCACTGCGATCATGGAGCGTCGCACACGCGCCGGCGCGGCGCCGGTCGTCCACCCTCCGTCGATCGTGCTCGAGGGAGCGCGGCTCGGGGCCGACGTCGTCGTCGGGGCCTTCTGCTTCGTCGCGCGCGGCGCCATCATCGGCGCGGGCACCCGGATCCAGAGCCACACGAGCATCTGGGACGGCGTCGAGCTCGGCGAGGACGTCTTCGTCGGGCCCGGCGCCCAGTTCACCAACGTCCGGCACCCGCGCGCGGCTTTCCGGCGCGGCCCCGACTGGGATCGCACCGTCGTTCAACGGGGCGCGACGATCGGCGCCCATGCCACCCTCGTCGCTCCCGTGCGAGTCGGGTGCTTCGCGGTCGTGGGGGCGGGCGCCGTAGTCACCCGCGACGTACCCGATCACGCCGTCGTCGTCGGCAACCCGGCGCGCCTCCTCGGCTGGGCCTGTGCGTGCGGCGAAACCGTCAGCCGCGACCGCGAGCCGCCGTCCGTCCCCATCCTCGGATGCAGCCGGTGCGCCGGCGCGTCAGGCTGACTGAGCGAGCGCCGGCGTCCCGTGCGCGTAGACTGGCGCCGCCGCGTACTCGGCCTTCCACGTGTCGAGCAGCGCGCTCGAGTCGATGTCTTTCGGGTGGAACCCGGGCCGGAAGTAATCGAAGTACATGCCCCAGAGATCGAACATCCCGCCCGGGTCGATGAAGAGGAACCGCAGCACGGCCCGCCACTCGTCGGCCGACAGCAGCGTGCCGTCCGTGCGCATCATCTGCGCCTGGTGTCCGACCACCTTCGCCCAGAAGATCGTGGTCGCGCCGATCATGGCGGCGACGCGGACCGGGTAGCGGCCGCCGACGGCCTTGTAGACGTCGTAGGGCAGACACTTGTGCTCGTTCTCCTCGGCGGCGTGCCAGCGCCACATGGCGGCCATCTCGGGGTCGGCACCCTCGAGGAGCTTGGGGTTGCCGAGCAGCAGGTGGCCCATGAGCGCCGTGAAGTGCTCGAGGGCGCACGTCACCGCCAGCTGAAGCTCCTTGGACCCGTACTTCGTCAGGCGAGCGAGCGATGCCTCGACGCGCTTCTCCATGGCGTCGATCGGGTACCCCTCGCCCTCGAGGCGCTCGTTGTAGTTCTCGTGCTCGCGGCTGTGGATGCCCTCTTGGGCGCAGAAGGTCCGCACCTCGAAGCGCAGGGCGTCGTCCTTGATGGCGTCCTGATAGGCCCGCACGCTCGCCACGAAGAAGCGCTCGCCGGCGGGGAAGAAGACCGACAGGCTGTCGAAGAACGACGTCACCGATTTACGCCCCCCGTGCCAGTGGCGCGGGATGTTCCGCAGGTCGAAGCGAAGGTTGCGTACGGTGGCATTCATGGGTTGCTTCTCCAGTGTGCCCGGGGAGACTCGGGATTGGCCACGTTTAGAATGCGGCTCGGCGCCTTGCGTCGCCAGGTGACCCCGTGCCAAATTCCGGTCAGTTCGGGCCAAGGCACATGTCGGGTCGCCAAGACGAGTTCACCCTCCCGGCGGCCCACGCGCTGCAGCTCGCCCAGCTCGTCAAAGAGGCTGGCGTCGCCCCCGAGGACCTCTTTTCGGGCCTCGGGGTCGACGCCAAGGCGCTGGCGGTCCCGGGTGCACACATCTCGGTGGCGGTCGGAGAGAAGCTCTTCGAGCGGGCGCGGCGGCTGACGGGCGAGCCGGCCGTCGGCATCCAGCTTGGCCTGCAGATGCGGGCGTCGGCACACGGGTACCTGGGTTTTGCCGCGATGACGGCCGCCACCCTGCGCGAGGCGCTGGAGACGGCGGCCCGCTTCGTGCCGACCCGGACGAACGCCCTGGCGTTGAGCCTGCACGTGACCGGCTCCCGGGCGTCGGTCGTCATCGAAGAGCGGGCACGATTCGGCCCCGCGAGGGACGCGATCCTCTTCTGGATCGCGATCGGCATCTGGCAGATGGGCACCGCGCTGACGGGCCGCGAGATGGAGGGCGCGATGGACTTTGCGTTCGAGCGCCCAGCGTATTTCGACCGGTTTGCGGCGTTCGCCCCGGAGGTCCGTTTCGGGCAGCCGGTCACGCAGATGGTCTTCGACGCGCGGTACCTCGATCTCCCGCTGACGATGGCCGACCCCGTGTCGCGGCAGCTCGCGTACTCCGAGCTCGAGCGGTCGCTTGCCGAAATGGCTGCGACGGCTGCCGCCGACGTGGTGCCGCGCGTGCGCAAGCTGCTCCTCCGGCCCGACGGGGGGATTCTGGCCCTGGAGGATGTGGCGAAAGCCATGGGCGTGTCGGCGCGGACGCTCAAGCGCCGCCTGGCCACGGCAGGCGTCACGTACTCCGACTTGCTGGAGGAAGAGCGGCGCGAGATGGCCCTCTTGCTACTTAGAACGCGAGGACCGCAAGAGTCCTCGATCGACGCGGTGGCCGAGCGGCTCGGCTACTCGGACCCGTCGAACTTCCGGCGCGCCTTCCAGCGCTGGACAGGCGTGTCACCTGCGGCATACCGAAAGGGGCGGACGGGAGTCATCGAGTAACCGAGTAACCGACGGAGCGACGAAGAGCATGCGCTGGGACGAGTCGCACGAAAGCGAGGATCTCATCGACCGCCGGGGCGACGGTCCCGCGCGCAGCGACGCGGGGCTTGGCACCCTCGTCTACCTCTTGCCCTGGCTGCTGCAGAGCCGGATCGGGCGCGTCATCCTGGTCGTCGGGGGGCTCTTCATGGTCGGTCGCGCGCTGCTCTCGGGGCCGATCGGGCAAGGGCTCCACGGGGGGGCGACGGCGCGGGGCGGGGCGGCGGAGACGCCCGAAGTGCACTTCGTGGGCTTCGTCCTCGACGACGTGCAGGCGAGCTGGCAGAAAAAGTTCACCGAGACGGGCGAGCCCCTGGCGTACCGGCACGCGAAGCTCGTCCTTTACACGGACTCGACCGACACGGGGTGCGGGTACGGCGACGCGGCGACGGGGCCGTTTTACTGCCCGGCCGACGAGCGCGTGTACATCGACCTCGGTTTCTTTCGCGAGCTCGCGGGCAAGCTCGGCGCGAACGGGCAGTTTGCGCAGGCCTACGTCGTGGCGCACGAGATCGGCCACCACGTGCAGAAGCTGCTCGGCATCAGCGAGCGGGTCGAGGGGCTGCGCCACACGGCTGGGGCCACCGGCGCGTCGGTGAGGCTCGAGCTGCAGGCCGACTGCTTCGCGGGGATCTGGGCGCGCTCAACGCAGCAGCGCGATCTCCTCGAAGACGGCGACGTCGAGTCGGCGATCCGGGCCGCGGCCGCCGTCGGCGACGACCGCCTGCAGCGGGCCGCGACGGGAACGGTGAGCCCCGAGTCGTGGACGCACGGCTCGTCCGAGGAGCGCGTGCGGTGGTTCGAGAACGGCCTGACGTCGGGATCGATCGCGGCCTGCGACACGTTCGCGGCCAAGACGCTTTAGCGCGTGTCCCCAAATCGCGCGGGCCGAAGGCCTGCGACCCAGGCATCGGATTCACCTCCGACTCGGACTCCGGGCATGCCGCCTCGACTCGAAGGGAGCATCACCATCGCGTCGGGACGTCCGATCCGAGGCTTTCC